>PNOJ01000059.1 GCA_013824755.1 Gemmatimonas sp.
ATTGAAGGCTGGACTCGTGCTTGGCCGATCAGTTCCGGCGATGTACGATCCCGCGGAGCTGAATCCCCACCCTCGGCAGGAGGTATCGGATGCCCCGCACGATGCGTTCGCTCACCCTGTGGCTCCTGGTCCTGGCCGCTGTCTTCGGCGGCGGCTGCTCACAAGAGCGCCAGCCCCTCGCTCCCGCCGATCCCGCCTGGGATAGCACCGACAAAGGCATCCCCGCCGGCTACTACGACACCGTCAACGCCGGCAGCGCTGCGACGTTGCGCACCTCGCTGCACGCGGTCATCGACGACCACCTCAAGATCCCTTACACCTCCACCGGCACCGACACCTGGATCGTGGTCGAGGCGGCCGACACCGACCCGGCCGACACCGGCCGCGTGCTGGACGTGTACTTGAACGCCAGCTTCCAGAAGTATGGCGAAGGCAACCTCGACTACAATCGCGAGCACGTGTGGGCCAAGAGCTACGGCTTCCCGAACGACGGATCGACCAACTACCCGTACACGGACTGCCACCACCTGTTCATCTGCAACGACAGCTACAACTCGTCGCGCAGCAACAAGCCTTACGGCGCGGTGGGCGGCACGGGCACGGAATACACCACCCTCGCCACCGGCGGCGTCGGCGGCGGCTCGGGCGTCTATCCCGGCTGGTCGAACTGGTCGGATGTCACCTACTGGGAAACCTGGTGGGACCGCCGCGGCGACGTAGCCCGCGCGCTCCTCTACATGGATGTGCGCTACGAGGGCGGCAACCACGGCGTGACCGGGTACGCCGAGCCAGATCTGATCCTGACCGACAGCCTCGCGCAGATCGAGTCTTCGAACACCGGCGCCAACCTGAGCATCGCCTACATGGGCCTGCTCAGCGTCGTCCTGCAGTGGCACCTGGATGATCCGGTCGATGCGAAGGAGCTGGCCCGCAACGATGCGGTCTACGCCTACCAGGGCAACCGGAACCCGTTCATCGACCACCCCGAGTGGGTCGCCTGCCTCTTCATCGACAACTGCGGCGGCGCCGGCGACACCACGCCTCCCGCGGCCCCGGCCGGACTGGTCGCCGTCGGCGGCGCCGGCGTGGTGGACCTGGACTGGAACGACAACGGCGAAACCGACCTGGCCGGCTACACGGTGTACCGCGCCACGGCGGTCGGCGGCCCGTACAGCGCGTTGAACGGGACCCTGCTGTCGGCCAGCCACTACTCCGACACGACCGTCACCGGCGGCACGACCTACTGGTACGTGTTGACCGCCGACGATGCGACCGGCAACGAGTCGGCGCAGTCGGTCAGCGCCTCGGCCACTCCCACCGGCGGCGGCGCCTCCGTGGTCTGGATCAACGAATTCCACTACGACAACGACGGCACCGACAGCGGAGAGCTGGTCGAGGTGGCCGGCACCGCCGGCACGTCGCTGGCCGGCTGGTCGGTCGTCGGCTACAACGGCAGCGGCGGCGCGGTCTACTACACCGTCAACCTGTCGGGTACGCTGCCCGACCAGCTGTCGGGCTTCGGCACTGCCAGCTTCGCCTTCGCCGGCATGCAGAACGGCAGCCCGGACGGTCTGGCGCTGATCGACGCAGCGGGGCAGGTCGTGCAGTTCCTGAGCTACGAGGGCACATTCACGGCGGTCGGCGGCGCGGCGAACGGCCTCGTCTCGATCGACGTCGGCGTCAATGAAGGCACCACCTCGCCGGTGGGCTGGACTCTGCAGCTGGCCGGCAGCGGCACGACCTACTCGGCCTTCACCTGGCAGCCCGCGGCAGCCGGCACCGCCGGCGCGGTGAACTCGGGCCAGTCCTTCGGCGCGCCGCCGCCCAACGTGGCGCCGGCGGCCGAGGCGAACGGTCCCTACGCCGGGCTCACGAACGCCGCCATCGTCTTCTCGTCGGCGGGTTCGACCGACAGCGACGGCACGATCACGGCCTGGCTGTGGAACTTCGGCGACGGCGCCACCAGCACGGCCGCCAACCCGTCGCATGCCTACGCGACGGCCGGATCCTACACAGCCACGCTGACCGTGACCGATAACGCCGGCGCCCAGGGTACGGACACCTCCCCGGTCACGATCACCGCGCCGAACCAGGCGCCGGTGGCGCAGGCGAACGGTCCGTACAGCGGTCTGACCGGGGCCTCGATCGTATTCTCTTCGGCCGGTTCGACCGACAGCGACGGCACCATCGCTGCCTGGCTGTGGAACTTCGGCGACGGCGCCACCAGCACGGCCGCCAATCCGTCGCATGCCTACGCGACGGCGGGTTCCTACACGGCCACGCTGACGGTGACGGATAATGCCGGCACCCAATCCTCGGACACGGCGCCGGTCACCGTGACCGCCCCGGCGCTGGCCAACGTGTGGATCAACGAGTTCCACTACGACAACGTGGGTACGGACTCGAGCGAATTCGTCGAGGTGGCCGGACCGGCCGGCACCGTCATGACGGGTTGGACGGTCGTCGGCTACAACGGCGCCAACGGCGCGGTCTACGCCACGAAGACGTTGTCCGGCACCATGCCCAACAAGCAGAACGGCTTCGGCGTCATGTCGATCACCTTCGCGGGCCTGGAGAACGGCGCCCCGGACGGGATCGCACTGGTGAACGCTTCCGGCCAGGTCGTGCAGTTCCTCAGCTATGAGGGCGCGTTCACGGCCACCGGCGGCGCCGCCAGCGGCATGACGTCGACCAACATCCCGCTCAGCGAATCCGAGGCCACGACCAAGGGCACCTCGCTGCAGCTGCGGGGGACGGGCGACACCTACGCCGAGTTCACCTGGTACGGGAACCTCAAGGCGTCCGCGGGGGCCAAGAACACGAGCCAGACGTTCGCGACGGTGATCGTCTTGCGTTAGGCGGCGGACACGATCACCGGGGAGGGACGGCCTCCGGGCAAACGCGCCCGGGGGCCGTATTCTCGTTCTCGAGCCGTCCCGCTGATGAGGTGTTGACATACATAGTAGAACAATGTATAGTGCTGCTAGGTACTAGAGTCATCAAGCCTCGCACCGTTGCACGGACCGGGGAAATCATGGAGATCAGCAAAGACCTGATGGCCGCCTCCTCGACCCCGATCGTCCTGGCGATCCTGGCCGAAGCCGACAGCTATGGCTACGCCATCATCAAACGGGTCCGGGAGCTGTCCGAGGGGCGCATGGAGTGGACGGACGGCATGCTGTACCCCGTCCTGCACCGGCTCGAACGGCTCGGCCACGTCGAGGCGCGGTGGGAGGTGGCCGAGAGCGGCCGCCGCCGCAAGTACTACCGGATCACCGCCGGCGGCCGCGCCCAGCTCGCGCAGGAGCGCCACCAGTGGCAGGCGGTGGACGCGACGCTGCGTGGCCTCTGGTCGATCTTCCCCCTGGCCGTTCCGTTGGGCCACCCGGCGCCGACGACACCGATTCCCGAGGGAGCCTGAGATGACGCATCCCGGACCGGCGCAGCCGCTCGAGGACCAGATCGACCAGTGGCGCAGCTACCTGCGCCGCCGCCAGGCGATCCAGACCGTCGACGTGGCGGAACTGGAGGACCACCTGCGCGAGCAGGTCGCGGGTCTGGTCGAAGCGGGGCTCGCCGTCGACGAGGCCTTCCTGGTGGCGGTCAAGCGCATGGGCAACCTCGACGCCCTCTCGCGGGAGTTCGCGCGCGAGCACTCGGATCGCCTCTGGAAGCAGCTCGTCCTGGACCCCGACGATCCCGGGGAGCCGCGCGGGAGCGTCCGCCGGGAGGCCGCCGTCGCCTTCGGCCTGGCGGTCGCGGCGGCCGTGGCCATCAAGGCGCCGGCCCTCTTCGGCCTGCGCTGGGGCGAGGACGAGGGCTTCTACGCCCGCAACCTGGGCCTCTTCGTGCTGCCCCTGCTGGCCGGCTTCTTCGTCTGGAAGCGGCGGCCCGGCGCCGGGACCCTCCGCCGGCTGGCCGTGGCCTTCGTCGCGGCGGGCGTGTTCGCCAACCTCTACCCGTTCGCCCCGGGCGGCTCCGTCGAAGTGCTCTCGGCGCTGCACCTGCCGATCGCGCTCTGGCTGGCCGTGGGCGTCGCGTACGCGGGCGGCCGGTGGGGGCGGGCGGAGGGCCGCATGGACTTCATCCGCTTCTCGGGCGAGCTGTTCATCTACTACGTGCTGATCGCCCTCGGCGGCGGCGTGCTGGCGGGGTTCACGGGGCTGATCTTCCAGGCTATCGGCGTGGACATCGAGCCCGTCTTCGAGCAGTGGCTGCTGCCGTGCGGCGTCATGGGGGCGGTCGTCGTCGCTTCCTGGCTGGTGGAGGCCAAGCAGAGCGTGATCGAGAACATGGCGCCGGTGCTGACGCGCCTGTTCACGCCGCTGTTCGCCGCCATGCTGGTGATCTTCCTGGCGACCCAGCTGTGGACCGGTCGCGGGGTCGACGTCCGGCGCGACGTGCTCATCGCCTTCGACCTGCTGCTGGTGGTGGTCCTGGGCCTGCTGCTCTACTCCGTGTCCGCCCGCGACCACCGGGCGCCCCCCGGCGTCTTCGACGTGCTGCAGGTGGTGCTGCTGGTGGGCGCGCTGCTGGCCGACGCGTTGGCGCTGGGGGCGATCGCGGCGCGCATCTCCGAATTCGGCTTCAGCCCCAACCGCGTGGCCGCGCTGGGCGAGAACGTGATCCTGCTGGTCAACCTCGCCTGGTCGACGGTGCTCTACGTGCGGTTCCTGCGCGGGCGAGGGCCGTTCTCCCGCCTCGAGCGCTGGCAGACCGACTACCTGCCGGTCTACGCCGTCTGGGCGGCGATCGTCGTGATCCTCTTCCCGCCGCTGTTCGGGTACGTCTGAGGACTGCCCCGGGCTGCGAGCATGTGATCGTAATCGGCGGCGGTGCCGGGCGACTATCCCGGTTAGCGAGCATGCGGTTCGCCGCGACGCTGAAGGGCCCGGGCCAGGCGGCACATCTCTTCGACGGCACGGATCTTGTCGACCATCGGCAGGTTGCGGAAATACAGCAGTTGGAACCGTTTGGCGCTGTCCCAGTCGCACTGCCAATCCACGGCGTCGGCAGCGATCTTCCAGCTCTCGTCAGCCATCCTGGAGCATCCTCAAGTGGAAGACATCGTCTCGATCGATGGGGCGGCCGGCGGCTTCTTTCATCCGGATCAGGGTCTCGATGTCGACATAACGGAAATCGATGCCTTCGACGTCTGCCGTGAGGGATCGGGCTTCCGTCGCGTCGAAGTCGAAAGGCTCCGCGACGAAGACGTCGATCGGCGTGGTTCGGAACCGCTCCGAGTAGAGGTTCAGGACCGTCATGCCCTTCTCCGCGATCCAGGCGCTGCGGTTGGCGGGGTCGGCGAACGAAGCCGCCGTGACCGGCACGCGCGGCTGGTAGCCGAGTTCCGAGAAGGCGGCGAAGGCTTTCAGGATGTTGTCGTGATCCAGCTTGATCACGAGGTCGATGTCGTGCGTCATCCGGCCATGGCCGTGGGCGACGACGGCCATCCCCCCGACGAGCAGGTAGCGGACACCCCGCTCGTTCAAGGCTCCCATGACCGTTTCGAAACTCCTCAATTCCACGCCTGCCTCCTCGGCGATCCGCCGGTCGCTCAGAGCGGGTAGCCCCCCGCCGCGATCGCCGCCGCCGCGATGCGGTCGTGCAGCTTCGCCCGCGGCGCGGGGTCGTGCTTGGTCAGCCGCCGCAGCCCCGCCAGCATCGTGCGCAGCTCGTCGCCGGCCAGCGTGTTGGCCAGCGCGCGGCGGCCGAGCGCGGCGGCTTGTTCCATGGCGTCGTTGACGCACAGCGCCGTCAGGTCCGCCATGACGGCGACGCCGGTCCCGTCCGCGCCGGTCCGCGCCGCCTGCTTCTGCGTGCGCAGCAGTGCGCTCTCGCAGGCGTAGGCCGCGATCACCAGGTCGGCGCAGTCGGCCAGCACCTCCTGCTGGTCCTTCAGCTTATCGCCGAAGGTGCGGGCGGCGATGCCCAGGGCCGCCAGGGCCGTCTTCTTGAGGTTGGCGACCAGTTTGGTCTCCGCCTCCAGGAAGCCCGGCTCGCCGGGGGCGGCGAACTCCGGCACGCCCATCAGCTCCTCGGCGACCTTCTGGGCGGCCTGCAGCAGGGGCAGCTCTCCCTTGAGCGCCTTGCGCAGCAGCAGGCCCGGCACCAGCAGCCGTTGATCTCGTTGGTGCCCTCGAAGATGCGGTTGATGCGCTCGTCGCGGTACAGGCGCTCCAGGCCGTACTCCTGGCAGTAGCCGTAGCCGCCCAGCATCTGCACGCCCTCCTCGGCGGCCAGGGCCATGGCCTCGGTGCCGAAGACCTTGATCATCGAACACTCGATGCTGAACTCCTCGACCTTCAAGATCGACTTGAGGTCGTAGTCCGGGGCGGTCTTGTCCAGGGTGGCGATGGCGCGGTCCAGCAGGCCGGCGGTGCGGTAGACCATCGACTCGGCGGCGAAGGCGGCGGCGGCGACGTCGGCGATCTTGGCGCGGATCAGGCCGAAGGAGCTGATCGGCGCGCCGAACTGCTCGCGCTGGGTGGTGTAGGGGACCGACCACTCCAGGGCCAGCTTGCAGCCGCCGACGCTGCTGGCGCCCAGCTTGAAGCGGCCCACGTTCAGGATGTTGAAGGCGATGTGGTGTCCCTTGCCGATCTCGCCCAGCACGTTGGCCACCGGCACCGGGCAGTCCTCCAGGATGACCTGGCAGGTGCTGCTGCCCTTGATGCCCATCTTCTTCTCCTCGGCGCCGATGACCACGCCGCCGAAGGCCTTCTCCACGATGAACCCGGTGAACTTGTCGCCGTCGATCTTGGCGAAGACGATGAAGAGGTCGGCGAAGCCGGCGTTGCTGATGTACTGCTTGACCCCGTTGAGCAGGTAGTGCGTGCCGGCGGGGTTCAGGGTCGCGGTGGTGCGGGCCGCCAGGGCGTCGCTGCCGCTGCCGGGTTCGGTCAGGGCGTAGGCGGTCAGCAGCTCGCCGGTCGCCAGCCGGGGCAGGTACCGCGCCTTCTGCGCCTCGGTGCCGAAGTAGACGATCGGCAGCGTGCCGATGCCCGCCTGGGCGCCGTGCTGCACCGCGAAGCTGCCGCTGCGCGAGATCAGCTCGCTGATGATCATGACCGTGGCCTTGTCGGCGCCCATGCCGCCGAAGCGCTCCGGCACGTCGACCGCCAGCAGGCCCATCGCGCCGGCTTCCTGCAGCAGCGACGCGCCCAGGGCCGTGTCGCCCTGGTACTCGATCTGCTCGCGCCGGGGATCGATCTTCTGCTGGATGAAGTCGCGGGCCGCCTGCGCGATCATCCGCTGGTTCTCGTCGAAGTCCTCGGGGGTGAAGATCTCGGCGGGCGCGGCCGCCCGCAGCAGGAATTCGCCGCCGGTGGGATAGGTCTGCTGGCTCATGGTTCCTCCTGCCCGGTGGCGATGGTGTCAGATCGCTTCGAAGATCCCTGCGGCGCCCATGCCCGTGCCGATGCACATCGTGACCAGGGCGTAGCGCCCGCCGCGGCGCTGCAGCTCGTGCAGCGCGGTGGCGGTCAGCTTGGCGCCGGTGCAGCCCAGGGGGTGGCCCAGGGCGATGGCGCCGCCGTTGGGGTTGACCCGCTCGTCGTCCGCCGACAGCTTCAGCCGCTTCAGCACGCTGAGGCTCTGGGCCGCGAAGGCCTCGTTCAGCTCGATCACGTCCATGTCGGTCAGCGACAGCTCGGCCTGGGCCAGGGCCTTCGGCACGGCGGCCACCGGGCCGATGCCCATGATCTCGGGCGGCACCCCGGCCACGGCGTAGGACACGAATCGTGCCAGAGGAATCAGGCCCAGGCCCTCGCAGATCTCGGGCGTGGCCAGCAGGACCGCCGCGGCGCCGTCGCTGGTCTGGCTGGAGTTGCCGGCGGTCACCGTGCCGCCCGCCTTGAAGGCCGGCTTCAGCTTCGCCAGGGCCTCCAGCGTGGTGTCGGCGCGCGGCCCCTCGTCGACCTCGAGCACGGACTCGCGCACGATCGGCTTGCCGCCGGGGCCGGGCTGCGTCGAGCGCGCGGCGACCGGCACGATCTCGTCGCGGAAGCGGCCGGTCGCCGCCGCCGCCAGCGCCTTGCGGTGGCTGGACACGGCGAACGCGTCCTGGGCCTCGCGCGTGATCCCGTCCTGCTCGGCCAGCCGCTCGGCGGTCAAGCCCATGTTCAGGTAGGTCTGCGGCGCGGACGCCACCAGGTCGGGGTTGGGCAGGTAGCGCAGGCCGCCCATCGGGATCAGCGACATCGACTCGACGCCGCCGGCGATCACCAGGTCGGCCTGGCCGCAGGCGATCTTCAGGGCTCCGAGGTTGATCGTCTCGAGGCCCGACGAGCAGAAGCGGTTGACCGTCATGCCGGGCACCACGTCGGGCAGCCCGGCCAGCAGCGCGATGTTGCGGCCCACGTTCATGCCCTGCTCGCCCTCGGGCATCGCGCAGCCGAAGATCACGTCGCCGATGCGCTCGGGGTCCAGGGCCGCGGCGCGCCGCAGCAGCCCGCGGACGACCGCGGCGCCCAGGTCGTCGGGCCGCGTCCGGGCGAACGAGCCCTTGCCCGCCTTGCCGGTGGGGGTCCTCAACGCCAGCGCGACGACGACGTCTCTCATGGCGGTCCTTTCTAATTGCGCAGCGGCTTGCCGGTCTTCAGCAGGCTCTGCATGCGCTCGAGCGTCTTGCGCTCGCCGCACAGCTTCAGGAAATACTCGCGCTCCAGGTCCAACAGGTGCGCGTGCGAGACGGTCGTCGGCCCGGGCACGTCCCCGCCGCAGAGGATCCGCGCCAGGCAGCCGCCGATCTTGCGGTCGTGCTCCGTGGCGTGGCCCGCCTCGACCATGTTGTAGAGCACCGACTCGCAGAGCCCGATGCCCGCCCGTCCCATCACGGGGATCGCCGGGTCGGGCGTCTGCGGCGCGTAGCCGCGGTCGGCCAGCGCGAGCGCCAATTGTTTGGCGTCGGCGATCTGCAGGTCGCGGTTCATGCTCCAGGTGTCCGCGGCGCGGAAGTAGCCGAACTCGCGGGCCTCCGCGGCGCTGGTGGCGACCTTGGCCGTGCCGATGGTCTCGAAGGTGGCGCGCAGGGCGGGGTAGAGGTCGCTCGCGTCGGCGAAGCGCTCCCGGTTGCGCCCGTAGAGGCGCACGCAGCCGCCGCCGGCCGGCACCACGCCGGCGCCGAACTCGACCAGGCCGATGTAGGTCTCGGCCGCGGCCCGCACCAGGTCGCCGGCCAGGGTCACCTCGCAGCCGCCGCCCAGGGCCAGCCCGTGCGGGGCGGTCACCACCGGCACGCCGCAGAAGGCGAGGCGGTCGGTCATGCCCTGGAAGGCGCGCACGATCAGGTCGATGTCGTCCCAGTTGCCCTCGGCGGCCTCCATCAAGAGCAGCGCCAGGTTGGCGCCGGCCGAGAAGTGCTCGCCCTGGTTGGCCACGACCAGGGCGCGGCCGTTCTGCTCGGCCTCGCGGCAGGCCGTCATCGCCATCTGGATCTGGTCCTGGCCCAGGGCGTTCATCTTGGCGTGGAACTCCAGGCAGAAGACGCCGTCGCCCAGGTCCAGCAGCGAGGCGCCGGGGTTGCGGCGGATCTCGCGCTGCCCGCGCCGCAGCAGTTCGAAGTCGAAGGCGCGGGGATGGACCGGCACCGGGGCGAAGACTCCCGGCGCCGCGGTCGGCGATTCCCGGCGCCCGTCGCGCTCGCGGTACAGGGTCTCGGCGCCGCTCACGTACAGGGCGTCGATCCAGGCCGGCAGCGGGTGCCCGTCGGCGCGCAGCCGGTCGGTCACCGCGCGGAAGCCCAGCCGGTCCCAGGTCTCGAAGGGGCCGAGGTCCCAGTTGAAGCCCCAGCGGACGGCCCGGTCCACGGCCGAGGCGTCATCGCAGATCCCGCCCACCCGCATCGCGGAATAGGAGAAGGTCGGCGCCAGCATCGCCCACAGGATCGAGCCCGCGCGGCCCTGGCCCAGCACCAGGAAGCGCAGCCGCTCGGCGAGGTCGTCCATGGTCTTGGCCCGCTCGATCTCCGGGAACGCGGCCTTGCGCTTCTCGCGGTACTCGAAGGTGCCGAGGTCCAGCGTGAGGATCGTCTTCTCGCCTTCGCCCTTGACCATCCGGTAGAAGCCGCCGCCGGTCTTGCGGCCCAGCAGGCGCTTCCCGACCATCGTGCGCAGGAAGGCGGGCGGCGCGAAGACCTCGCGCGCCTCGTCGTCGACGGCCGTGGCGTGGACGTTCTCGGCGACGTGCAGGAAGGTGTCCAGCCCGACCAGGTCCGCGAGCTGGAAGGTGGCGGTCTTGGGGCGGCCCACCGCGGGGCCGGTCAGGGCGTCGACCTCCTCGACGGTCAGCCCCATCTCCTCCATGACCCGGAACGTGGTCATCATGGCGTGCACGCCGATGCGGTTGGCCACGAAGTTGGGCGTGTCCCGCGCCACGACGATCCCCTTGCCCAGGCGCACCTCGCAGAAGCCGGCCACTTCCGCCAGCGTTGCGGGGTCGGTCGCCGGCCCGGGGATCAGCTCCATCAGCTTCATGTAGCGCGGCGGGTTGAAGAAGTGCGTGCCCAGGAAGCGCGGCCGCACCGCCTCCGGCAGTTCGGCGGACATCGCGGCCAGGGACAGGCCCGAGGTGTTGCTGGTGAGCCAGGCGTCGGGCTTGAGGTGGGCGGCGGCGGCGCCGAGCATCTTGCGCTTGATGCAGAGGTCCTCCTTGACGACCTCGACGATCCAGTCGGCCTCCTTCAGGCGCGCCAGGTCGTCCTCGAAGTTGCCGGTCTCGATGAGCTTCAGGCACGCCGGCGTGAACAGGGGGGAGGGCTTCGCCTTCGTCATGGCGGCGATCGCGCCGTCGACCAGGGCGTTGCGCTCCTGGCGGCCGGCGCTCTCGGGCAGGCCGGGGGGCACGATGTCCAGCACCAGCGCCGGCACCCCGGCGTTGGCGAAATGGGCCGCGATCGCGCTGCCCATGACGCCGGAGCCCAGGATCGCCACCTTCGACACCTGTTTCATGCTGCCTCGCGTTTCATGCTGCCTCGCGCTTCCTGCCGCCTGCCGCGGCCGGATGAAGGACGCCCGTCCCGCAGCGTAGGTCCGTTGGCGGGGCCTGTCAATCCGGGCCGCGCCGTTTCCCGTTGTCCCGTCCGCCGATGCGGGGTACCATGGGTGTCCGTGGTCGTCGCCAGGGACCCGGCGGGAGAAGGATGCCGAGATGAGAGGCCTGCGCTACCCGTTCCTGACGTTATTGCTCCTGATCGTCTGCGCGCTGCCGACCGGTTGCGGCCGTGACGGGGGCGGCCGCGTCGCGCCCGCCTCGCCTCCCGATCTGCTGGTCATCGGGATCGACTCCGCCGACTGGAACCTGCTCGACCCCATGATCGCCGAGGGCCGCCTGCCCCGCCTCGCCGCGTTCCGCGCCCAGTCCGCGTCCGGCCGCATGAAGACCTTCGTCCCGCTGGAGAAGTCGCCGCTGCTGTGGGCGAGCATCTGCACCGGCGTCGGGCCCGAGGTGCACGGCGTCGCCTCCTTCCTGGGGGAGTCCGGCCGCAAGGCGCCCACCGGGAGCGCCTGGTACGCGCCGGCGATCTGGGACATGATCGGCGCCGCGGGCCAGAGCACGGCCGTCAGCGGCATGTGGACCACGTACCCGGCCCGGCCCATCGACGGCGTCATGGTCAGCGACTACCTGCCGTACGGCCGCGAGCGCAGCGTGCCCCTGGCCAGGCTGGTCTACCCCGATTCGCTGAGCGCGCGCGTCGTCGCCTGCCGCGTCGATCCCGACTCGCTGCGGGCGCGGGACCTGGCGCGGTTCCTGCCTCCCGGCGCCGACGTCGCGGCGCTCGAAGCCGCCTACCCGCGCCAGCTGCGCAACCTGCGGGAGTTCTGGGCCGCCGACCTGGGCTACCTGAACGTGGCCCGCCTGCTGAAGGACGTCGCGGACTTCGACCTCTTCTTCTTCTACCTGCGCGGCCCGGACATGATGAGCCACTCGTTCCACCATTACCTGAAGGACGACCCGGCCTCGCCGCGCAACGACCCGGCCGAGCTGGCGGCCTTCCGGGAGATCCTGCCCCTCTATTACGACTGGGTCGACGAGGCGGTGGGCGAGGTGCTGTCGTGGTTCCCCCCCGACCGCCAGGCCGTGATCCTGTCGGACCACGGCTTCTTCGGTCCCCGGCCGAACGGCCGCGGCACGGTCGAGCACAGCGAGTGGGGCATCTTCCTGGTGCGCAGCCCCCTGTACGAGGCCGGCGCGGTCATCGACCGCATCGAGCTGCTCGACATCTGCCCCACCTTCCTCTCGCTGCTGGGCCTGCCGCCGGCCAAGGACATGCCGGGCGCGATCCTGGCGCAGGGGCTGACCGACGCGGGCCGCCGCCACGTCAAGCAGATGGAGAAGCACCGCGTGCCTTCCTACATGGAACTGTGCCCCGTCGAGGGAGCCGAAGCGGGGCTCGACCCCGCGGTGGGCGAGGAGATCCGCAAGCAGTTGCGTTCGCTGGGATACATCAACTAGATCGAACCGTCGTCATCGGAAGACCGCATCCATGCCGAAGCCGAACCCGGGATCCGCCCTCCTGCTGCTGGCGCTGCTGGCGCTCGTCTCCTGCACGGGGGAGCCCGAGCCCGACGTCGAGCTGTTCGAAGTCGGCGCCGTCGAGGGCTACGTGCTCGTCGCGGGGCAGGGACAGGTCATGACGGTCACCGCCAGCCGGATCGTGGCCGACCCCGACGGCTGGTACGACGACCGGGTCGAGGCTCAGACGCGTTCGGACTCGACGGGCTGGTACCGGCTGGAGCTGCCGACCGGCCGCTACGCCCTGGATACCCGCAACTCAGCAGTGGGCTCTACGGGCGACAGCCGGGCGGACACCGTGCAGATCGTACCTTCCGTCCTGTACCACGATCTGCGGCGGGGACTGGCGAGGGTACGGGTCCGGGTACCCCCGGAATGGGAAGGTCATTATTGCAACTTGAATCTCGAGAACGACACCAACTACGACGGCCGGGATGGCGATGATGTGGTAGACGGCTGGGTTGAGTTCGAGATCAGGGCCCTCGAACCCGGTTCCTATGTCATGTCGTTCGGCGAACCGTTCTTCGGCGATGATTTCTACCTGCCGGGCTCGCTGGAAGCGGCGATGGCCGATACCCTGGTCGTGGGGCTGGAGTCCGCGGCCGTCTACGAGACCGCTTTTACGGATACCTACGCCACCATCACCGGCCAGGTGACGGGCAGCTGGCAGGTGGAGCCGGCGCTCTGGATGAGCGTGACCGCCTTCTCGTCGGCATCGCGCGAGGTTGCGGACGCCACCTGCGACGACGATGGCCGTTTCGTCATCGTCCTGCCCTTCCCTCTGGACGTGAGGCTCCGGTTCAGCTGCTACGGGACAAGCCGCTGGTGCGGAGGTGATTCGTTCGAGACCGCCGACGTGTTCGCCCTGCAGGCGGGCGACCGCCTTACAGGTGTCGACGCGGTCGAAGGCGGGCTCGAGATCTGGCTGGACGGGCCGGGCGATCTGGTGCAGCGCACCGTCAGGTTCCGCATCTACGACGAGACGGGCAACCTCCTGACGTCCAACGTGGCGGGGCAAAACCCGTTCCGGATCGGCAATCTGGAGCCGGGCCGCGTCCTGCTGCAACTGGACGGCGTGTGCAACGGCCAGACCTGGGCCGGCCAGTGGTACGAGGGCGCCGCGTCCTCGGCCGACGCCACGCTCATCGACGTGGAGGCGGGCGTGCGCCGTCGTCTCGACGTCATCCTGGCGCCGGGTGGCCGGATCTCCGGCGCGTTGCTGGCGGCCGACGGCGGGGATCCCGGGTCGGTCCAGGTCGCGCTCTGCGACGAGCGGGGCGAGCCGTGGTGCTCGTGGCCTTCGAACACCCACGACGGCGCCTTCGCCTTCAGCGGTCTCGCCGACGGCGACTACTACCTGCGTGCCGAACTCGGCGGCGGCGTCCTGTGGTGGTACCCGGGGTCGTTCGGCTTCGGCGGCGCGGCATCGGTCGCGATCGCCGACCACGGCGTCGTGACGGGCCTGTCCTGGACGCTGCCGGTGCCGGCGGGAGGGAGCCGGCCATGACTCGTCCCCGCCTTTCGGATCGCGCCCTGCTGTCGGTCCTGGCGCTGTCCCTCGCGGTCGGGTCCGGATGCGCCGAGTTCGGCGATCCCTGGGCGGGGGTCCCGGCCGGTCGCCTCGAAGGTCGCGTGACCACCGGCGTGACGCCAGTCGAGGCCGTGGTCTGCTTCGAGCGGTTGAACGACGATCACCGGGAGCGATTCGAGGGCAGTGTCGAGGTGGACGACGACGGCTCCTTCGGCATGGACGTGCCGGCCGGGGATTACCTGGTCTACTTGCGGGGGGACGGGATCGGCGCGAGGATCTACCACGCCGAGCCGCAGCTCGTCTACGATGAGGCCGCCGCCGACACGATCCCGGTCACCGCGGCGAACTCGCCCGTCCGGATCGGGTTCGCTCTCGGCTGGCTGGATCCGGATCTGACGTTTTCTCCCGGTCTCGAAGACTATCATGGGCAGATACGCTTCTATGCGCCCGGGTCGGAAGGGATCGGGAATCCCATCTTCGTGGGCACTTCACGCCACACGGAAGTCGAAAACGGATGGTTCCTCGTGCAACCGGTGGCCCTGGTGCCCGGTGAGTACCAGCTCTCGCTCGAACTCGGCTCACCATGGGACGATGACCGCAGGTATGTCTGCGAACCGGTCTGGCTGCCGGGCGCGCGCGACGTCGCCGCGGCGACGCGATTCGGCGTGACGGCGGGAGCCGTGTCGCGGGTCACCGGCCCGGTCGCGGTCGAACCCCTGCGCGTCGAAGGTCGCGTCGGCGGGGCCTGGCTGGATCTGGGACTGGGGAACAACCCCGAGCTCACGGTGGTGGACCTGGATTCGCTGGTGTTGATCAACCGTTTCACGGTCGGCGAAGACGGCACCTTTGGCTTCGACCTCCTCCTGCCGGCCGAGTTCAAGCTGCGGGTCGCCCACTACTCCGAGACGGGGAGTTGGTTCGGTGGTCCGAGCTTCGAGTCCGCCGAGATCTTCACCCTCGGGCCGGGGGAAACGCTCACGGGCCTCGAGTACCTGCAGTGCGGGTTGCGCCTCCTCGTCGCGGATCCACCCGATGATGTTGGCGATGCGTGGTGCGGCATCTACGATGCGGCCGGCACCGAACTGCTCGGGCGTCATTACGTCTATTTCGGGAGCAACCACGAAATCGGCATCCCCAACCTGAGCCCCGGCACATACCTGCTGCGGTTCGATTACGACACCTATGCCGCCGGCAGGTTCAATTGGCGGCCCCAATGGTACGACCGCGCGGCGACTTCCGCCGCGGCCCTGCCGATCACGATCGACGAGCCCGGCGACATCGTCACGCTCGATCTGGTCTTCGAGACCGGCGGCGTGATCGCAGGGAGCTTGGCGTTACCGGCCGCGTCGAATGAGTACTATGTGATCATCGTGTACGCGGCGGATTCGTGCCAGGAATGGGCACATTACCAAGTGAACGCCGGCGATCCCGACTTCACGTTCAGGGGCTTGCCCGACGGCCGCTTCAAGGTGGGGGCGGTGTCAGGGGACATCTATTGGGACGAGCTTGGGATCCCGCCTCCCGGCGCGATCTGGTATCCCGCCACGCCCGATTGGAACGCTGCCGGCGTCGTCGAGATCGTCGACGCCGCGACCGTGTCCGGCGTGGACCTCGTCATCCCGGGCGCGTAGCGCCCGCGCCATGCCGGTCCCGTGGCCCGGTGCCGACCGGGGCGGTTGCCGCGTTCGCATCCGGACCGGCCGCCGCCGTCCACTTCGATCTGAGGAGGCGAGATGCGACGTACCATGACCCTGACGGTGGCCTCGGCGCTCACGCTGCTGGCCGCGCTGTGGTGGTTGCAGGGCTGCGGCGGCGATGATCCGTCCGGTCCCGGTCCCGATCCGGAGCCCCAGCCCGTCCCGACTTCCCAGTTGGCCGGTGCGGTCGAGCTGCCCGCCGGCTGGACCGGCGACCCCGCCACCCTGCGGGTGGTCAACGGCCTGGCCGCGTCGCCCTGCGACGCCGCCGGGGCCTTCTCGTTGAAGGTGCACACGGGCCTCGATCAGCTGGCGCTGGTCCAGGGTCCCGCCGGCGCGACGGTGCTCATGGGCTGGTTCGGCGACGAGAGCGCGACGCTCTCGCTGCGCACGACCGCCGAGGTGCTCGCCTGGCTGTCGCTCGGCTCCTGGATGGTGCCCGGCGACGGCGCCGAGGCGATCCGCGCCCTGCTGGCCGACCCCTCCCTGGATCTCTCGAGCGTGGAGGCGGCCTGGGCGGCGATGCTGTCGACCACTCCGGGCGGGCTCTCGGTCCAGGATCAGGGTCTGCACGACGCCCTGCTCGCCCTGACGAACGCCCTGGTGCCCGAACCCGACAAGGGCGTGATCATCGAACCCGGCGCCCAGCAGAGCGGCGTCGAGGTGCTCAACGAGGGCGGGATCAACCGCATCACCATCAAGAACAGCTACCGCCGCCGAGCGGCGAGCTTCGTGATGGAACTGGGCTGGCTTGACACCAACAATGTCGAGCACGAGCTGCCCGACCCGCTCGTGAAACACGAGCTGGAAGTGCCGCCGGTGGCCGCCTTCGGCGGCACGATCAACACCATCGTCGGCGCGCTTACCGGCGGCTTCGCCTACGCGCCCGAGTCGATGGACCCGATCCTGCTGGAGACGCGCGGCGACGCCAAGCGCACCTACTACCGGGTCGACGTGCTCGGCATGGGCCTCGAGGAGCCCGACAACCCGGACCTCTACACGTCCCACGAACTCGCCCAGGGCGAGTGGATGACGATGAAGTGCCTGGTGATGGACTACTTCATCCCGATGTTCCTGAACACCGCCGGCGCCGCGGGCACGTACGCCGACAACGTCTTCGGCGACGACATCCCCGGCCAGGTGAACGACTTCGTCGGCCTGGTCACCGGCGCCCTGCCCAACGTCCACGCGCTGGCGAACGACGGGCAGTTCTGGCCCGCGCTGCTGGAGCTGTGGAACGCCGCGCTGACCAACGGCACGCTGCAGGGTTGGGTGCGCGACCTCATCGCCGACGGCCTGCAGGCGGCCCTCTTCACCGCCGACGAGTCGGCCGAGGTGATGGACGGCGTCGAGCGCGCCTTCTTCCTGATCGGCATCGCGGACATCGTCGGCAACCTGGCCGACAACACGATCACCGGCTACCACTTCGGCCTCTGCAAGAAGGCCGAGAGCTGGGACGTGACCGTCACCAGCCCCCTGATCCACGTCGAGCCGCGCGGCGCGCGCATCATGGTGCACGGCACGCAGCTGCTGACCCTGGTCGTCGACGACGACACCGGCGGCAACCCGGAGGGCTGGGCCTACGCCTACCGCTGGCGCTGTCCCGGCGCGCGCGGCACGCTCGTCAACCCCCAGGCGCCGACGGACACGGGCAACGACTTCTTCACCAGCAGCGCCTTCGTCCAGTACGTGGCCGACGACGGCAGCGAGGGTCTCGAGACGGTCACCTGCGAGCTGTACGTCACGCTCGGCGGCGAGCGGACCTTGGTGCGCGCGGCGACCAGCACCCTGGAGGTCGTGCGCCGCCGCGTCGTGCTGCCCGACACGGTGTTCTCCTGCCCGCGCGGCCAGTTCCGCCTGTCGCCGACCCTCGATCCGCCCTTCGAAGGCGGCGGTACGCTGCTCTGGCACTGGCGGGGCGGCGGCGCCAACGGCACGCTGCGCGGGCCGGGCAACGTCAGCCCGCCGTGGACCTCGGCGACGCCGTGGGCGGATTTCCTGGTCGACAACGACGGCGGCAACGATGTGGTGACCTGCGTGGCGCGCCTCGACCTCGGCGAGGGTGTCGTCTCGCCGGTGGACTCGGTCGACGTCGTCATCCGTACGCCGGTGCTGCCGCAGATCGAGGGACAGACGTACTGCGCCGAGTCATCCGGCGGCGTGGCGCCGAATTGTTGGGTCGGTTACCGGATCTCGGTGCGCTGGACGCCGCTGCCGGGCATCACCCGCTATCGCGTCCAGGGCTCGGGCTTCAACGATCCCTGGTACTACGGAACGTCTTACGACGCGACCGTCCAGGAGTCGAGTTGCGAGCACGAGGACGGCGATCTGCTGCTGGAGTTGACCTGGGGCACCGGCAACGTGGAATGCGGCGCGCACCCCGAATCCTTGAGCTGCAGCGGGAACATCTGGCGATTCGCAGGCGCCGTCTGGGTGGTCACGCCGGTCTGCCCCTGAGGGGCCGGATCGCTATATGATCGTAACGTCCGGGGCGCGGTCCATGGGGGCCGCGTCCCTGTCAGAATGGGCCACCGTGACCA
>PNOJ01000060.1 GCA_013824755.1 Gemmatimonas sp.
TCCCAGCGGCGGAACCGGTCGCTCAAGTAAGAAGCCACGATCAGCCCCAACATCAGCAGCGTCCCGATGTAGACCCAGCTCGGCACGGCGATCGCGTCGCCCTGCGCGTAGCTGTGCAGGCCCGACAGGAAGTAGTTCACGCCGAAGTAGGTCATCACGACCGAGGCGATGCCCGCGAAGCCGCCGGTGGCCAGCACCCAGGGGCGGTTCATGACCGGGATCCAGCGGAAGTGCAGCACCGTGGCGTAGACGAGGATCGTCACCAGCGACCAGGTCTCCTTGGGATCCCAGCCCCAGTAGCGGCCCCAGGACTCGTTGGCCCACACGCCGCCCAGCAGCGTGCCGATGCTCAGCAGGCCCACGCCGGTCACCAGCACGCGGAACAGCAGGCGGTCCAGCTTCAGGATGGCCTCGCGCACCTGTGGGCGCCGGGGATTCTTCAGCAGGAACAGGATCAGGTTCAGGCCGCCCAGCAGCGAGCCCAGGCCCAGGAAGCCGTAGCTGCCGGTGATGACCGTGACGTGGATGTTCAGCCAGTAGGAGGCGAGCACCGGCACCAGCGGCCCGATGGCCGGGTCGAAGGTCGAGAGCATGGCCACCGCGAGGATCACCGTGGTCAGCAGCGCCGAGACGCCCGCCGACGAGCCGCGCCGGTCGCGCGACTCGAAGATCAGGCCGGCGATGGCGGTGGCCAGGGCGATGAAGATGAGCGACTCGTAGCCGTTGCTCAGGGGAGCGCGGCCCGAGGCGACCCAGCGCAGGACGTAGGCCGCGAGGTGGAAGAGCAGCGAACCGACGAACAGCGCCATGCCGGCCAGGTACAGGGGATGGCGCGACGGGTAGGGCTGGCCGCCGCGGCGCGCCAGGCTCCAGAAGAACGCGAACAGCAGCACGGCGAAGGCCGCCAGGTAGGTCATCGTGACGTTGCGGAAGGGGTGGGCCTTGTTCAGCCACAACTCCGCCTTCAGGGCGCCGGCGCTCGGCAGGACGGCGGCGCCGTACTGGTGCTGCAGCGCGGAGGTCGCCTCCAGGCCGGCGCGGATGCGCGGCTGGTCGCCCGCCCGCAGACCCGACATCAGGCGGTCCATGGCCTCGCGGCTGCGGTCGGCCCACGCGGACGCGGGCTGCTCGAGCACCCCGTTGAAGTCGGTCCAGGTGTGGGCGGGGTCGCCGGCGATGGGGTAGAGGCGCAGGCTGCCGCCGTTGAGCGCGTCCCAGAAGATGTTGAAGCGCTCGTCGAACAGCAGCAGCTGGCGCTGCAGCTTGGTGCGGTCGCGGTCCGGCGTGCGCAGGGCCTCGCGCACCGGCTCGGCCAGCACGTACTGGTTGCCGTTCAGCAGGCTGCTGGCGCTGACCCAGCGCGTCTCCGGAGAGACGCCCAGCAGCGACTTCAGCCCGGGGAAGCGCACGGCCAGCACCGGGTACTCGAACCAGAACTCCGGGTTGGTCAGCCAGGACATGTAGAGGTCCATGGGCTCCCAGCCCTCGAAGCTCTCCCGCTTGGTGATCTTCATCGAGATCTCGCGGGCCTGGGTGTCCAGGGGCTTCATGCGGCCGCGGAAGTCCTGCATGGTCAGCGACTCGCACAGGGCGCGGTTCTCGTCGCCCAGGAAATTCAGCTGCGGCGCTGCGACCGGGGCGTGGTCGTGTTCGTGGTCGTGTTCGTGGTCGTGTTCCTGCGCCGGGGCCGTGGCGGGGGCCGTCAGGGCCAGGGCGCACAGGGCGGCGAACAGGGCAAGGTGACGCCGGGTCATCGCGTCCTCCTGGAGTCTTCGGCTTCGGTTTTTGCGGGCCAGATGAGGTCCCGGGCGAAGATCAGCACGAATCCCAGCGAGATCAGGATGTAGCCGAGGTAGGTCGGCCACTTGCCGGGATCGTAGTTCACCGACAGCACGGTGCCCCTCTCGTCCGTGTCGTACGAGGACTGGAAGTGCTTGCGCCCGCGGTGGGTCAGGGGGTGGTTCATGTAGATGCGCACCGGACGGCCGCTGATCCCCTTCTCCTGGTCGACGAGGCGCACGTGGCTCTCGTAGCTGGCGGGGTTGCGGCTGCCGGGGTAGTTCACCAGCAGGAAGTCGTCGAGGTGCAGGCTGTAGGGCAGGGGCAGCTTGATCGAGCCCAGGACGACGCGCGCCGTCCGGCCGCCCAGGTCGATCTCCTCGCCGCGGCCGTCGTCCTTGTAGACCACGGTCTCGGTCGCGGCGCCCTGGGGGCCGGTCACCGCGATGCGCGCGGCCGCCGGATCGTGCTCGTCCTCGCTCGGGGCCGGCTTCAGCTCGATGTGCGGGAGGTTCTCCTGCAGCACGAACTGGAAGCCGCTGTCCGCCACGCGGTAGAGCACGAGCTCCTCGACCGGGAAGGGCGTGCCGGCGGGCATTTCGGCCTCGATCTCGCCGCTGGCCATGTCCATCCGCTGCATGGGCTGCGACGGGTGCGCGGAGACGGAGCCGTCGGCGGCGCGGGCGAAGACCAGGCCGGCGCCGCCGGCGCCGGGATCGCCCTCGACGAGCTGCAGGGTCGTGCCGGCGACCCGCTGCGGCTTGCCGGCCACCAGGATCAGCGCCTCGGGACCCTGCTCGCCCACGGTCGTCATCTTCAGGGCGGCGGGCCCGCTGTCCGACGGCTGGTAGGTGAGCGAGTAGTGCGGCCAGTACTCCAGCACCGACAGCCGGTACTTCTGGCCGCCGAGCTTGACCGAGTGCGCGACGGACTGCTTGCCGGGCGCGTACAGCTGCACCGGGAACGACGCGGTCTCGCCGCCGCTCACGAGCTGCAGGTGGGTCTCGCGCGACCAGACGAAGTCGGTGGACGAGCCTTCGCGGATCGGCATGATGCCCTCGTGCCCGAAGTAGCGCGTGATGCCGGCGCTGATCAGGATCCAGATCATCGCGACGTGGACCATCACGAAGCCGGTCTGGCGCGGCCGGTAGGGCAGGTTCTTGAACAGCAGCAGCAGCAGGTTCAGGCAGAGCAGCGCGAGCACCAGCTCGAACCAGCGGGTCCCGTAGACGAGATCCCGGGCGCCGATGGCCCCGTAGCTGGACTCCAGGAACGTCGCCTTGCCGATGGCAACGGCGAAGATCACCAGCAGCGCGATGCTCAGCTTGAGCGAGGTCAGCGCGCGGATGAGCGGGAACTGGAAGAAGCGGGTCACGGTCACCGTCCGGGTTGGAGGGTGCGGCCGGTGCGGCCGCCGTGATGACGCGAACGAGCGGGTCAGAGGGCGTGAACGGTCGTTCCGTTGCCGCCGGGCGGCGTCGGACATGATAACCACCGTAGCGACCGGGAACAAGCAACACCAAGGGGATCGGTCGGGTTTCCTGTCTTGACCGCGCCCTCTTAAATGATTATCAATTGGTATGGAATAGGCCCGGATCGGAGGTCGCCGTGTTCAAGCTCGAAACCCGCTACGCCCTGCACGCCGTCGTCGTCCTCGCGGAGCACGGCACCCTGGTGCCTAACGCCAGGCTCGCCGAGCGCCTCGGCGTGTCCCTGCCGATGGTGGCCAAGATCATGAACCGCCTCGTGCAGGCGGAGGTCGTGGTGAGCCGCCCCGGCCCCGGCGGCGGCTACGCGCTGGCCCGCGACGCCGGGGAGATCCGCCTGGCCGAGGTCGTCGCTCCCACCGAGGGCGCCGACTGGGGCCAGTCCTGCCTGCTCGGCCTGGCGGCCTGCGACGACGCCAATCCCTGCGCCCTGCACGGCGCCTGGGGCCGCCTGCGCGAACACATCCAGACCATGCTGCGCGAGCGCTCGGTGGCCGAGATGGCCGCCGGCGTCGTGGACCTCGACCTGAAGGTGGTGCCCGGCGATGCCCCCCCTGCTTGACGGCGACCACGTCGCGGCGCGCCGCGCGCGCGCGCGGCGCGTGCTGCGCGGCCGGCCGCGCCGCCCGTACCTGCTGCGCACCGGCGTCCAGCTGTTCACCCTGGCGGTGATCCTGGTCATCGGCGCCCAATTCGCCCACTGGGTCGCCAACCTGGAGGCGGGGCGGATCGCTGGCGTGCGGCCGCCCGGCGTCGAGGGGTTCCTGCCGATCTCCGCCTTGCTCAGCCTGCGCCAGTGGCTGGCGGGCGGCGGATTCTCGATGGTCCATCCGGCGGGCCTGGTGCTGTTCGGGCTGATCTGCCTGACGGCGCTCCTGCTGAAGAAGTCCTTCTGCGCCTGGCTGTGCCCCGTGGGCACGCTCAGCGAAGCCCTGGCGCGCGTCTCCCACCTGGTCTTCCGGCGGCGCCTGAAGCTGCCGCGTTGGCTGGACCTGGGCCTGATGAGCCTCAAGTACGTCCTGCTGGCGTACTTCCTGTTCGCGGTGTTCGTGCAGATGACGCTGGCCTCGGTCGCGCTGTTCATCGACTCGCCGTACAACCGGATCGCCGACGTCAAGATGCTGCACTTCTTCACGCGGATGTCGCCGGTCACCTTCCGGGTGCTGGGCGCACTGGTCCTGCTGTCGTTCGTGGTGCCGTACTTCTGGTGCCGCTACCTCTGCCCGTACGGCGCGCTGCTCGGCGCGCTGTCCCGGTTCTCGCCGCTGAAGGTCGTGCGCTCGGCGCCGGACTGCACCAACTGCGGGAAGTGCGCGGCCGTCTGCCCGTCCTACCTCGCGGTCGATCTCGGCGCCACGGTGACCTCGCCCGAGTGCACCGGCTGCCTGGAGTGCGTGACCAGCTGCCCGGCGCCCGGCGCGCTGGAGGTGCGGGGGCCGGCCCCGTGGCGCCGCCGCGTGCGGCCGGCGGTCTTCGCGGCGGCGGTCCTGCTGGTGTTCTTCGGGGGGATCGGCGCGGCGAAGCTGGCGGGGCGCTGGCGCACCGGGATCACCGACCAGGAGTACCTGCGGCGCGTGCAGGAGATGGACGCGCCCAAGTACCACCACGCCCGCGGCCAGGTGCCGGCCTACGGTCCGGAGGATTGATCACCAGTATTTCTCGACGAAGATGCTGCCGGGCAGCTTGCGCGTGTGCTCGCGGAACCCCTTCTCCTCGAGCGTCCGTATCATGCCCGTGATCATGTCCGGATTCCCGCACAAGAACACGCTGACCCGGGCCGGGTCCAGCGGCGCGCCCAGGATCATCTCGGCCGTGTCGTCCTCGAAGAACGCGGTCACGCGGCCGGTCATGCCGGTCCACTCCTCCGTCTCTTCGTCGGGGCTGCTGATCGTCGGCACGTAGGTGAAGTTGTCGTGGTGGGCGACCAGGGATTCCATGTCGCCGCGGTAGCCGAGGTCCCAGCTGTGGCGAGCGCCGTGGAAGACGACCGTGCGGTGGCCGGCGTGGAAGGCGTAGTCCGAGCGCAGCATCGAGACGTAGGGCGCCAGGCCGGTGCCCGTCGCCACGAAGACGACGTCGTTGCCGTCCGGCACCTCGTCGAGCGTGAACATCCCCACGACGCGGTCGCCCACGAAGATCCGGTCGCCCTCCTGCAGCGCGTAGAGGCGCGGCGTGAGGGCGCCGCCGGTGACGAAGGCGACGTAGAACTCCAGGAAATCCTTCTCGACGCTGCCAGAGGCGATCGAATAGGCGCGGCGGATCATCTTGTCCGGATCGGCCGGCGGGTCCTCGGGGTCGGCGAAGGGCACGCGCGCCGCGCCGCCGGGCAGGCCGAGCACCGCGTACTGGCCCGCCTTGAAATCCGGCACGCCGGCGTCCGGCCGCACGCGGATGATGAACAGGCCATGGGTGACCTCGCTGCGGTGGATCACGGTCGCGTTGACGGCGAGCGGCATGGCTACTCCTGCGAGCGTTCGGGATGGCCGGAGCGGGGACCGGCGCCGCGATGGCGCCGCTCCATGATAGGGACTTTGCCCCCACAGGCAAGCCGGACCTCCCAGTTTCTCGAGCGGAAGGACGCGGGGGACCCCCCGTTCCGCCGGAAGTGCCCGACCATCCCCGTCCCGTAATCTTGACAAAAACAGATTTGTATTTAGCCTGTGAGGGCGAGATCGGGAACCACTCACGAAAAGTGTTGTCAGTTATGAAGATATCAAAAGCCGAAGACCAGTCCCTGCGACTGGTGACCTGCCTGGCCCGCGCCGAGGGGCAGCTGACCTTGGCCGACCTGGCGGCGCGGGAGCGCCTGCCCGAGCCGACGGTCGCCAAGCTGCTGGCCCGCCTGCGGCGGGGCGGCGTGGTCGTGGCCGCCCGCGGGCGGCACGGCGGCTATGAACTGGCGCGTCCCGCGGCGGGCATCAGCGTGGCGGCCGTGCTGAAGGCGCTCGACCGCCCGCTGCTGGACGGCGGCGCCTGCACGCCGGTCCGACCGAACGACCCGCGCTGCCCCCACCTCGGGGACTGCGGCGTCCGCTCGGTGTGGCGGCACCTCGAGGCGAGGGTCTCGCACGTGTTGGAAGAAACCAGCCTGGCCGATCTGTGCCGCACCGAACAACAGGTGACGCGCCAGATGACCGCGCTGTGGCCCGGAATATCGGAACACCCGGACGCCGGACGCGGGTGCGCATCCCCGCTGACGGTGCTGGCCGCCTGCGCGGCCGAGAGGAGCTGACGACGATGAGCAGCAACGGCGACGCGGTCTTTTCCTGCCACGGCCTGAGGGTCTTCGTGGGGGACAAGGAGATCGTCAAGGGCGTGGACCTCGAGGTCCGCGCCGGCGAGAAGCACGCCCTGATGGGCCCGAACGGCTCGGGCAAGTCCACGCTGGCTTCCGCCCTGATGGGCCATCCCGGCTACCGCGTCGAGGGGGAGATCCTCCTGGGCGGCGAGCGGGTCGACCACCTGCCGCCGCACGAGCGGGCCCGGCGCGGCATGTTCCTGGGCTTCCAGTACCCCGTCGCGGTGCCCGGGGTGTCGGTGGCGAACTTCCTGCGCGCGGCCGTCTCGGCCCGCCGGGGCGCCGACGTGCCGGTGCGCGAGTTCCGCCAGCAGATGCAGGCGGCCTTCGCCGAGCTGCAGGTGCCGAAGGATTTCGTGTCCCGCTACCTGAACGACGGCTTCAGCGGCGGCGAGAAGAAGCGGCTGGAGATCCTGCAGATGCTCATGCTGACGCCGGTCTTCGCCCTGCTGGACGAGACCGACTCCGGCTTGGACATCGACGCCCTGAAGGTCGTCGCCGAAGGCGTCAACAAGGCGGCCGGCCCCGCGACCGGCGTGCTGATGGTCACGCACTACCAGCGCATCCTGAACTACATGAAGCCCGACCGGGTGCACGTCTTCATGGACGGGCGCATCGTGCGCGCCGGCGGCCCGGAGCTGGCCCACGAGCTCGAGGCCCGCGGCTACGACTGGATCGCCAGGGAAGTCGGCCTGGAGCCCGCGGCCGCCGCCGCCGAGGGGAGCCGCTCGTGAACGTCGACACGCGGCAGGGCCTCGCCGGCATCAACCAGGACTACGCCGAGCGCTACGGCTTCCACGACCCCGAGGACTACTTCCTCAAGGCGCCGAAGGGGATCAGCCACGAGCTGGTGGAGATGATCTCGCGCAAGAAGAACGAGCCGCAGTGGATGAGCGACATCCGCCACCAGGCGCTCGACATCTTCCGGGCGAAGCCGATGCCGACCTGGGGCGACAGCGCCATGCTCGGCGAGATCGACTTCGAGAACATCCACTACTACATCAAGCCCAAGGGCGAACAGACCTCCGACTGGAACGAGGTGCCGGAGCAGATCAAGAAGACCTTCGACCGTCTGGGCATCCCCGAGGCCGAGCGCAAGTTCCTGGCCGGGGTCACCGCGCAGTACGAGAGCGAGGTCGTCTACCACTCGATCCGCGCCGACCTCGAGAAGCTGGGCGTGCTCTTCATGGACATGGACTCGGGCCTGCGCGAGCACCCCGAGATCGTCCGCAAGTATTTCGGCTCCGTGATCCCGACGCGGGACAACAAGTTCTCCGCGCTGAACACCGCCGCCTGGTCGGGCGGGTCGTTCATCTACGTGCCCAAGGGCGTGAAGGTGGACGTGCCGCTGCAGGCCTACTTCCGCATCAACGCCGAGAACATGGGCCAGTTCGAGCGCACCCTGATCATCGCCGACGAGGGCTCGAGCGTGCACTACATCGAGGGCTGCACCGCGCCGACCTACTCGTCGGATTCGCTGCACTCGGCGGTGGTGGAGCTGATCGCCATGAAGGGCGCCCGCATCCGCTACACGACCATCCAGAACTGGTCGACCAACGTCTTCAACCTGGTGACCAAGCGGGCCCACGCCCACCAGGACGCCGTGGTGGAGTGGGTCGACGGCAACCTGGGCAGCAAGCTGACCATGAAGTACCCGGCCATCGTGCTCAAGGGCGAGCGGGCCCACGGCGAGGTGCTGTCGATCGCCTTCGCCGGCCACGGCCAGCACCAGGACGCCGGGGCCAAGATGATCCACGCGGCGCCCAACACCACGTCGCGCATCGTGAGCAAGAGCATCAGCAAGGACGACGGCCGCTCGTCGTACCGCGGGATGGTGAAGGTCGCCAAGGGCGCCCACGGCTGCCGCACCAGCGTCGAGTGCGACGCCCTGCTCATCGGCGAGCGCGCCCGCTCGGACACCTACCCGACCATGGACATCGCCGAGAGCGACGTCAGCGTGGAGCACGAGGCCCGCGTCTCGAAGGTGGGCGAAGAGCAGCTCTTCTACCTGCAGTGCCGCGGCCTGGATCCGGACAAGGCGCGGCTGATGATCGTCAACGGCTTCATCGAGCCCTTCGTCAAGGAGCTGCCGATGGAGTACGCGGTCGAGCTGAACCGGCTCATCGAGCTGGAGATGGAGGGATCCGTTGGCTGACGCCGCACATCGCGACATCCCGGCCGGCCGCCGGCCGGCGTTGACCGGGGACGACCTCGCCGCCCTCGCGGGCCTGACGGGGGAGAGCCCCGCCCTCTCCGTGCGCCGTCGCGCCGCGGCGGACCGCTACGCTGCCGTCGCGGACCCCGACCGCGTGACGCACCTGTGGCGCTTCACCGACCCGGCGCACCTGCTGCCGGAGGCCGTGCAGCCGCCGCCGTCCGGCGCCGCGCACGCCGCACCCCACACGCTGGGCGCCGCCGCCCGCGTGCTGATGGTCGCCGGCCTGCGGCCGCTGGTCGCGACCGACCTGAAGGCGCTGGCCGCGGGGCTGGTCGTCAAGCCCCTGGCCGAGGCGGAGGAGGAACTGGCGGCGCTCTGCGACCGGCAGCGCGCCGCCGGGGCCGAGGACGGCGATGAGGAGGGCCTGTTCCAGGCGCTCAACGGCGCGGCCTGGAACACCGGCCTCTACGTGGGCGTGCCGCCCGGAACGGTCCTGGCCGAGCCCGTGCACGTGCTGATCGACGCGACCGGCGGTCCGACCCTGCCGCGCCTGGTGGTCGACCTCGGCGAGGGGGCGCAGGCCGTCGTCGTCGAGGAGCACAACGGCGGCGACGCCGGCTCGCGCGTGGTTGCCGCGAGCGAACTGCACGCCGCCGCCGGCGCCCGCCTGCGCCACGTCCTGGTCCAGACCTGGGGCGAGGGCGTCTGCGGACACCTGACCGCCCGCGCGCGGGCCGGCCGCGACGCCGACGTGCTGACCGTCTTCGCCTCCTTCGGCGGCGAGCGCAGCAAGGTCGAACTGGCCACCGACCTGGCGGGCGAGGGGGCGCGCAGCGAGATGATCGGCGTGGTCATGGGATCCGGCCGCCAGCGCTTCGACCACCACACGCGCCACCGCCACCTGGCGGGGCGCACCTGGAGCAACATCGACTTCAAGGCCGTCGCCGACGGTTCGGCCCGCAGCAGCTACACCGGCCTGATCCGCATCGAGCAGGACGCGCGCGGCAGCGAGGCCTTCCAGGAGAACCGCAACCTCCTGCTGTCCGACGGCAGCCGCGCCGACTCGATCCCGGAACTGGAGATCCTCAATCAGGACGTCGGCTGCAGCCACGGCGCCACCGTGTCGCCCGTCGACCCCGCGCAGGTCTTCTACCTGCAGAGCCGCGGCCTGGACCCCGACGAGGCGCTGCGCCTGATCGTGCGCGGCTTCCTCGAGAAGACGCTCGGCCGGCTGCCCGAGGACCTCCGCGAGCGGCTGGAAACCCTGGTGGGGACGCGGCTGGCCGCCCTGCAGGGAAGGTCGTCGTGACTCCCCGCGACCAGGCCCTGAACGCTCCGGCCGGCGTCGAGCCCTGTGCCGGCCAGCGCGACGGCTGCGAGCGCTGCGGCGGCCTGGCCCGCGAGCGCTTCCCGATCCTGCGCCGCGCGGTGCACGGCCTGCCCCTGGTCTACCTGGACAGCGCCGCGACCTCGCAGAAGCCCGAGCAGGTCATCGGCGCCGAGGCCCGCTACTACCGCGAGCACAACGCCAACGTCCACCGCGGCATGCACGCGCTGGCGGCCGAGGCCACCGACCTCTACGAGCAGTGCCGGCGCCGCGTCGGCCGTTTCCTGGGCGTGACGCGCCCCGAGCAGGTGGTCACGCTGCGCGGCGCGACCGCGGCGCTGAACCTCGCCGCCGGCGGACTGGCCCCCCGGCTGCGCCCCGGCGACGAGATCCTCGTCACCGGCATGGAGCACCACGCCAACCTCGTGCCCTGGATCGCGCTGGCCAGGCGCGAGGGCCTCGTGCTGCGCCACCTCCCGGTCAACGACGGCGGCGAGCTGGATCTCGGGCGCCTGCCCGATCTGCTGACCGACCGCACGCGGGTGGTGGCGCTGACCCATGTCTCGAACGTGCTGGGCACGATCAACCCCGTCGCCGAGATCGCCGCGGCCGCCCACCGGCGCGGTGCGCTGGTCGTGGTGGACGCGGCCCAGTCGGTCGGGCACCTGCCCCTGAACTTCGCCGCGTTGGGCGCCGACCTGCTGGCCTTCTCCGCGCACAAGTGCTACGGCCCGATGGGGCTGGGCTTCCTGGTCGGGACGCCCGAGGCGCTCGCGATGCTGGAGCCCGTGGAGTTCGGCGGCGAGATGATCGAGACCGTGACCATGGACGCCGCCACCTGGGCCGAGGTGCCCCTGCGCTTCGAGGCGGGCACGCCCCACGTCGCGGCGGCGGCCGCCTTCCCGGCGGCCCTGGACCTGGTCGAGGAGTTCACGGTCGAGCGCCTGCGCACGCACGAGATCTCGCTGACCGGCTACGCCTGGGAGCGCCTGTCGACGCTGGGCGGGCTGGCCCTGCACGGGCCGGCCGACCCCGCGGCGCGCGGCGGCCTGATCAGCTTCCACGACCCGCAGCTGCACGCCCACGACCTGGCGCAGCTGCTGGACGCCCGCGGCGTCGCGGTGCGCGCCGGCCACCACTGCGCCCAGCCGCTGCACCGGCGCCTGGGGGTCGCGGCCACGGCGCGCGCCTCGTTCGGGCTCTACAATTCCCACGACGACGTCGACGCGCTGGTCGACGGCATCCGCTACGCGAGGAGCGTGTTCGGGACATGAGCACGGGCATGGACGATCTCTACCGCGAGGTGATCCTGGACCACCACCGCCGCCCGCGCGGCTCGTCGGCGCTCGCGCACCCGGACGCGGAGGCCGCCGGCAAGAACCCGTCCTGCGGCGACGAGCTGACCCTGCAGCTCGCCTGCGACGGCGACCGCATCCGCGAGGCCGGCGTCGTCACCCGCGGCTGCGCCATCGCCACGGCCAGCGGCTCGATCCTGGCCGAACTGGTCGTCGGCCGCACCCTGGACGAGGCCCGCCGCCTGGCGGACGCGTTCCGCGCGGTGCTGCACGACCCCGAGGGCGAGCTGCCCGACGATCTCGCGCCGGGCGACCTCGACGCCCTGCTGGGCGTGCGGCGGTTCCCGATGCGCGTCAAGTGCGCCGTGCTGCCCTGGATCACGTTGAACGAAGCCGTCGCCGCCCGCACCGAGGGCCGCGTCGCGGCCGAGACCACCACGGAGGCCTGAGATGAGCGCGCCCCTGCCCACGCCCGAAGCCGTCGTCGAAGCCCTGCGCCCGGTCATGGACCCCGAGCTGAACCTGTCCATCGTGGATCTGGGACTGCTGCGCGGCGTGCAGGTCGAGGACGAGACGGGCGACGTCACCGTCGAGCTGACCCTCACCAGCCCCATGTGCCCGCTGGGCCCGCAGATCGTGGCCGCCACGCGCGACGCCGGACTCTCGGTGCCGGGCGTGCGCAACTGCCAGGTCGACCTGGTCTGGAGCCCGCCCTGGGACCCGCGCGCCGACGCCACCGAGGACGTCAAGGCCGAGCTGGGGATCTGGGACTAGCGGCTCAATCCACCCACTTCGTCACGAACACGTTCGTCTCCCCCGGCGCCGACTGGCGGCGGTTGCTGCAGAAGACGAACGTCTCGCCGTCGGGCGCCCACATCGGGAAACCGTCGAAACCCTCGGAATAGGTGACCCGCTCCAGGCCGCCGCCGTCGTCGCCGACCAGCCAGAGATCGAACTCGCGGCCGCGCGGGTCGGGGTAGTTGCTGCTGAAGATGATGCGCTTGCCGTCGGGGTGGAAGAAGGGGCCGAACGAGGCGCTCTTCAGCTCGGTGACCTGCCGCTGGTCGGTGCCGTCGGCGTTCATGACCCAGATCTCCATGAGCGAGGGGCGCACCTTGTCCTGCGCCAGCAGGGCGCGGTAGTCGTCGAGCGCGGGGCCGGGCTCGGGGTGGTGGCTGCGGTAGCAGATCCGCTGCCCGTCGGGGGAGAAGAAGGCGCCGCCGTCGTAGCCGGGGGTCGTGGTCAGCCGCCGCACGTCGCCGCCGTCGAGGTCCATGGTGTAGATGTCCAGGTCGCCGTCGCGCACGGAAGTGAAGACGATGCGCGTGCCGTCCGGGGAGATGGTGGCCTCGGCGTCGTAGCCCGGGCTGTCGGTCAGGCGGACCACGTCGCCGCCGGCGAGATCCTGCTTCACGATGTCGTAGTCGCCGAAGACGCCCCACACGTAGCCCTGGCTCATGTCCGGCGGCGTGGGGCAGCCAGGGCCGGCCAGGTCCGTGGTGGCGTAGATGATCGAGCGGCCGTCGGCGGTGAAGTAGGCGCAGGTGGTGCGGCCCTCGCCCGAGGACAGCAGTTCGGGGTTCCCGCCGCCGGCCGGCATGATCATGATCTGGTCGCAGGCGTGCGGCGGGCGCGTGGTCTGGAAGACCAGCTGCCGCGAATCGTAGCTGAAGTAGGCCTCCGCGTTCTCGCCCCCGTCGGTCAGCATGGTCAGCAGCGAGAAGTGCCGCTCGCGCGGGTCGGGCAGGAGCAGCCGGGGCAGGGGGCCGGCGGCGGCGGCGGGCGCGGCCGCCAGGACGAGCGCCACGAGCTGCGCAGCGGCGAGGGAGAGGGTGGCGGTCAGTCCGTTGGGGCGCATCGGATCCTCCCGGGGGCGCGACGGTGTGACGGGACCTTCCTGTTACAGGACGTTTCTAGTCGCAATCTAGCACGGGTGGCCGCCGTCACCAAGCCCCGCCGCGGTTGCCGGGGTGGCGGCGCACCGAATCAGGACTACTAATATCTATATTTACGGCAACATGGCTCCCACCGTCCCGACAGGAGGACGACATGATCGTCGGCGTTCCCAGGGAAACCGCGGCGCGCGAGCGCCGCGTGGCGCTGGTGCCGGCTGCGGCGCACGCGCTGGTCAAGGCCGGCCTCGAGGTGGTCGTCGAGCGGGGCGCCGGCGAGGCGTCGGGCTACCCCGACGCCGACTACGTCGCCAAGGGGGCCCGGCTCGCCGCGCGCGACGAGGTGTTCGCCGCGGCGGACGTCTTGGTGCAGGTCCGCGGTCCGGGAGCCGACCCCGACGGTGGCGTCGCCGATCTGGCGCGCTGCCGGCCCGGCCAGACGCTGATCGGGATGCACGATCCGCTGGGCGATCCCGGCGCCGTGTTCCGGCTGGCGGAGCGCGGCGTGACCGCGTTCGCCCTGGAACTGGTGCCGCGCATCACGCGCGCCCAGAGCATGGACGTGCTGTCGTCGATGGCGACGCTGGCCGGCCACCAGGCCGTGCTCGAAGCCGCCGCCCGGCTGCCCCGGCTGTTCCCGATGCTGATGACGGCCGCCGGCACCCTGGCTCCGGCCAAGGTCTTCGTGGTGGGCGTGGGCGTGGCGGGCCTGCAGGCCATCGCCACGGCCAAGCGGCTCGGCGCGGTCGTCGAAGCCTACGACGTGCGGCCGGCGGTGCGCGACCAGGTGCTGAGCGTCGGCGCCAAGTTCGTGGAATTCGAGCTGGAGACCGCGGGCGCCGAGGACCGGGGCGGCTACGCGAAGGAGCAGAGCGCGGAGTTCCTGCGCCGCCAGCGGGAACAGATGCAGGCCGTGGTCGCGCGCAACGACGTGGTCATCACGACCGCCGCGATCCCGGGGAAGAAAGCGCCGGTGCTGGTGACCGCGGCGATGGTCGCGGCCATGGCGCCGGGCTCGGTCATCGTCGACCTCGCGGCCGAGCGCGGCGGCAACTGCGAGCTGACGCGGGCCGACGAGGCGGTCGTCGCCCACGGCGTCACCATCCTCGGCGACACCGACCTCGTCTCCCGCAAGCCCTACCACGCCAGCCAGATGTACGCCAAGAACGTGGAGACCTTCCTGAAGTCCCTGCTCAGACGGCGCGCTCGCGATCGACCTCGCGGACGAGGTCACGGCCGGCACCCTGCTGTGCCGCGGCGGCGCGGTCGTCCATCCCCGGATCCGCGAACTGCTCGGACAGGGCGGCGCGGAAGGAGGCCAGGCCTGATGGACGCGCTCGTCGCTGCGATCACCGTCTTCGTGCTGGCGATCTTCGTCGGCTTCGAGATCATCACCAAGATCCCGCCGACCCTGCACACGCCGCTGATGTCCGGCTCGAACGCGATCTCGGGCATCACCCTGATCGGGGCGGTCATCTCCACGCGCGCCGACAACGACGCGCTGGCCACCGGCCTGGCCGTCGCGGCCGTGGCCTTCGCCATGATCAACGTCGTCGGCGGCTACCTGGTCACCCACCGCATGCTGGGCATGTTCAAGAGGAAGGGGTAGGGCGTGAACACCTTCCTGATCGAGGCGGGCTGGGTGAACCTGGCCTACGTCGTGGCCTCGGTGATGTTCGTCCTGGGGCTCAAGGGCATGGCCCACCCGCGCACCGCGGTGCGCGGCAACCTGATCAGCGCCTGGGGCATGCTGCTGGCGGTGGTCGTCACGCTGCTGGCCGAGGGCCTGTCCTACACGTGGATCATCGTCGGCGTTCTGATCGGCGCGCTGGCGGGCGCCGTGACGGCGCTGCGGGTCAAGATGACCCAGATGCCGGAGATGGTCGCCCTGTTCAACGGCTTCGGCGGCCTGGCCTCGGTCCTGGTGGCCGGGACGGCGTTCATGATCACGCGGGATCCGGACGTGCGGATGACCGTCTCGACCGGCCTGTCGGGCCTGATCGGCGCGGTGACCTTCACCGGCTCGCTGGTCGCCTGGGGCAAGCTCGCCGGGGTGATCCCCGGCCGGCAGCTCGGCTTCCGCGGCATGAAGGCCTTCAACGCGCTGCTGGGCCTGGGCGTGTTGGGCTGCGTGGCCTGGCTGACCGCCGACCCGTCGTCCACGGCCGCCTACTGGATCATCGTGCCCGCCTCCTTCGTGCTGGGGGTCACGCTGACGATCCCCATCGGCGGCGCCGACATGCCGGTGGTGATCGCGCTGCTGAACTCCTATTCCGGCATCGCGGCGGCGGCCACGGGCTTCGTGCTGATGAACAACGTGCTGATCATCGCCGGCTCGCTGGTGGGCGCCTCGGGCATCATCCTCTCGCAGATCATGTGCAGGGCCATGAACCGCTCGCTGTCCCACGTGCTGTTCGGCTCGCTCGGGCCGGGCGCGGGCAGCCCCAGCGCCGACCAGGTCTACGGCGGCAAGGTCAAGGCCGCCGGGCCCGAGGAAGTGGCCATGCTCTTCGACACCGCCCGCCGCGTGCTCGTCGTGCCCGGCTACGGCCTGGCCGTCTCGCAGGCCCAGCACGTCGTGCGCGACCTGGCCAACCTGCTGGAGGCGCGCGGCATCACCGTCGAGTTCGGGATCCACCCCGTCGCCGGCCGCATGCCCGGCCACATGAACGTGCTGCTGGCCGAGGCCGACATCCCCTACGACAAGCTCAAGGAGATGGACGAGGTCAACTCGGAGATCTCCCAGGTCGACGTCTGCCTGGTCATCGGCGCCAACGACGTGGTCAACCCCGTCGCCCGCACCGACCCGCAGAGCCCCATCGCCGGCATGCCCATCATCGACGCGGACAAGGCCCACACCGTGGTCGTGGTCAAGCGCTCGCTCAGCCCCGGGTTCGCGGGGATCCCGAACCCGCTGTTCGCGGCCGACAACTGCCTGATGATGTTCGGCGACGGCAAAAAGGCTTTGGTCGAATTGGTGGCGGCTATCAAGGAAGGTTGAGATCCCTCCACCGGGGATCGGCACAGAGACTCGAGAGAGACCCGCACGGCGGGGGACGCGCGCCGGACACCTCGTGTGTCCGGCGCGCTCGACTTGTGCGCCCAGCATGGGCGCGATCCTGGAGGTGCAAGTCCTCCCGTGAGTTGGCCACAACGAGCGAAGCGAAGCGCAAGGGCGGAAGGGCGACCGACCGTCTGGAGGAAGCGTGGAGCGTAAACCGCGAGCCGAGGTACACGAACCACATCCGAGGCGTTGCCGGCCAGGGCGAGCAGGCAGGTGACTGCGAAGCTCTCGTGGCCAAAGGCCAGGCGGCGTAGATGGGGCGGTTGTGCGGTGAAGGATCGCGTTCTTACCTGGGGAGATCTCGCCTCACGCCTGAAAGGGCGACGTCGTGTCAGCGGCGGAGCGAGAAGTCAGCCGAGGCCGTAGTAGGCGGCGCGAGCCGCCGAAGGGCCGAACGTCGGGAAGGGCAAGACGCCCGGAGGTCTCGATACCGTCATGGTCCAGAAGTCCAGACAACTGGAGCTGCCGCTGGAGAGCAGGGGTGAAGCCCCGAGGGTAGAGCGGAGCGGGCAAACGGCATCGGCGACCGGCGGAAACGCGCGCCCAGGGATGGACCTGCTGCTGGAGAAGGCGCTGGAGCGTCCGAACCTGATGCAGGCGTTGAAGCGAGTGCAGCAGAATCGAGGCAGTCCCGGCAGCGATGGCATGACGGTGGACGAGTTGCCGGACCACCTGCGGGCGAACTGGCTGACGTTGCGTGAGCAGCTGCTGACGGGACGTTACCAGCCGCAGCCGGTGCGCCGGTGCGAGATCCCGAAGCCGGACGGCGGGAAGCGAGAGCTCGGCATCCCGACCGTGCTGGACCGTTTTGTTCAGCAGGCCCTGTTGCAGGTCCTGCAGCCGCTGTTCGACGGCAGCTTCTCGGAGCACAGCCACGGCTTCCGACCTGGGCGGCGAGCGCACGACGCTGTATGCGAAGCGCGCGGGTACGTCCAGTCAGGCAAGCGGTGGGTGGTGGACGTGGATCTGGAGAAGTTCTTCGACCGCGTCAACCACGATATGCTGATGAGCAGGCTGGCCCGCCGGATCGCGGACAAGCGCATGCTGAGGCTGATCCGCCGCTACCTGAACGCCGGTGTGCTGGCGGACGGTGTGGTGGTGGAGCGGCATGAGGGCACTCCGCAGGGAGGCCCTCTGTCGCCCTTGTTGGCCAACGTGCTGCTGGACGAGGTGGATCAGGAACTGGAGCGACGCGGTCACACGTTCGTCCGCTACGCGGACGATCTGCATGTGTACGTCGGCTCGCGCAGGTCCGGTCAGCGGGTCATGGACTCGCTGATCCGCCTGTTCGGCAAGCTCCGGCTGAAGGTCAACCACGCCAAGAGCGCGGTGGCCCGGGCCTGGGACCGACCGTTCCTCGGCTTCGCCTTCTGGGCTGCCAGGGGCGGTCGGGTCGCAATCCGGGTCGCGGCCAAATCGATCGCGAAGATGAAGGTCCGGGTGCGTCATCTGACACGGCGCGTCCGTGGCCGGAGTCTCGACCAGATCGCCGTGGAACTGCGGCGCTACCTGCTGGGCTGGAAGGGCTACTTCGGTCTGGCAGAGACGCCGGGTGTGATGCGGGATCTCGACGAGTGGATCCGACACCGACTGCGTGCCGTCCAGTTGAAGCACTGGAAACGGGGCCGAACGATCTACCGCGAGCTTGTCGTGAGGGGGATGTCTCCAACGAAGGCGAAGCAGGTAGCGGTCAACGCCCGGAGCTGGTGGCGGAACTCGGCGTTGGGTCTCCACTCCGCGTTGCCGAACTCGCTGTTCGATGAGCTGGGCGTCCCTCGCCTGGCCTCTTGACCTCAACCTGACGAACCGCCCGGTGCGGACCCGCATGCCGGGTGGTGTGGGAGGGGACGCCGGGGAGACCCGGCGCCCCTATCCCGATCCGGCCTCCTGCGCCCTCCTGGCGCAGGAGGCCTCCAGACACCCC
>PNOJ01000061.1 GCA_013824755.1 Gemmatimonas sp.
GGAAGCCGAAGCGGTCATCGGCAAATGCAGGGAGAGCCATCAGAGAGATCTCTACGGTAGCATAGAGAAGGGCGACTTTCCGCGCTGGACCTTATATGTTCAGATCATGCCGGAGAAGAAGGCGGCGAAATGCCCCTACCATCCGTTTGATCTGACTAAAGTCTGGTTTAAAAAGGATTATCCTCTGATCGAGGTGGGCGTTCTCGAACTGAATAAAAACCCGGAAAACTATTTTGCCGAGGTCGAGCAGGCGGCCTTTAACCCGGCCAACGTTGTTCCAGGCATCAGTTTTTCACCCGACAAGATGCTTCAGGGGCGGCTCTTCTCCTACGGCGACGCCCAGCGCTACCGCCTGGGAGTGAACCACCATCTCATCCCGGTGAACGCCGCGCGCTGCCCCTTCCACAGCTACCACCGCGACGGGGCCATGCGCGTCGACGGCAACCACGGCGGCACGCTCGGCTACGAGCCCAACAGCTATGGCGAGTGGCAGCAGCAGCCCGACTTCTCGGAGCCGCCGCTGGCCCTCGACGGGGCCGCCGCCCACTGGAACCACCGCGAGGACGACGACTACTATTCGCAGCCGGGCCTCCTGTTCCGGCTGATGGACGCGGCGCAGCGCCAGGCGCTCTTCGAACACCGCCCGCGCGATGGGCGACGCGCCCCGCGAGATCAAGCTGCGCCACATCGCCAACTGCGCGAAGGCCGACCCGGCCTACGGGGCCGGCGTGGCCGAAGCGCTCGGCATCCCTCCGGGCGAGGCGCCCCGGGACTGACACGGACGACGACCACCGACCCAACCGCCGAAAGGAAGACCGACATGGGAACCAGAGGACGCGAGATCATCGGCATGGACGTCGACCATCTCCTGGACCTGCTCAACCGGGCCTACGCGAGCGAGTGGCTGGCCTACTACCAGTACTGGCTCGGCGCGAAGCTCATCAAGGGACCGATGAAGGACGCCGTGGCGGCCGAACTGAACCTGCACGCCACCGAGGAGCTGAACCACGCCGTCATGCTGTCGGGCCGCATCATCCAGCTCGGCGGCACGCCGGTGCTCACGCCCGAGGGCTGGGCGAAGCTGAGCCCCTGCAAGTACGACGCGCCGGAGGATCCCTACGTGGCCGTCCTGCTAGACCAGAACATCGCAGGCGAGCAGTGCGCGATCACCACGTACAAGGCCCTGATGGACGCCACCAAGGACAAGGACATGGTGACCTACAACCTGGCCCTGGCGATCCTGGAGCAGGAGATCGAACACGAGGAGGACCTGCAGAGCCTGCGGGAAGACCTCGACCTGATGGTGGTGCGCGGCAGCAAGTAGGCCGCGCCGACGCGAGCGAGCGCAGGCCCGGCCCGGGCGCCGCCCGGGCCGGGCACGGTCCCGCCGGTGCCGGTCAGTTCATGAATCCCGCCAGCAGGGTGTGCGCGAAGCCCCACAGCCCCAGCGCCGCCACCCCCACCCCCAAGGCGTACCGCCGCCAATCCAGCAAGCAGGCCGGATCGCCGTTCGCGGTCTGGCCGCCGAGCCGCGTGATGTCGACGCGTCGCAGGACGACCAGCCCGACGGCCACCGCCCAGTACAGGACGTCGAACGCCGTGGCGCGGCCGGCTTCGGCGATCCTGAACAGGAGGAAGAACAGCAGGGCGGGGCCGAACGCCATCCACGACAGGCGGACGATCACGCCGAGGCAGCCGGTGGGTTCCTGCACGGGGGGTTGGGACGCGGGCGCGGGTCGGGCATTCGCCATGTTCGCCTCCAGAGTCGCCCGCGGAGCGGGCGGCGACGGGGTCACCCGTCGCTGGCTCTGGATGGCGGCCCGACCATCCCCTTCCTGCAACGATCCGGAACGGATCGCGGCACCCTTCGCCCGACCGGCGCTGAGGCCGGAGGACGAGACCGTCGCCGACGGCTTGTAGCATCATAGTCGATCGCCCGCTGCGGGGCAATCGCGTTCCCGGTCACTCCAGGTTCAAGGCGAGGGACGTGGCGGATTCCCCCTGGACCAGCAACCCGTCCAGCACCGCCGACTGGTCCCAGCCCCAGAGGTCGAAGTACGCGGAGTGGCCCTCCAGCCGGTAGTGGGTGGAGAAGCGCGCGCGGATCTCGTCGGAGAAGACGTCGTCGTGCGGCGGGTACCAGTTGGTGAGGCGGAACGGCTGGCGGCCGCGCGGCATGAGCCACAGATCGATCACCCCGGCGTCGAGGGCGTCTAGCGTGGCCCGCGGGATCTCGCGGTGGGCGCGGCGCGAATCCATGAGCGAGACGGCGTCGATCAGCAGCGGGTTGCCGGAGAACGTGAGCAGCGGCCTGAGGTTGGCCAGGTGGTAGTAGTTGCGGTCGCCGCTGTAGCCCATGCCGATGGCCCGGTCGGGATGCTCGGCGAGGATCCGCCGGATGTCGGCCGAGATCTCCGTGGAGTTCTGCATGCGGCATTCCGCCAGCCGGGTGCTGCGATACCCGGACACGGAACCCGCGATGACCGCGGCGACCAGGAAGGCCGAGACGGCGCCCAGCCGCCACGAGGCGAGGCGCTCCGGGAAGAGCAGGCCGCGCATGCCCTCGGCGGGCCACAGCCTGGCCGCGAAGGCCAGGTTGATGGGCACCAGCGGCAGCAGGTGCACCTGTCCGGCGCCGGGCTTCATGGCCAGCAGGATCACCACCGCGTTGCCCGTCGCCCACGCCAGGACGAGCTGGCGCCGCATCCAGGGCCGGTTCGCCGGCGGTCGCCCCGCCGACAGCGGCACGAGCACCGGGATGGCGAAGAACAGCGCCCGGGTGAACAGCTGCGGCAGCTTGTCCAGCTCGAGCCCGTGGTGGGTGCCGATGAGCAGCCAGTTCAGGTAGTTGACGAGCGAGATGCCGTCGTGCAGGGCGAACGGCGCCACCACGACGGCCGCGCCCAGCGCCAGGGCCCACCGCGTCGCGAGCGAACCGTGGCGCTCGTCCAGCAGCGTCAGCACCGGCAGCAGGTACAGGACGGCGTGGGCCTTGAGTCCCACGGCCAACCCGAGCGCGAGGGCCGCGGCCGCGACGGCCGGCACGCGGCGCGTGCATCCGGCGCCGTACAGTCCCAGGCAGACCGCGGCCAGGATGTAGGGATCGGGCCGCACGAGCATCGACGACGTGCCGCCGGTCCAGTAGAGCAGCAGCGCGACAGTCGTCATGCCGAACGCCAGCAGGCCGGACACGTGGCGGCGGATCGACAGGTACAGCAGGACCACCGAGGCGTAGAGCGCCAGCATGGCTCCCGCCTTGGCGGCCTGGATCGAGGGGCCCAGCAGGTCCAGGAAGAACCCGGTCGCGAGGTAGACCACCGGACCGTAGAGCACGCTGTACTGCGGGTCGGCATCCGGCGCGTGGTACAGCGGGCCGCCGGTCCTCACCCACCAGGACACCGACGACACCATCGCCTCGACGTCGCTGGCGTAGCCGTCGTGGGCCATGTACCAGAGGCTGGTCGCCAGGAACGCGACCACCACGACCCCCGCCGCGACCGCCAGGCAAACACGGGTCCGGCGCCACGCCGCCGCGGCGTCCGTTCGGCGCCGCGCCGCCAGCCACAGCAGCAGCAGCGCGGCTCCCGTGCAGAGCGGGTGCTGCGAGCAGAGGATCATGAAGTCGAGGAAGGGCCGAATGACCACGGAATTCATGATGCCGCATCCTGACGATGACCGGACGGCATGGACGAGCCGGACTGGTTCCAAGACGCATCATAGCACACAACGCCGGCCGCATGCGGGATCAAATGATCCGCTTTCCGGCACGAGGACCGCCCGTGCTCCCGAACGCGTTGGCAATCCCCGTGAATCGGTCTATCTTCCATCCCCACAAACAGTTCGACCGTACCAGCCACGAGAGGACCGGGCGGCATGGGTCTGATGTTCCAAGCGTTGATCATGGGGATCGTCGAAGGCTTGACCGAGTTCCTGCCGATCTCCAGCACCGGCCACCTGATCATCGCCGGCAACCTCATGAAGTTCCTGCCTAAGGAGCAGCGGGGCGTGTTCGAGATCTTCATCCAGCTCGGCGCCATCCTGGCCGTCTGCTGGGAGTACCGCCGCAAGCTGGGAGCGGTCGCGGCCGGGCTGGTCAACGACCCGCCCTCGCGACGGTTCGCGGGCAACCTGGTGATCGCCTTCGCGCCGGCCGGCGCGCTGGCGCTGCTGCTGGGCGACGCCATCAAGGCCCACTTGTTCTCGCCCGTGCCGGTGGCCGCCGCCTTCGTCGTCGGCGGGCTGCTGATCTTCTGGGCCGAGCGCCGGCGGCACGCCGTCCGCATCGTCGACGTCGGCGCGATGACCTGGCGGGACGCCCTGAAGATCGGGTGCGCCCAGTGCTTCGCGCTCGTCCCCGGCATGTCGCGATCCGGTTCGACGATCATCGGCGGCCTGTTCTTCGGCCTGTCCCGCCGCGCGGCCACCGAGTTCTCGTTCTTCCTGGCCATCCCGACGCTCGGCGCCGCGGCCCTGTACGACCTGCTCAAGCACCGCGATCTGCTGGACGCCGACCTGGCGGGTCTGCTCGCCGCCGGCTTCGTCGCGTCCTTCGTCTGCGCCCTGATCGCCGTCAAGGCGCTGCTGCGCTTCGTCTCGCGCCACGACTTCACCGTCTTCGCCTGGTACCGCATCGCGTTCGGCGCGGTGGTGCTCCTGACGGCGTCGCTGGGCGTCGTGGACTGGACCGGCTAGTTCGTGTTGCCGGTGGCGCCCGCGGGGCCGGTCGTGCCGTTGGGCGTGCCGCCGGGACCGCCGTTGCCGCCCATCCCGATCATGTAGGTCGTGCCGCTGATCACGGGCGTGCCGCCCTGGCTCCAGACGCCGTAGCTCGGGCCGCCGTGACCGCCGGCGCCGCCGCCGCCCTGGCCCCCCGCGCCGCCGCTGCCGCCGTTGCCGCCCTTGCCGATCTCGCCGGCGCAGTTCGCGAGACCGATCCCGCCGCTGCCGCCGGAGCCGCCGGCACCGCCCGCACCACCGGCGCCGCCGGCGCCGCCCGTGCCGGTGATGATCAGGCAGCCGTTCAGGACCGGTGAGGAGTTGATCGCCAGCAGCCCGAAGGAGGCGCCGCCGCTCGGGGCGCCGGCGCCGCCGGTGCCGCCGTAGCCGCCGCCGCCGCCGCCGCCGCCGCTGTTGCCCACCCCGTCGTTGCAGAACGTGCACTCCTGGCCGCCGCCGCCGCCACCACCGCCGCCGCCGTAGCCGCCACCGCCGGTGCCGCCGGAACCGCCGACGTTCGGCACCCACGCATCGCCGACGATGGCGCCGGCCGCGGAGGCGATCGAGCCGGCGGATCCGAACACGCCGACACCGCCGTTCTGCCCGTTGCCGCCGGGGAAGCCGGGGTCGCCCGTCGAGCCGGGGACACCGCCGTTGCCGCCCGGGAAGCCCAGACCGCCGACGCCGAACCCGGCATGGGACCCGTCACCGGTCTGGTTGCCCCCGAAACCGCCGGCGCCGCCGGCGTAGGCGCCGCCGCCGCCGGCTCCGCCCGGGCAGGCGTAGTTGGCGTCGCAGCTCCCCACTTGGCCGCTTATGCCGCCGCTGCCGACGGGGCCGGTCGAGCCGGCCATCGCGCCCAACGCCGGGCCGCCGTTGCCGCCCCGGAGCTTGCAGCCTTCGAAGACCAGCGCACCGGTGCAGTTGGTCGCCGTGACCGCGACCGAAGCGCCGGTTCCGGTGGCCGCGTTGGTGGCGATCACCTCGAGACCACGGACGGTCGTCGGGCTCGTGATGGACTGGGCGCGCAACGGGCGCGTGGAGCCGGTGACGACCGAATAGACGCCGGGCTGTTCGGCCCAGGTGCCCACGGCGAGGCCGCCGGTCAGGTCGATGCCCGCGACGAGATGGACGACCTCGTTGTACGTGCCCTCGGTGATCAGGACCTCCTGGATCATGAGGGCTTGGGCGCGGACCAGACCCTGGGCGATGGTCTTGACCGGCGCCGTCATGCCGCCGCTGTTGGCGTCGTCGCCGGTCGGGGTCACGAAGACGGCCGTGGGCAGCGGCGGCTCGACCGTCGCCTGCACCACGGCCAGACCGATCCCGCCGTCGTCGTCGGTCACGCGCAGCTTGGCCAGGTACTGCCCCTGCGACGGGTAGACGTGCAGCGCGTTCGCGTTGACGGCGCTGCTCCAGTCGAACACGCCGTCGTCCGCGAAGTCCCACTCGTAGAGGACGACCGTACCGTCGACGTCGGCGGCGACGGCGCCGAACGACGTCGCGTTCCCCTCGAACACCGTCGAAGCGGTGAGGTCGCCGGCGGTCGGCGGGATGTTGGCGTTCAGGCGCAGGAACATCGCCGGCAGGGCCACGATGTCGCCCGCGACGGCCAGGGCGCCGCCGGTGCTGTCGTCCAGGTAGCCGGCGTGCATGGCGCGCGCGGGCCACGCGCCCACCGGCACGCCGGTCAGGCTGTAGTCGCCGGCCGCGTCGGTGACCGCCACGTACGACGTTCCCTCGAGGAAGACGACGGTGCCGGTGTGGTCGACGGCGTTCTCGAGCGTGGCGTTGCCCAGGAAGGTGCCGGTCGGCACGAGTTGGATGTCGACGAACGTCGTCTCGGCGTTGGCCGCGACGCCGGGCGGGATCTCCAGGCTGCGGCTGTCGCCGGCGTGGTCGCGCAGCGACGAGGTCAGCAGGTAGGCGCCGGCGGCCAGGCCGTCGAAGGTGAAGCGGCCCGCGCGGTCGGTGACCGTGCTGCGCACGCCCTCGGCCTTGTCGGCGGCGACGAGTCGCCCGTCAGCGCGCGGCCGACGGTCGCGGACAGGCCGCCCTCGAGGCGCTCCAGCGCCAGCACCGCGTCGGGCGCGGGACGGCCGCCGGTGTCCAGCACGGTGCCGCTCAGGACCGCGCCGTCGCGGACCTCGATGCCGGACAGGGGTTCGGTCGGCGGCGACTGGTCGGAGCAGCCCCAGACGAGGCCGGCCAGCGCGGCGGCCAGCCCGAGGACGACGAACGATCGGCGGGTCTTCATGTCGGGATCCTTTCGCAGATCACCGGGTCAGGACCAGGGCGCGCGTGGAGGAGACGTCATCGCCGCGGGCCTGGACGAGGTAGAGGCCGGAAGGAACCGGGCGGCCGTCGGGCCCGCACGCGTCCCACTCATAATCGTGGCTGCCGCCAGCGAGCGTCTCGGCGCCCCAGGTGCGCAGCCGCCGCCCGCCGGCGTCGTAGACGCTCAGCTGCACCGAGGTCTCGCGCCGGACGACGAGCCGCAGCTTGGTCGCGCCCGCGCTCGGGTTGGGCCAGGGCAGCGCCAGCCGCAGCGCGGGCAGGTTCGCGGACACGGGAACGTCCGTGACGTCGTCGGCGACCACGATGCCGTTGCGGTAGGAGACGATGTGGTCGTCGACCCGCACCTCGAGCGTGTAGGTGCCGGCCGCCAGGCCGTCCAGGCAGTAGTGCCCCACGGCGTCGGTGGCCGCGTGGTCGCCGGTGTAGGCGCCGGCCGGCGTGCGCAGGAAGAGGCCCGCCTGCGCGACGGGATCGCCGGTCGCCGCATCGGTGACGTTGCCGCAGATGGAGGCGGCCGGCAGGGGGCCGGCGACGAGAAGCGGTCCGACGGCGAACAGGACCGTCAGCAGCGGCGCGAGCGCCCGGCGCGATGGCCCGCGTGTGTGAAGGAACGACGGCATGATCACGAACCCCCCGGAAGTGGGACCGGTGCCGAGACCGGATCAGCGACTCCCGGCGAAGACGGACCGGCGGGAGGAGGAGCAGTCTAGCACCTTCCGGGCATAAGAGGAGTGAATTAATCTTTATTATGGGGTAAGACGCTGTCGGGTCGTCCGGCGGCGGATCCCGCCAAGCGAAGCGGCCCGGCTCCCGGATGGGGAACCGAGCCGCTTCACGTCGTTCCGCGACGTGGGGTGGGGGGGCCTCTCTGCGCCTACTTGTAGAGCGCTTTGAGTCGACCCCAGCTCGCCGCTTCCGCGATGACCTCCGTGACGGGCGCGGCCCGCGCCCGGCCGTCGATCAGGTTGAACTCGAACCGCAACTTGGTCAGCGGCGAGGTCGTCTCGAAGCTGAAGTTGTCGCCGATGAACATGTTGTAGTGGAGGCCCAGGTTGCAGTAGTCCCAGGTGCCGACGACGCGGAACTTGTACTCGTAGACGCCCGCGGCGCCGATCGTCACGTCGGCGAACCAGCCCGCCTCCCTCGTCTCGACCGGGACGCCGGCCAGCCAGTCGCCCAGTTCGGGCGCGCTGCCGATCAGCTCGAATTCGACACCGGGGAAGGGTTGGATGTGGTCGCAGGCGACGGCGTTGGTCGCCGGCTGCCAGCCCCCCCCCAGCGTGTTGGTGTCGAGCCGGAAGTGGATCACGTCGCCGGAGTTTACCAGGTAGAGGATGGCGTTGGCCAGCGGGTGCATCGCGTTGAAGGGGTAGCTCTCGGACCAGTCGGCCGTGGCGATCTTCCAGCCGTGGCCGCCGGGAACCTGGTCCGCGGTCACGAAGGCGCCGTGCACGCCGTCGCCCGCCGCGCCGTCGCCGTGCAGGCCGTCGTCGAACAGCTCGTTCCCGGCGTCGCAGCTCCAGATCCCGCCCGAACCGGCGTAGTAGGTGCCGCGGGCGTAATAGGGACCGGCGAACGCCGGCGCCGCCGCCGCCGCGAGCAGCAGCAGCATCCAGGGAACGGCTCTGCGGCGCATGCGACAACCTCCGTTCTTGTCATTCACGGTATGATCGAGCGTGGGGGCGCTCGCGATCGCTGAGGGCGAGGCGATCATTGTATCAGGACCGTCGGCGTCACGCGCAACAATCTGCCCGATCGGCCATGGGCCTGTTAAGATCCGCCGCACCTCGGGGACGCCGCGCCCGCCGCGCGCCGGCACGGCGATTGGCAACGCCGCCCCCGTCGGGTAGAATCGTCGTCTCCCGCGAGGCTCCCCGGTGCGTTGCGGCAGTGGAGCCGGCCATGACGCGGGCGGGTCGGAGGTGCCCATGTCCTCACTACTCTTGCGGCCCGCGCTCGCGGTGCCGACCTGCTGCCTCTCCCTGCTGCTCGCCTGCTCCGGCGGTGCGCCCGTCGTCGAGGACGAGGACACGGACACGACCCCGCCCGACGCGATCACCGACCTGATTGCCCTGAACCCGACCTCGCAGTCGGCCACGCTGTATTGGACAGCCCCCGTCGACCGCCGCGACGACGGCACGGACGGGTCGGTCGTCGCCTACGACCTGCGGGTGGCGAACGCGACGATCACCGAAGACAATTTCGACCAGGCGCGGGCGGTGGAAGGCGTCCCGGCGCCGGCGACGCCGTGGCTGATCCAGAGCATGATCGTGACCGGACTGACGCCGGGCGCCACCAGCCACTTCTCGCTGCGGTCGCGCGACGCCGAGGGGAACTGGAGCGCCGTCTCCGACTGCCCTCACGTCGACTGCACGGCGCCCGTGGTCGTGGATTTTCCCGACCCCGGCCTGGAGCAGGCGATCCGCGCGCACGTCCACCGGCCGGCCGGCGAACTGACCTCGTCGGACGTGGACACCATCCTGCACTTCACGGCCGCGGGGGCCGGGATCGCCGACCTGTCGGGGATGCAGTCCTGCCTATCGCTGCGAACCGCCCGCCTGGTCGACAACGACATCGCCGACCTCGAACCGCTGCGGAACCTGATCGACCTGCGCGGGCTCTCCCTGGACGAGAACGCGGTGAGCGACCTGGGACCGCTCGCCGGCCTGCTGAACCTCCAGCAGCTCCACCTCACCTGGAACCCGGTCACCGACCTCTCGCCGCTGTTCTTGCTGCAGCAGATACGGCAGCTGACACTCTCGGGCTCGGTCATCGCCGACTACACGCCGCTGACCTTCCTGGCGTACCTCAACGACCTCTACCTCGGCGACATGGAGCTGCAGAACATCGACTTCCTGGTGAACCTGCGTCAGCTGCGCATCCTCAACCTGGAGATCAACCACATCCAGTCGCTGGAAGCGCTCCGGTACCACGACATGATCGAGTCGCTCAACCTGATGCAGAACGGCGTCGTGGATCTCGCGCCGCTGGCCGGCTTGACGAACCTGCGGAACCTGAACCTGGCCGGCAACCTCGTGGCCGACCTGCAGCCGCTGCTCGACAACGCGGGCCTGGGAGCGGGGGACGCCGTGGACCTCAGGAACAACCCGCTCTCGGCGCAGGCGCTGGCGGTGCAGGTGCCCGCGCTGGAGGGACGCGGGGTGGTCGTGCAGCACTGATCGCGCAGCGCTCACCGGTAGAGCGCCTTGACCTCACCCCAGCGGAGCGCCTCGACAGGTAAGCGAAAGGTCAGCCACCCCGTCATCCCCGTCGCGGGGACCCAGCCCGCCCCGTCTGCGGCGTCGATCAGGACGTCGTCGTCGTCGGGATGAGGCCGGACTCCGACGGTGAGGGTGAGGCCGTACGCGAAGACGAAGAAATCGCCCTCCCCCAGCAAGACGATCCCGGTGTCGTCCGCGACGAGCACCGGATCGAAGTCGATCCGGACGCCTGTCTCCGGAGAGCCGGAGACCTTGGACGGCGGGAGCGAGAGGCTGTCGGCACACACGAACATCTGCGGGTCCATCTCCAACAGGAACCGCGCGGCGCCCACCTGTTCGAGATTCCTGGCGAAGAGATAGAAGTGGACGACGCTCAACGGGCTGGAGTAGTACCCGCCGACATCCTGGCCGGCTTCGTCGAAGTACACCCCGAGTCTCGGATTCCCGGGCGGTTGGGCGCTGCCGGACGAAACCGCCAGCATGATCGCGACGATCGAGACGAACCCCGTCCTCACGGTGACACCTCCCTCGCTCCGGGAATCCTTGCGCGACCGACCAACCGCCGCGCAGCGTCGGCGCAGGCGCGCAGCCGACGTCATGCTCCCGTACCGTCCCCCCTTCTTCAATGACTATCATCCCGGGCCGGTTCGACCGGCCGCCCCCCTATATTTTTATCAACACTAATTTACTCTTATATGATAACATCATGCCCGCCAAGCATCTGGCCCCGCCGCGCTTGGTCAACCCGAACCATTCAGGAGGATCCGATGACGAGCAAGCGATGGCTGTGCGCCCTGCTCCTCGCGGCTGCGGCCGCGTTCGCGCTGGGCGGTTGCGGCGACGACAAGCCGACCAACCCCGGCGGCAACAACACCGGCGACTCGTTCGACGAGACCACCGCGGTGACCCAGGCCACGGTGGCCGCGCCCCAGGCCGCGGCCCTGGCCCAGTCGATCACGTCGGTCGCCGACGGCGTCGGCGCGAAGGACGGCACCTACGCCTGGAACGCCGAGACGATGCGCTGGGAGTACCACTACGTCTACGCCGGCGCCGGCTACGACTACGACTGGACCTACACCGCCCAGTACCTCGACGCCGGTGGTACGCCCCAGCAGGCCGCCGCCGGCGCCGCGTCCGTGGTCCACACGATGCACGGCGACATGGACTACTCGTCCAGCCAGTCCGGCTACGACATCACGTACAACTACGTCTACGACTACGACGTCACCATCACCGGCATCGGCACGGCGCTGTACGCGATGACCGGCAACGGCGGCTACGACATCGACTACCACATCGTCGGCCCCAGCTACGACGAGACCGCCAACTACGTCGTGGACTGGGAGACCCTGGGCGACGGCATCACCGTCGCACCCGGCGGCTGCCCCAGCGGCACGATCCGCTACACCTTCGAACCCTACCACCTGGACGTGGTCTTCGACGGCTCGACCACGGCGACCCACACGCTGTACAACAGCAGCGGCGGCACCGTGGCCGCGGGCAGCGGGACCTACCCGCTGAGCTGCGGGCGCTGACAGGGATCCACGAATGGCGGCGGCCCGGCTCCCTCGCGGGGGCCGGGCCGCTGCCGTCCATCCTGCCGGCTAGCGGAGGGGATCCGGAGGCGAGTAGTACAACGCCTTGACGATGCTCCAGCTCATGTCCTCGTTCGCTGCGAGCGGCGACGAGGCGGCCCAGCTGTCGAGATCCAGCTGCCCGACCAGATAGTAATGCGGCTGTTCGCTGGAGTCGCGCTGAACCCCGCCGACGGACGTCACGTAGAAGAGCTGCTGCGAATCGACTGTCAGCGTATGGGACCAATCGACGTCCAGGACGAACACGACCTCCACGTCGTACAGCGCCCGCAGGACGCCGGGGAAATGGGGATCGGATTCCGGTGCGATCTCCCATTCCGACAGGCGCGTCAGCTGCCGAAAATCGACGTCCCGAACGCCGGGCTTGACCACACCGGCCTCGTCGTGGCCCTGCTCGCCCGAGAACATCGGGATCGTGGTCAGCAGCTCCTCGCTGCGCGTGTAGAAGCCGCTCGGGGGGGCGACGGGACTCCCGTCGACGAACACGAAGATGAAATCCGCGTGCAGCGTCCCGGCGTACTCGTCGGCCAGCATCTCGTCGTAGGCGTTCCTGAAGTTCGTCATCACCCGGTCGGGCGTGTCCGGGATCGGGTACCGATCGAGGTACGCGCCCTCGAACGTCGTCGAGCCGCCCGACGACAGGGCCATCGTCGCCGTCGGTGGAATCGGCAGGGACCAGCCGGAGACCTCGCCCCAGGTCAGCGTGTAGTCGCCCGGCGCCAGGTCCGGGTGCGTCGTGTCGCCGGCGCCCGACCGGTCGAACCCTTCCGGTCCCAGGAGCCGCCACGGCGCGTCGATGTCGTCCGGTTCGGGATCGATCACGATCGTGCCGGTGTGCGGCAGGCCGGGAGTGTCCTCATCGTTGCAGCCGAGGAGCGCCGCGCCGGACAGGATCATCAGGCACAGCAGGCAGGCGGGGATCGATCGCATGGCGCCTCCGATGGTCGTTGTCATGAACCACCATGATCATCCCGGAAAAGGGCGGGCCCGATCGGACCCGCCCTCTCGTCGTCAGTTCGCGGAGTCGTTCCCGATCACCGATAGAGCGACTTCACGGCGCCCCAGCTGGCGTTCTCCGAGGAGACGGTGCAGCTGTCGATGTAGAGCGTCATCTGCGCGAAATTCCACCAGGCGCCGTAGGGGGCGGTCGGACTGCAGTCGGACGCCAGGAAGGCCGGGTAGTTCGCCGGCGGCGTGCCGCTCGACGTGTCGCCGATCTTGGCGCCGTTGCCCACGGTGAAGCCCAGGCACACCTCGTCGTAGCCGTCGATCGTGGCGGTGGCCGAGACGTTGGTCGTCGCCGCGATGGGCGAGCCGGCGACGTAGGTCACCGTCTCGTATTCCACGTACGACAGGATCGTGCCGGTGTACTGCGGCTCGCCGTTGGCCCAGGGGCCGGTGCCGCTCAGCCAGATGGTCCCGCCGCTGAAGGTCTTCAGCCAGGTGCGGGTGCCGAAGCCCATGCCGTTGACCGTGTCGCTGATCAGGACGCCGTCGGCGGCTTCGACCGAGCAGGTGTAGCGCCACGACGAGCCCAGGGACACGCCGTCCCAGGACGCGGCGTTGAAGGTCGTGCCGGCCAGCAGCGCGCCGCCGCCGGCGGTCCAACCCTCGGTGTAGCGGCCCAGCGGCACGGGGCCGCCCAGGTCCGTGGTCTGCCAGAATCCCTGGAGCGGCGGGCCGGCGAAGGCGATGGTAGGAAGAAGGAGTGCCAACAGGAGCAGGGCCTTAGCTGTGAGTTTCATGGGAAACCTCCACGGAATCCAAGAGTTGTGGGCGGGCAACCCAGGGAGGTTACCTTAATTGTCCCTATTTTGCAATAACGTTATCAATAACGACTGATCATGTCCTGTTTTGTCCTCCTCGGTCAGCCGTCATCGCGGTTGGCGCGAGCGCTCCATTGGGTTATAGATTTCCGTCGATCGTTCGATGCCGACCCGGAAGGATGCCGATGCCCTGCCTCTTCACCCTGATCGCCCTCTCGGCCCCACGTCTGGTCGTGGTGGTCCTGTGGCTGTTCACGCAGTGGTTCCACGGCCTCTTCAAGCTGGCGCTCTGGCCGGTCCTCGGGTTCCTGTTCCTGCCCACCACGCTGCTCTGGTACACCGCGGTCCAGCACTGGTTCGACGGGCGCTGGACGCTGTGGCCGATCGTCGGGCTCGTGATCGCCCTCTCCATCGACGTGTCGCCGGCGCGGCACGGGAGACGGCACAGGTCCGACTGACGGCGGCATCGCGCGGCGCCTCCCGCGAGTCTAGCCCTTCACCAGCTCCACGCGGCGGTTCTTGGCGCGCCCCTCTTCGGTGCCGTTGGTGGCGACGGGCGCGAGGGGACCCACCCCGTACCCCTTCAGGCGTGACGCGGCGACGCCGTGCCGGGCGACGAGCGCCTGGACCACGGCTTCCGCCCGCGCCCGCGAGAGCTCCAGGTTGGCGTCCAGCGCACCCGTCATGTCGGTGTGGCCCACCACCTTGATCGTCAGGCCCGGGTCCTGCGCCATCAGCTTGGCGATCTCCTGCAGGGCGGGCTCCGATTCCGGTTTCACCTCGGATTTGTCGGTGTCGAAGTGGATGCCGTACAGGGCCGTGTGGCCCGTGGCCGCGAGGTCGTTCCCCAGGGACGCCGCGTCGGCGACGATGTACTGGGTCATCGCGGCCTTCTCCACGATGCGCATCCAGATGAGACCGTTGCCCTTCTCGATCTGCACCCAGACCTCTCGGCCGTCCTGGACGATCTTCCCGTTCACGCGGCGCTTCGGGTCGGATGTGAGGATCGTCCCGCCGACCTTCTGGATGGCGCTCTCGTAGTTCCGCACCACCGCGAGCGCGGAGGGCTCCTGCGACCGATCGGCGACCCTGTAGGTGAGGAAGGTGAACTTGCCTTCGACGGGGAGCTTCTCACGCGGCGCCATGGAAAAATCGTACACCCCGTACTCCTCGACCTTGCAGGCCTGGATGGAATAGCCGGGCATGCGCGTCGGGAAGAGCGGGTGGTCCACGCACCCGGCCTTGTCGGTCTGGGCGGCAACCGGCAAGGAACACAGCAGCGCGGCGATCAAGGCCAGGATCGAGCGGTTCATGGACGCCCCCTTCGAGGCTGGTGGTGCGGCGAGCCCGGGTCCTTCGGCCGGGCCATCAAGCTTATCTTCCTGCCGGATCATCGGTTATGACAGTTCATTTTCCAACGGAAATCAACACCCCCCGCGGCCGGCGAAGGCGGGCCGGGCCCCAATTTTCAGTCAAGTCGCGGGTCCGGCGAACCGATTCAATACCGGAGAACAGCCGTCGGCCGGTTCCCGGAGCGGGCTCCGACTCGGCCGTGACGTCTTCGGAGGTGGACTCGTGGATCCCATTGCGAACGGCAGCAAGCCCCAACCCTGCGTTCCGAGCCATGCCCGGCTGGGCGGTCAGCGCGGGGTGAGCCTGATCGAGATCATGGTCGCCACCGTGATCCTGAGCTTCGTCGCCATCGGCACGGCCCAGTTCTTCGTCCGCGGTCGCACCGGGTTCGACCAGGAGGAGCGCAAGCGCGTCGGCGTCCAGCTGGCCCAGGAAGCGCTCGAGCGCACCGTCACGCTGCCCTATCCCCAGATCGACTCGTGGCTGGAGCAGCGCACGGTCGGCACGGTCGACTACACGATCTCGGTCACCTCGCAGCTGGACGCGCCGGAGCCCGAAATGAAGACGGTCCGCTCCACCGTCACCTGGAACGCGACACCGACGGCGCAACGGACGGCGTCGCTGGTGACCTTCGTCTACGACAACTGAGGCGGGTGAGAACGTGAAACGCATGACCCGATCTGGATCCGGCGAAGAGGGTTACGCCCTGGCCGTGGTGATGGTGCTGGTCTTCGTGATCGGCATCATCGGCGCCGCCTTCATGTCGCTGGCCGGCAACGAGACCCTGTCCTCGCAGGGCAGCCTGAACTCCCAGCGCGCCTTCTGGCTGGCCGAGAGCGGCAAGGCGCGGGCGCTGCGCTTCCTGTCGGAGCTCCACAGCCCGCCCACCTCGGACCGCGTCATCTACCAGGACGTCGCCGGGCCGGACGGCGGCACCTACACCGTCAACTGCCTGGTCGACACGAACGCCCTGTGGGCCGTCGAGAAGGCCTTCGTGCTCGATTGCGTCGGCAATGCGGGCGGCGTCCAGCGGCGGATCCGGCAGCGGGTCCGCATGTCGTCGTTCGCGCAGTACGCCATGTTCACCGACAACGAGACCATCAACGGCAACCGGATCTGGCACATCACCGGCGACGTGATCGGGGGTCAGCTGCACACCAACGGCACCCTCTGCATCTCCGGCACGCCGCAGTTCCTCGGCCGCGTCACCTCCGCTTCCGACCGCATGATCGGCTACAGCAACAGCGTGGTCTACGACATGAACGACTGGCCGGTCGGCGGCAACAATCCCACGTTCGCGCAGGGCGCCGAACTGAACGCGCCCTACATCGATGTGCCGACCACCACCCCCGAACTCAGGAACCAGAGCCTGTTCGGCGGCCTCTACCGCGCCTCGGAGATGGACATCGAACTGGGCTTCACCGGACTCCAGGCCCCCGTCGCATCGCCGGGCTGGCTCCGTACCGGGACCATTCGCTCCCGACCGGCAACTGGACCTCGGTCCGGATCGGGGACCTGGCGGAGCCGGTCGTCTACTGCGACCAAAACGTCCATATCAGGGGCGTCCTGGACGGGGAGCTGACGGTCGCCAGCCGTCTGGACGTCCGGATCGTGGACAACATCACGTACCAGGCCAGCAACGCCCAGGGCGAGCCGCCGAGCAACTGCGACGACCTGCTCGGGCTCGTGGCGGAACGCAACGTCATCTTCGTGGACAACGTCGCCAACCAGACCGACCTGATCGTCAACGCGGTGCTGATGGCGCTCGGCACGTCCATCCAGGCCGAGAACTACACGTTGGGCCTGCCGCGCGGCACGCTGACGATCTGGGGCGGCCTGATCCAGAGGGTCCGCGGCGCGGTCGGGCAGTTCCGCGGGACCACGATCATCCACGGCTACCGGAAGAACTACCACTACGACCCTCGCGTGACCGGCCGCGTGCCGCCGTCCTACCCTCTTACGGGTGTGTACGAGGAAACCAGTTGGGAGGAGACCTGGGATGCGACCAATCCGTTCTGAGGAAGGGCAGCGCGGCCTGACCCTGACCGAGATGATGCTGGTCATCATGCTGAGCCTGGTGGTCATGCTCGGGGCGGGCACGATCTACCGCGGCGTGGAGAACACCTTCCGGACGAACACCCACAAGCTGGTCGCCCAGAAGGAGTCCAGCCAGCTCTCGACCGTGATCAGCCGGCGGGTGCGAACCGCGTCGAGCTTCATGATCTACGACGTCACGGACCCCATGACACCCATGAACGCGGGCAACGGCCTCGCCCTCCTGGACGGGAACGGGATCGTGACGTACCGGCTCGAATGGGACAACACCAACCAGACGCTGGCCGACAGCACCGGCGCCCGCGTGACGGCCATGAGCCTGCAGAACCTGCTGTTCAGCACGGACCCGGTCTCGACCAGGACGGTCCGCTTCGCCTACCAGACGTATGACGGGGTCGGCAATCTCGTGGACATCGAGAGCGGGGCGTCGTTGCGCAATTGAGCCCCGGACTATTGGGCAAGGGCCCATCTCGCTTATCGTAGCAACAACGCCTTGGCCATGACCTGATGGTCCTGCGCCCGAACTCTGACGAGATACATGCCGGATGGCACTTCTCGTCCCTCATCATCATCGCCATTCCACGTGATGCGTCGATTCCCAGCAGGGAGCGGAGCGTCGAGAAGATTGCGAATGTGCCGACCCATCTGGTCATAAATGTGGACCTCGACGCGCCCGCTTCTCGGCACGAAGATCTCAAAACTGGTTCTGGGATTGAAAGGATTCGGCTCAAGGGCGCTGATCGACAGATTGCCGGACACCTCGGTTCCCGCAATGACGGTGTGGGCGATCCAGGCCTCTTCACCGGGGACTCCCGACGTTTTCATCCAGTACTGCTGGGAACCCGCAGGGGGATCCCCATCGACGAACGTCACAGTTGTACATGCGTCCAACAGCCCAGAGGGCAGCCGTTCTCTCGGGGATCCCGAATGCGAGCGATAGATCTCGACCGGCATCGATCGACAATCATGAGTATTCCACGTCAGCACGACGACGCCGTTGTCCCGGGTAGCTTCGAAGTTCGTGATCTCGATTGCGACAGACTGATCGGACATTTCCAGCGCGACCGCCGTCAGCCTTTCCGACAATCGTTGATACGCCTCATCGGTTTCGTAGTCGAGAATATAAG
>PNOJ01000062.1 GCA_013824755.1 Gemmatimonas sp.
GCCGCCCCGACCGGCACGGTGCGGCTCGTGTACAGCGGCGGCTACGATCTGCAAAGCAACCGGCTCGACCTCCTGCTGCGTGCGATGCAGCGGGTGTCCGGAATCGATCTCCACATGATCGCGTTCGGGTATCGGGATTCCGAGATGCAGCTCAAGGCGCTGGCGAAGGAGCTCGGGATCGGGGAGCGGGTCGTGTTCCACGGCCTCGTGCGGCCGGACGAGGTGATGGGCGCGGTGGCGCAGTACGACGTGGCCGTGAACATGCTCACGAACCCGCAGGACCACCTGTCGATCCGGCACAGCAGCGTCAACAAGATGTACGAGTACATGGCGGCGGGCATGCCGACCTTCTGCTCGAACCTGGACTCGTTCGTCGAAGAATTCGTCGTTCCCGGCGCGGCGATCGCCGTCGATGCGACCGATACCGACAGCATCGCCGAGGGCCTCCGCAAGCTGCTCTCGCTTCGGGAGTCGTTGCCGCAGATGAGCGCCCGCGCGCACGATCTGGCGCGCGAGAAATACAACTGGCGCAGCCAGGAGATCAATCTGCTCGATCTCTACCGCCGTCTGATCGGGAAAGAGGCCCGGCCGTGAGCACGCCCCTGGTCGGTCTGGAGGATGCCGGATGAGCATCGCCGCGAACCTGCAGTCCATCCTCGATACCGCGAATGGTGGTACGGGCATGGACGTCATCATCGTCTCGACGACCTCCGACGACCAGGCCGCCTACTGGCAGCGCCGCCTGGAGGCCGGCCGCGGCCAGGTCTGCCGGCGCGACGCCATCATCCTGGCGATCCACGAGGACTGGCCCGGCGGCGCGGGGAACGGCCTGGGCACGCTCTACGCCCTGCGCAAGGCGGGCGATCTGGCCCATGAGCGGCACGCCATCGACCTGGCGGCCCGCCTCGCGGAAGGCGCCGCGGTCGGCCTCTACCACACGGCGGGCAAGGGCACCCGGCTCGCCCCGCTGCCCGGCAGCGAGGGCGGCAACAAGCCCGCGGTGAAGCTGCCGGGGCTCGTCCGCCTGGCGGACGGCGTCGAACCCCTGACGATCCTCGAGGCCGTGATCCGGCAGACCGCCGTCTACGCGCCGCGGCGCTGCGGCCGGCTCAGCGTGTTCTGGGGCGACCAGGTGTTCATCCCCTCCGCGCCGCCGCCGGATCGGCCGCGGCACCACGTCGACATCCTCGCCAAACTGGGCGTGATGCCCGACGCCGCGGCCTGGCGTCGCGACGGCCTGGACCGCTACGGTCTGGTGGCGGTCGGTCCCGGCGGCGATGCCGTCCAGGTGGAGAAGGTCTCGCACGCCGCCGCCGTGGATCTCGTCGGCCAGGGGGTCATGCGCGTCGACGGGGGCATCGGCGTGAGCCTGGGCTCCTTCAGCCTGTCGGCGGCCATGGCTGCGGCGCTGGACGCCGAATTCGCGACCGAGCTCGCGGCGCGGACCGCCAAGCTCGACACCGACCCGCATTTCTGGATGCCCCTGACCCTGCCCGAGCCGGTCTACCTGGCGACGATGGCGGCCAAGGGCGAACCCGAGTCGAGAGCCCGGGCGCATTTCCGGCGCATGGCGGCGTTCCTGACGGTATTCCGCGACGCCCATCCCGACCTGGGGCTGTTCGGGTGCGTCGATGTCGGGGCGGACTGCTACTGGTGGGACTACGGCACGCTGGAGAGCTACCGGGCCAGCGTCCGCCGGTTGCTGGACGGGGACGAGGAGGCCGCCGCGATGCGCGCGTTCTTCGCGCTCGGGGAGACCGGACGCGCGGAGTGGCGCGACGGCAGCCTGCTGGTCGATTGCCACGTCGGCGGCGGCCGGATCGAGGGCTCGGTGCTGGTCGGCGTGACCGCCGGTCGCCTCGACGTCGTCGATGCCGTGCTCGTCAACGTCGTCGCCCCGTCGATCGCCGGGCGCGATCTCGTGTTCTACAACGTGTTCGAGGCGGAGGCGCTCGCACCCGCTCCCGGGAGCGTCAGGGCGGACACGCACCTGCCCGACGGCGGCCGGATCTGCATGCGGACCCGGCGGGAGCGCGACGGCAAGGACGACTGGGAAACGGTGTTGCCCGGCAACGAGCTGAGCCACGCCGGCCTCGCCGAGCTGAACTCGACCCTGACCCTGGAGGCCGCCGCAGCCTCGGCCCGGCGGCGCCGCGAGCGGGCGGCGGCGGCCATCACGGGAGCGGGCTGATGCCGATCCTGCCCCTCGAGAGCGCGATCGTCCACTACCCCTGGGGATCGCGACGACTCCTCGCGCAGTGGCAGTCGCGCGCCGTACCCGTCGCTCAACCGGAAGCGGAGCTGTGGATGGGTGCCCACCCCCGCGCACCGTCGTCCAGCGGCGGCCGCCTCCTGTCCGAGATCATCGCCGCCGATCCGGTCGCCGTCCTGGGTGGCTCCGTCGCGGCCCGCGGCGACGGGAGCCTGCCGTTCCTGTTCAAGCTCCTGGCCGTCGAGCGGCCCCTGTCGATCCAGGCCCACCCCGACGCACGGCAGGCGCGCGACGGTTACGCGCGGGAAGACGCCGCCGGGATCCCCTGGGATGCGCCCCACCGCAACTACCGGGACCGCAACCACAAGCCGGAGATCGTCTGCGCCCTGGAACCGTTCTGGGCCCTCTCCGGCTTCCGTCCGCTCGCCGGGATCTCGGAACTGCTGTCCGAGGTCGATCTGCCCGAGATCGCGCCGGAGGTGCGGCGGTTCACGGCCGGGCCGGGCCCCGCCTCACTCAAGACGCTCTTCGTCGGGCTGATGGACCTCGAGGGGGATCGCAAGGGCCGGCTGTTGGCCCAGCTCGTCGCCGCGGCCGATCGCCTGGGAGACGCCCGCCCCGAGTACCCTTGGCTGCGGGAGATTTCCCGCCTCCACCCGGGCGACCTGGGCGTGCTGAACGTGCTGCTGCTGAATCTCGTCGAACTCGCGCCCGGCGAGGCCCTGTACTGCGGCGCCGGCCGGCTGCACGCCTACCTGCGCGGGTTCGGGGTCGAGCTCATGGCCAACTCCGACAACGTCCTGCGCGGCGGGCTCACGTCGAAGCACGTCGACGTCCGCGAACTGACGGACGTGCTGACGTTCGAACCGGGAGGGGCGGACGTGCTGCGTCCCGAGGGCTCCGTCTACCGGACTCCCTGCCGCGATTTCGAGCTCTCCGTCGTGGACCTGACCCGGGGCGGCGTGTACTCTGCCGGGGCCGATCACGGCTTCGAGATCCTCGTCGCGATCGCCGGCCAGGCCGAGATCAGGACCTCGGCGCCGGAGTCGAGGTGCACATTCCGCCGGGGCGAAACGGTCGCGGTGACCGCGGACACCCCCGGCTATGAGATCACGGGCGACCTGCTCGCCTACAAGGCCTCGGCCGGCGCCGGGCGAACCGCATCGTGAAGGTGGTGCAGGAGTGACGTCGTCCCCACGACATGCGGATCTGCTGGTGACGGGTGCTGCCGGTTTCGTCGGCAGGCAGCTGATCGCGCGCCTGGCGCTGGCGTACCCCGACGCGGAGATCGTCGGCACCGATGTGCAGGCGCCCGCCGACGGCGACGGCCGCTGCATCCATGCCGCCCTGGACATCACCGACCGGCAGGCGGTCCGGGAGCTGATCGCGCGGCACCGCCCCGCCCTGGTCTTCCACCTGGCGGCCCAGTCGCACGTGCCGACGTCGTTCGCGGATCCCGTGCTCACCTGGAATGTCAACCTCATGGGCACGCTCCACCTGCTCGAAGCGGTCAAGGCCGTGCGTCCCGACGCGCGCTTCGTGTTCGTCGGCTCCGCCGAAGCCTACGGCCGCGAGTTCCTCAAGGGCGGCGCGCTCAAGGAGGACAGCGGCTTCTCGCCGATGAACCCCTACGCGGCCAGCAAGGCGGCCGGGGACATCCTGGTGCGGCAGCAGGCGGTGGACGGGCTGCGGACGATCGTCCTGCGTCCGTTCAACCACGTCGGCCCGGGCCAGCGCCAGGACTTCGTGGTCTCGGCGTTCTGTTCCCAGATCGCCCGGATCGAGCGGGGGCTCCAGGAGCCTGTCATCCAGGTGGGGAATCTCGAGGCGCGACGGGACTTCCTGGACGTGCGCGACGTGCTGGACGCCTACGTCGCGGTGGTCGGCGAAGGCGGGGACATCCCCGCAGGGGCGGTTTTCAACCTCGCCAGCGGCCGGACGGTCACGATCCGCGAGGTTCTGGACGATCTGCTGCGCCTCAGCGACGTCGCGATCGACGTGCGTGTCGACCCCGCGCGGCTGCGGCCCTCGGACATCCCGGTCGCCGCCGGCGACGCCGGCGCGGCCCGCGCCGCGTTCGGCTGGGAGCCGCGGATCCCCTGGCGCAAGACCCTGGCCGACACGCTGGACTACTGGCGCGCAACGGTCGGCTGAACGTTCCGGTAGAGTTCGGTGATCTTCCGCGCGAACAGCTCCCAGGTGTAGTTCTGCAGGACGTGGTCCCGGATCGCCCGACGGTCCCAGTTCCTGGCGAGCGCATCGGTCAGCGCGGCGGCCAGGGCGTCGACGTCGCCTGGCGGCACCAGGATCCCGCACGTCGGCTCGAGAATGGTCTCCGGCAACCCGTCCACGCGGCTCGCGATCACGGGCAACCCCACCGACATGGCCTCGATCGTCGCCACCGGCATGCCCTCCGACAGGGTGGGCAGGCAGTAGACGTCCGACTGCTGCATCTCCCGGATCATGTCCTCGTGCGACAGCCGCCCGGCGACGGTGACGCGGTCGGCGATGCCCAGTTCGGCGGCCTGCTGCTCCAGCCTCTCCTTGAGCGGGCCGCCGCCCACGAACAGCAGCGACGCCGTCCGCTGCAGGTCCGCCGGCAGCTTCGTGAAGGCGTGCAGCAGCAGCTGGTGGTTCTTGCGCGGGATCAGCTGCGCGACCGTGACGATCCGCCGGCCGAACTCCGTGCGGGCCGGGTCGGGCTTGAACAGGTCGACCTCGACCCCGTGGTAGATGACGTGCGTGTTCGGGTGGGTCAGGCCGGCCAGCTCCGCGTTGCGCTGCGTGGATTGGCAGTTGAACAGCAGCGCCGAGGTCTTGCGCAGCTCCTTGATGACGTAGCCCCGGTGCGGGAACTCGTGCAGGTAGTAGTTGGCGTCGTTGCCGATCCCCTGGGCGACCACGGGGATGCCGTGCTCCCGCCCCATCAGCGAGGCGCAGACGCCCTCCGGCGACAGCCAGGGCGTGTGGATGACCTCGGGCCGGAACTCCCGGACGACCCCGGCCAGGTGGCCCCGCAGCTGGCGGTACATGAGCCAGCCCTCGTAGCCCCAGAGCAGCTTCTTCGGCCCCCACGCCCAGCGGGGGTAGGTGACCGGGATCCCCTCCACGACGTCGGTCCGGGGAGCCGCGTCGTGCTCGTCGAACCACGTCTTCAGCAGAGCGGGCCGGGCCAGGGACTTCTTCAGCAGGGACGGCGGCGGCACCATTCCCAGCGGGCAGACCACCCGCACGTCGTGCCCCTCGAAATCGCGCAGGGCCACCGTGCCGCGGATGTTCCAGGGACCCGCCAGCCAGTTGACCGTGTGGGGGAACATGCTCGCGATCCAGAGGACTCTCATCGGCGCGTCCCGCCTTTCAGGAGCTTCTCGTAGATGGCCACCGTGCGGTCGCCGACCTCCCGGGCGCCGAAGCGCCGCGTCGCGGCCTCCTTCGCGCTCGCGCCCATCGCGGTGCGCCGACCGGGATCGGTCAGCACCTCGCGCAGCGCGTCGGCGAGGCCTGCGGCGTCGCCGGCGTCGACCAGCCGCCCGTGGACGCCGTCCTGGACCAGGTAGGGGACGCCGCCGACCTTGGTGCCGACCACCGGCTTGCCCGCGGCCATGGCCTGCTGGACGGTCATCGGCGAGGTCTCGGCGTACGACGGCAGCGTGACGAGCCAGGCTTCGCCGAACTCCCGCGACAGGTCCGCCTCGGACAGGAAGCCGCGGAACACCACCTGCTCCTGCAGGCCGAGGGTCGCGACCTGCGCGTGCAGGCCCGCATGGTATTCCTTGTCGCTGACGATGCCCGTGATGTGGACTCGGAACGGCACGCCCTGGTCGCGCAGTCGCGCCGCGGCGTCGATCAGCACCTCGATCCCCTTGCGGGGGTAGATCGTGCCGGCGAACAGGATGCGGCCCGGGACGGGCGCGTCCGGCACCTCGAAGTAGCCGCTCTCGATGGGGTTTTCGATGACGGCCTCGAGCTTGTCGGCGACGTCGGTCAGCGCGTCGCGCGCGTAGACGCTGCTCGGGACGTAGAGGTCGATGCCGCGCCGGGCCAGCTTGGCCAGGGTCTCGAACTGCCAGTACCGGAAGCGGGCCTTGAGCCCCGGGTAGTGCGCGCCCTCGTTCTTGAAGATGGCGTGGATCGTCGCCACGGTGGGATAGGGCAGGCCCGCGGCGATGAAGGACTCCTGGCCGCTCTCCTGGCAGTGCACGAGGTCGGGATCGATGCGGCGGATCGCCCGCCGCGCCCGCATCACGCTCAGGATCCGGAAGGTCGGCAGGCTGAAGCGCTGCTGCCGCGGGACGTGGTGGATCACGACATCGCCGTCCCGGACCGTGGTTTCGCGGCCGACGGCGCTGAGCGAGACGACGTGGAGTTCCAGGTCCTTCCGGTCGCGCAGGCCGCGCACCGTGTTGGACATGACCTTCTCGACGCCGCCGCTGGTGAACTGCGGATCGACCGGATAGGGACCGAACAGGACGACTTTCACAGCGGGCCTTTCATTGCGAAGCCGCTGCCACGGCAGCGGCTCCGGTTCCGTACGGGTCGGGTCGCGGCGGCGTGGTCAGGCCCGGATGCCGCTGTCGAGCGACCGCTGCACGCGCGCGAGGTCGGCGTCGACCATCAGTTCCACCAGGCCGCGGAAGCTGACCTCCGGCTCCCAGCCCAGCTTGGCGCGCGCCTTGGCGTGGTCGCCGAGCAGCAGGCTCACCTCGGCCGGCCGGTGGAACCGCGGGTCCACCACGACGTGCTGCTGCCAGTCCAGACCGACGTGGCTGAAGGCCGCCTCGCAGAAATCGCGCACCGAATGCGTCTGTCCGCTCGAGATGACGTAATCGTCGGGCGTGTCCTGCTGGAGCATGAGCCACATGGCCCGCACGTAGTCCTTCGCGAAGCCCCAGTCGCGCTTGGCGTCGAGGTTGCCCAGGTGGAGCTTGTCCTGGGTGCCGCACTTGATGCGCGCCACGCCGTCGGTGATCTTGCGGGTCACGAACTCCAGCCCCCGGCGGGGCGACTCGTGGTTGAACAGGATGCCCGACACCGCGTACATGTCGTAGCTCTCGCGGTAGTTCACGGTGATGTAGTGGCCGTAGCACTTGGCCACGCCGTACGGGCTGCGCGGGTACAGCGGCGTCTGCTCGGTCTGCGGCGTTTCGACGACCTTGCCGAACATCTCGCTGGACGAGGCCTGGTACATCCTGATCGACTTGTCGACGACCCGGATCGCCTCGAGCACGCGGGTGACCCCGAGCGCCGTCACGTCGCCGGTCAGGATCGGCTGTTTCCAGGAGGTGGGCACGAAGGACTGCGCCGCGAGGTTGTAGACCTCGTGCGGCCGGACCTCGTCGATGGCGCTGATCACCGACGTCTGGTCGGTGAGGTCGGCCTGGACGAAGATCAGGCGGTCCTTGATGTGGTTGACGCGCTCGATGGTTTCGGTGCTGGTGCGCCGGACGACGCCGAACACCTCGTACCCCTTGTCCAGGAGCATCTCCGCGAGGTAGGAGCCGTCCTGACCGGTGATCCCGGTGATCATCGCGCGTTTGGCCGTGGAAGCAGCCATCTCGTGAGGCCTTTCGTTCGTTGTGCGGGCGACGCACGGACGGGCCGCCGAAGCAGGAAATGATAAGCCACGCGGGCTTCCCTTGGCAACCCTTGTCGGATCCGTGCGATCGGTTCCGCTATCGGCCGCGACGGCCGCGGGTTGAGCCCGAAGTCGCTGTCCCGGACCGCTTTGACACCCGGCCGGGTTCCTGGTATCATCACAGGTCCTGTTGCGTCCCCGAGGAATCCCAGTCCAGGCGCCCGGCGCCGGAGCGGACGGAGCACCCATGAGCAGCGATCGGAGCTACGCCGGCAAGACCGTCCTGGTGACGGGCGGCGCCGGATTCATCGGTTCCCACCTGACCGACCGGCTGGTGGCGCTCGAAGCCCGGGTCCGCGTCCTGGACGACCTGTCGGACGGCCGCGAGGACAACCTGGCCGACGCGATGCCCCACATCGAGTTCCACCGGGGCTCGATCACCGACCCCGCGGCGCTCGACGCCGTGGTGCCGGGCTGCGACATGATCTTCCATCTGGGCGCCAACGCCTCGGTCCCCCGCTCCTCCTCTCAGCCCGACTACGATTTCCGGGCCAACCTGGCGGGGACGTTCGAGGTCCTGGAGGCCGTGCGCCGCCACCGCGCCGGCCGCCTGCTGTTCGCCTCCTCGGCGGCCGTCTACGGCGAACCCCAGACCGCGAACGGGCAGATGGGTGAGGACCACCCCCTGGTGCCGAAGTCCCCCTACGGCGGCACCAAGCTCGCCGGCGAGTTCATGATCGACGCCTACACCCGCTGCTACGACCTCGACCACCGCCGCGTGCGCATCTTCAACACCTTCGGCCCGCGCCAGCGCAAGTACGTGATGTTCGACCTGCTCGAGAAGCTGCGCCGGGATCCGGCGAAGCTCGAGGTGATCGGCACCGGCGACCAGCAGCGCGACTACAACTACGTCGCGGACACGGTGGCCGCCCTGCTGGTGGTGGGCGCCCACCCCCGGGCCCGCGGCCGCGCCTACAACATCGCCGGCGGGCGGCCGGTGAGCATCCGGGCGCTGGTCGACCTGATCATCGAGCTGACCGCCATCCCCCGTCCCGAGATCCGCTACACCATGGAGAGCTGGCCCGGCGACGTCGTGCGCATGGTGGCGGACACCTCCCGCATCACCGAAGAGCTGGACTACAAGCCCCTGGTCGGTCTCGAAGCGGGCGTCCGGCACCTGATCGACTGGCACCGTGGGCAGTTCGCCCCGCCCTGGTAGCTGCCTGGATCCGGGATTCCATCCGTCATGATTTAACTTGCGGCCCGGCTCCGGTTGGTCGATATTCTATACCATCAGGTATTGAATAGGCCCAACCAGGAGGCAACCGTGACTCCCGCCCAGATCACCCCCGAGATGACCCTGTTCGACGTCACCGAGCGCTACCCCGAGACCATCCCCGTCCTGGTGGACCAGGGCTTCAGCCACGTCGCCGACCCCGCCCGCCGCGCCTCCCACGGCCGGATGGTGACGCTGTCGCAGGCCGCCCAGATGCGCGGCAAGGACCTGGACGCGCTCCTGGCCACCCTCGGCGGCGCGGTCGCGGCCGCGACGCGCAGCGCCGATCTGACCCTGCAGACGGCCGACGACGGGCGCGTCTTCCCCGCGACGGGCGACATCCGCGTGGCGGGCCTGGTGCCCTGCCCGGTGCGCCTGCCGCTGCTGGAGGCCTTCGACGCCGCCCGCCTGGAAGTCGAGCGCAAGCACGGCGTGACGGTCGGGCACCGCCTGGCCGCCGCGAGCATCGGCATGGATGCCGTCCAGAAGGAGATGGCCGAACTGCGCGACGAGGCCGACCTGCCGCACGTCTTCGTCTCGGCCGGCTTCGAGGCCTTCTTCGACCGCCGCAACCTGGCCCGCTTCAAGGACCGCGGCGTGTTCGTCGACCGCTCGCCGCGCGGGGTCAACGCCGACTTCGCCGGCCTGGACCTGAAGGACCCCGACGGGCACTACGCGATGATCGCCGTGGTGGCGGCGGTGTTCCTGGTCGACAAGGCGCAGCTGGCCGAGGGGGAGGAGATCCCGCGCTCCTGGGCGGACGTGCTGTCGCCGCGCCTGGAGCGGCGCGTGGCCTTGCCGGTGGGCGACTTCGACCTGTTCAACGGCATCCTGCTGACGACCTGGAAACGGCACGGCGACGAGGGCGTGCGCGCCCTGGCGCGCAGCCTGCTGCGCTCGCAGCACCCCAGCCAGGCCGCCGGCCGCTTCAAGGCGGGCCGCGGCGAGGCGCCCCTGGTGTCGGTCATCCCGTATTTCTTCTCGCGCATGGCCCGCCTGAACCCCGGCGTCGAGGTGGTGTGGCCCGAGGACGGCGCGGTCATCAGCCCGATCTTCCTGCTGGAGCGCCGCGACGCGCCACCGGCGGCGCGCGAGCTGGCCGATTTCTTCTTCTCGCAGGCGACCGGCGAGATCCTCAGCCACCGCGGGCTGTTCCCGTCGCTGCTGCCCGAGGTGACCAACGAGCTGCCGGCCGGCGCCACGTGGCAGTGGCTGGGCTGGGACACCATCCGCGAGCACGACCTCGGCGAGCTGATCCCGCGGCTGGCCGGCCTGTTCCAGGACGCGACGGGAGGCGAGGGATGAGGTTCGTGACCGTCAGCGGGCCGCCGTCGTCGGGCAAGACGGCGGTGATCCTCAAGACCGTCGCCCACGTGCGCCAGGACGGCCCGCAGGGGCCGGGCCTGCGCGTGGGCGTGGTGAAGTTCGACTGCCTCAGCACCCAGGACGACGAGACCTACGCCCGCCACGGCCTGCCGGTACGCAAGGGCCTGTCCGGCGCGCTCTGCCCCGACCACTACTTCGTCAGCAACGTCGAGGAGTGCGTGCAGTGGGGCCGCGGCGAGGGGCTGGACGTGCTGGTCAGCGAGAGCGCCGGCCTGTGCAACCGCTGCTCGCCCTACATCCGCGACGTGCTGGCGGTCTGCGTCATCGACAACCTCTCGGGCATCGACACGCCGCAGAAGATCGGCCCGATGCTCAAGTCCGCCGACATCGTGGTGATCACCAAGGGCGACGTGGTCAGCCAGGCCGAGCGCGAGGTCTTCGCCGCCCGCGTGCGGCGCGTCAACCCCAAGGCCCGCATCCTGCACGTCAACGGCGTCACCGGCCAGGGCAGCTTCGAGTTCGCCTCGCTGTGGCGCGAGGGGGACGAGGTGGACACCGTGGAGGGCCGCCGCCTGCGCTTCAGCATGCCCGCGGCCCTGTGCAGCTACTGCCTGGGCGAGACGCGCATCGGCGCGCAGTACCAGCTCGGCAACGTGCGCAAGATCGACCTCGGCCAGGCCGGCGCGAACCTCGAAGTCGACGCCGACCGCCAGCGCGGCGCGCCGCTCAGCGGCGGGGAGGGGGCGCGATGACGCACCTCGACCTGCTGCGCGGCGCGACCGTGGGCGCCCTGCGCGAGCGCTGGCCGTACGCCGAGCGTTTCCTGGGCGAGCATGGCCTGGAGCTGCCCGAGGCGCCCGCCGCGGCGCTGGCCGACTGCTGCGATGCGGCGCTGCTCGCGGATCTCGCGGCCTTCCTGACCGAGATGGAGACCTTCCTGTCCGGCGAGGAGGAGGACGTCGGCGCGATCACGGTCCTCGGCGGCCGCGACAAGCGCGGCGAGCCGGAACCGGTGCGCGAGCTGACGGTGAGCAAGGGCGACGTCGTCTGCATCGTGGGGCCGACCGGCTCGGGCAAGAGCCGCCTGCTGGCGGACATCGAATGGGTGGCCCGCGGCGACACGCCGACCGGCCGGCGCGTCCTGGTCGACGGCCGCGAGGGGGACGAGCGCTGGCGCGCCGGCGGCGACCGCAAGCTCGTCGCGCAGCTCAGCCAGAACATGAACTTCGTCATCGACATGGGCGTGGGCGATTTCCTGGCCCTGCACGCCGAGAGCCGCCGCGCCGACGACATCCCCGGCAAGGTGAACCGCATCTGGGAGGAGGCCAACGCGCTCGCGGGCGAGCCCTTCGCCCTCGACACGCCGGTCACCAGCCTCTCGGGCGGACAATCGCGCGCCCTGATGATCGCCGACACGGCCGTGCTCTCGCGCTCGCCGGTGGTGCTGATCGACGAGATCGAGAACGCGGGCATCGACCGCCGCAAGGCCCTCGAGGTGCTCGTCGGCCAGGACAAGGTCGTGCTCATGGCCACCCACGACCCGATCCTCGCCCTGATGGGCGACCGTCGCGTGGTCATCGGGGGCGGCGCCATGCGTGCGGTGGTCGAGCCCAGCGCCGCCGAGCGCGACAACCTCGTGGAGCTGCGGGCGCTGGACGCGCGGCTGATGGAGCTGCGGGCGCGGCTGCGGCGGGGAGAGAGGTTGGACGTGATCTGATCCGGACGATCGGGCATGGCGGGCCGCCCCGACGATTTTGGTTATTGCCGATGATGCGGCTGTGACGGATTGCTGTATCGAAACTTCACAGTTCGATCGACGACGCTTGCTAGATCCCGAGTTCTCAATATTTAATATTATATAAATCAACAAGTTACGCATTAAATGCGGAATTGGAATAACCCCGCCGTCCAGGTATGATGTTTGCGTTGTCTCCGGATCATCTAGAGCGGAGGGACTCATGACCCGGACAACGCGACGATTCGCCATCCTCTTGGGCTCGGGCCTGTGCCTAGCCCTGCTCAGCTGGGCATCATCGGTGATGGCCGCAGACGGCCCCCTGACCCTGCAGTCCATCGAAGTCCGCGGCAACGACCGCACCTCGTCCGCCGTCGTCGAACGCCAGCTCGGCCTTCACCCCGGCCAACCAGTCGACGGCGCCCTGCTGGCCGACGCGGTGGAAGACCTGCGCCGCCGCGAGCTCTTCACGAGCGTCGCCTTCCACACCCGCCCCGGCGACGAGCGCGGCGCCGTGGTGCTCGTGCTCGACGTGGTCGAGCGCGGTCCCGACCTGCGGTTCGGCACCGGCCGCTCCGACCTCGACGGCTGGTACCTGATCCCGGTCGAGCTCTCCCTGGACAACGCCCTGGGCCGCGGCGAAGAGGCCGCCGTGCAGATGCGCCTCGGCTACCGGCACGCCGGCCTCGCCGCCCACTACCGCGAGGGCACCGCGCCGCACGACCGCTGGCGCTGGGGCGTCGACCTGTCGTCGCTGACGACCGACCGCGTCTACTTCGACGGCGGCGTCGAGTACGCCCACCGCGTCGAGCGCCAGGCGCTCGGCCTGACGTTGGGCCGCCGCCTGGGCCGCGCCTGGAGCCTCGAGACGGCGCTGCGCGTCGAGGGGGCCGAGGCCGACTCCACCGGCGAGGTCTGGCAGGACCAGGAACGCCTGGGCGCGGTCAAGGGCGACGAGGTCGCCTTCGCCGACCTGCCGGCGGACGTCGCGGCGGGCGTGGGCCGGCGCGAGCGCACGGTCCTGCGCGCCGACCTGGTGCTGGACACCCGCGCGGGCCTGTGCGCGGGCGCGCCGGCGCGCGGCGTCTGGGGACGCTTGCGTTTGCAGCGCACCGCGGAACGTGCTGGCGGCGGCTTCGGCGCCGCCAGCGCCGACCTGCGCCTGTACCGTCCGGTCGGCGGCGGCGCGCTGGCCGGTCGCGCCGTGCTGTCGACCGTCGGCCGCGACGCCCCCTTCTACGATCGCCTCTACCTGGGCGGGCTGTACGCGGTGCGCGGCGTGCCGAGCCAGTCGCTCAGCGCGCCCGGCGGCGGCACCTGGTCCTGGCTGGCGTCGCTGGAGTACCGCGCGGCGCTGGTCGGCGACGGCGCCGATCCCCGCCTGGCCGGCGCGCTCTTCGTCGACGCGGGCCGCGGCGGCGGCCCCGGCGATGCGGTGGCCGGCGAGACGGCGGCGAGCGTCGGCTGGGGCTTGCGCTGGCGCCTGTTGCCAGGGATCCGGCTGGGCATCGACGTCGCGGCGCCCCTGGCCGGCGCGCCCGCCGACGAGTCCTGGCACGCGCACGCCGCCCTGGGCTGGACCTTCTGATGCGCGCGCGGGGCATCCGAACGGCGACGGCGCTCGCGTTGCTGCTCGTGCTGGACGGCGGCGGGCTTGCGCGCGCGCAGGCGCCGCGCATCCTCGCCCTGGAGCCCGCCCGCACCGACTCGCTGCTGGTCTGCCGCTTGCGCACCTCGGGGTTGCCAGGAGCTGAGATCCTCTCGACGCTGCGCAGCGGCCTGTCCTCGGCCGTCGACCTGCAGCTCGAGGTGCTCGACGGGCGCGGGCGCGCCATCGACGGCCGCGTGCTGCGCCTGCGCCTGGACTACGACCTGTGGGATGAGGTCTTCAGCATCGCGCAGGACGATCGCGGTACGACGCGCCTGCCCGACGACGCGGCCCTGCGGGCCTGGTTCGAGCGCACGCCGTGGCTGCCGGTCGCGCCGCTGGCGGCGCTGGCGAATACCGGCCCCGTGCGCCTGCGCGCCGCCCTGCGGCTGCACGCGATCGCGCCGAGCGAGCGCGAACGACTGGGCGAGGTGGTCTCCGGTCCGGACGGGCAGGAAGTGTCGTTGGGCCTGGGCAAACTGATCCGCTACTTCTACCGCGGGGGGGCGCGCGCGCGCGACGGCGCGACGGCCGAATCGCCGCCCTTCGCGCCCGGGGAGGTGGCCCATGCACGGGATTAGGACCCGCCTGTTCGCGGCCATCCTGCTGGCCGCGCTGGTGCCGGCGGTGCCGGCCGCGCTGCTGGTGCGCGACCTGCTGCAGCGCAGCCGGGACGCGTCGCCGGAACGCCACCTGGTCGACGGCCTCGAGGCGGGCATGGAGGAGTCGCGGCTGGCCCTGGCCGCTTCCCGCGACGTGCTGGAGCAGGTGGCCGCGGAGCTGGCCGCCGGCGGCGCGTCGGGCGTCGTCGTCCTGGACCGCGACGGCGCGCCCGCGCCGCAGCTCGCGCCGCCGGCGGACGTCGTGGACGCGGCGCGTCGGGCCGACCCCCGGCCGCAGCCGGTCGGGGACTGGCTCGTGATGCGCCACGCGAACGCCGACGGCGAGGAACTGTACCTCGTGCAGCTCCTTCCCGCGGGTCTGGCCGACCGCGCCGCCCGCCTCGCCGACGCCCTGGCCACGGCCGCGGCCCTGCGCCTGGACCGCGTCGCGATCCTGCGCGGCTACGTCATGCCCTTCCTGCTGATCTATGCGACGCTGCTGTTGGCGGCGCTGGGACTGGCCGCCCTGCTGGCGCGCGGCGTCGTGGGCCCGCTGCACGCGACCGCCCGCGCCGCCGACCGCCTGGCCGCCGGCGACCTCGAGGCGCGCGTCGGGACCGACGGCCCCGGCGAGGTGGGCGCCCTGGTGCGCGCCTTCGACGGCATGGCCGAGCGGTTGGGCGCCCAGCGCCGCGAGCTGGCCCGCCTCGAGAAGCTGGCCGCCTGGCGCGGCATGTCCCGCATCCTGGCGCACGAGATCAAGAACCCGCTGACGCCGATCCTGCTGGCGGTGCAGGAGGCGCGCGGCAGCTACCGCGGCGGCGACGCGGCGCACGCCGCCGTCCTGGCCGACTGCGAGACGATCGTGCGCGAGGAGGTCGAGGGGCTGCGCCGGCTGGTCGCCTCGTTCTCCGACTTCGCGCGCCTGCCCGCGCCGGAGCCCCGCGACGACGATCTGCGCCCGCTGCTGGACGACCTGGCGCGGCTCTACGGCGAACGCCTGCGGGTCGAGACGCCCGACGGGCCGCTGCCCGGCCGCTTCGACGCCGAAGCCCTGCGCCGCGCCCTGGTCAACCTGATCGACAACGGCCTGGGCGCCTGCGCCCGCGCCGGCCGGCCCGAGCGCGTGCGCCTGCAGGCCGCGTGCGCCACCGACACCCTGGTCGTGAGCGTCGCCGACGAGGGCGACGGCATCCCGCCCGAAAACCTCGAGCGCGTGTTCGACCCCGACTTCTCGACCCGCGGCGGCATGGGCCTCGGCCTGGCCATCGTGCGCGGCGTGGTCGAAGGCCACGACGGGCGCGTCACCTTGGACTCCGCGCCCGGTCGCGGCACCACCGTCACCGTCCTGTTGCCGATCCCCCCGCAGGAGGCCCGATGAAGCAGCGCATCCTGATCGTCGACGACGAACCCAACATCCGCCGCACCTTCGGCATGGTCCTGCGCACCGAGGGGTTCGCCACGGAGGAGGCGGGCACGGGCGAGGATGCCCTGGCCTTCTGCGAGCGAGAGCGTGTCGACCTGGTCGTGCTCGACGTGCGCCTGCCGGGCATCGACGGGCTGGAGACGCTGCGCCGCCTGCGCGCGCGCGACCCGCAGCTGCCGGTGGTGATGATCTCGGGCCACGGCTCGATCGCCACCGCGGTGGAGGCCACGCGCGAGGGGGCCTTCGATTTCCTGGAGAAGCCCTGCTCGCGCGAGCGCGTCGTGCTGGCGGTGCGCAACGCCCTGCGGGTGCGCGCCCTGGACGGCGAGGTGCGCGCCCACCGCGAGCGCGAGCGCGGCCGCAACCTCATGATCGGCGAGTCGGCCGCCCTGCAGGCCATCCGCGAGCAGATCCGCCTGGCCGCGCCCACGCCCGCGCGCATCCTGATCCACGGCGAGAGCGGCACCGGCAAGGAGCTGGTCGCGCGCGCCCTGCACGACCTGAGCCCGCGCGCAGGCGGCCCCTTCGTGAAGGTCAACTGCGCCGCGATCCCCGAGGAGCTGATCGAGAGCGAGCTGTTCGGCGCGATCAAGGGCAGCTACACCGGCGCCGACGCCACGCGCGAGGGCAAGTTCCAGCAGGCCGATGGCGGCACCCTGTTCCTGGACGAGATCGGGGACATGAGCCAACGCGCCCAGGCCAAGGTGCTGCGCGCCCTGCAGGAGGGCGAGGTCGAACCGGTCGGCGGCCAGGGGACCGTGGCCGTCGACGTGCGCGTGATCGCGGCCACCAACCGCGACCTCGAGCGCGACGTGCGCGCCGGACGTTTCCGCGAGGATCTGTTCTTCCGGTTGAACGTGGTGCCGGTGACGGTGCCGCCCCTGCGCGAGCGCCCCGGCGACGTGCCCCTGCTCGCCGAGCACTTCCTGGCGCGCTACTGCGACGAGAACGCCCTGCCGATGCGCCGCTTCCACCCCGACGCGCTGCGGCTGCTCGCGGGCCTGCCCTGGCCGGGCAACGTGCGCGAACTGCACAACGCGGTCGAACGGCTGGCGATCATGGCCGCCGGCGAGGTCGTGGGTCCCGAGGACCTGCGCCGCACCGGCGTCATCGCCGCGCCCGCCGCCGCGGCCGTCGCCGCCGATGCCGGACCGCTGCGCCCGCTCTCGGCGGCCGCCGTGCAGGAACTGGGAGGCTTGGTCGAGGCTCGCCGCCGCTTCGAAGCCGCCACCATCGCCGCCTGCCTGGCCGAGACCGGCGGCAATATCTCGCAGGCCGCCCGCCTGCTGAACATCGACCGCACGAACCTGCACAAGAAGATCCAGGCCTACGGCCTGGACGCCACACCCGACGAAGGAGACACGCCATGAACGCCCGACGCACCCTGAAACACCTGACCGCGACCGTCCTGCTGACCTGCCTCGCCGCCGCCGCGCCCGCCGCGGCCGCCGACTGGGAGGGCGGCCGCTGGCTGCTCGGCTTCGACGTCGTCTCGAGCACGATCGGCGCCAACGAGGACGCCGCCGACCTCCTCATCGAGGAAACGGCCCCCGGCGCCGGCCTGCAGTTCGGCTACCTGTTCACGCCGAACTTCCAGGTGCGCCTGTTCGTCGCCACGGCCGAGCACGAGACCAGCGACCCGGACGTCAAGATCCGCGTCGGCGGCGGCACCTTCGACGCCGTCTACCTGTTCCGCGCCGGCCAGAAGGTCCGCCCCTACGTCTTCGGCGGCCTCGGCGGCTTCTCGGTGGAATCGCAGCAGGCCGACTTGCTCTACGAGGCCGAGGGCCCGGGCATGGCCCTGGGCGGCGGCGTCCACGTGATGCTGGGCCGCAAGGTCTCCCTGCACGGCGCGCTGCGCTACGAGGCGATCAACTGGGACAAGGTCACCGCCACCTACGACGGACCCGGCGGGTCGGCTTCGG
>PNOJ01000063.1 GCA_013824755.1 Gemmatimonas sp.
AGGTCCAGCGGCCGTCCCCGCTCCCTTAGGCCGGCGATCAGCACCCGACGGATCCGCTCCGGCTCGTTGACGCCGAACTTCACCTTGCCCGTCCAGCTCTCGACCGCGATGCGGAACACCCCGACGCCGCGCAGCGGCTTGAGGTAGATCGGGTCGGCGGCGTCGATGGGGCGGTGCTTCCCCTCCGGTTGGTACTTCAGCATCAGCGCTTGCAAGGCACGTGCCTTCTCCTGGAGATCGTCGATCACGGCGCAGACACCGCGCGCGTCCACCGACTTGAAGTAGTGGGTGGCGGGGCAGGCGTGCTCCGGCACGGTCCAGTACGAGGGGATCAGGCTGTAGGGCAGGGCCATCAGGAAGCTGACGCGCGCGCCGCCCCCGAGGAGTTCGTGCTTCTCCCCCGCCAGCGCGCCGTGGAAGTAGATCGCGGCGCCCAGCGCCGCGAAGTTCAACGGCACCACGCGCGGCGTGCCGTCGGCGGTCATCAGGCCCAGGTAGCCGACCTCGCAACGGTCGGCGGCTTCGCGGAACAGGGCGGGGTCGTCGCAGGCGAGCTCCTGGCGGCGCATGGTCGTTCCTCCCGTGTGGAAACGCGAAGAGCGCCCTCGCGGGGCGCCCCTCGCCTCGTCAGACCGGCAGGATCGGCCTACTTGCCCGGGCAGGCCGCCGCGATCGAGGGCGACAGCCCCTTGTCGGCGTAGGCCTTGTCCCACTGCGTGGCGAACTCCTTGGCCAGCTTCTGCGCGCGGTCCGCATAGGCCGCCTGGTCGCTCCAGGTGTTGGCGGGCTTCAGGACCGCCGGGTCGTCGACGCCGGGGCAGGTCGTCGGCACCAGCACCTTGAAGTAGGGGTCGGTCTCGCAGGGCACGTTCGCCAGCGAGCCGTCGATGGCGGCGGCGCACATGGCGCGCGTCAGGGTGATGTCCATGCGCTTGCCGACGCCGTAGGCCCCGCCGCTCCAGCCGGTGTTGACCAGGTAGACCACGGTGCCGTGCTCGTCGAGCTTCTTGCCGAGCATGCTGGCGTAGTCGTCCGGGTTGCGCGGCATGAAGGGCGCGCCGAAGAAGCGCGAGAAGGCGCTCTTGGGTTCGGTGACGCCGGTCTCGGTGCCGGCCAGCTTGCTGGTGTAGCCCATCAGGAACCACAGCATGGCCTGGTCGCGGGTCAGCTTGCTGACCGGGGGCAGCACGCCGTTGGCGTCGGCGGTCAAGAACAGGATCGTCTTGGGGTGCCCGCCGACCGAGCTCTGCTTGATGTTCGTCAGCTCGCTCAGCAGGTAGGAGCCGCGGCTGTTGGGCGTCAGGCGGTCGTCGAAGAGGTCGAAGCTGCCGTCGGGATACATCATCGCGTTCTCCACGATCGACCCGTGCTGGCGGTGGTCGGCCTCGTGGAAGCAGGCCTTGAAGATCTCCGGCTCCTTCTTCGGGTTCAGGTCGATCAGCTTCGCGTAGCAGCCGTTCTCGAAGTTGGCGACGCCGTGGTCGCCCCAGCCGTGCTCGTCGTCGCCGAGCAGGGCGCGCGACGGGTCGGCCGAGAGGGTCGTCTTGCCGGTGCCCGACAGGCCCAGCAGCAGCGCGATGTCGCCCTGCTTGCCCTCGTTGGCCGAACAGTGCAGGGGCAGGATGCCCTCGGCCGGCAGCATGTAGTTCATGACCGTGAACAGCAGCTTCTTGCAGCTGCCGCAGTAGGCCGAGCCGTAGACCACGCCGATGCGGCGGTCGAAGTCGATGGCGATGACCATCGTCGAGGTGTGCTTCAGCTTGGGATCGATGCGCAGGCGTCCCTCGTAGCGCTTCGGGTCGAGCTTCTCCTGCGGGCAGACCAGCAGCGTGAACGGCCGCTGGGCGAAGATGCTCTTGCCGATGTCCTTCGGCACGGGGCGGAACATGTTGTCGGTGAACAGGACCTGCAGCGCGCGGTTGCTGATCGTGGTCACGGGCAGGGCGTAGGCGGAGTCGGCGCCGACGACGCGGTCGGTGACGTGGAGCCGCCCCTTGCCGAGGGTGGCCAGGGCGTCGTCGACCAGCATGTCGAAGGTCTCGGGGTCGACGGGCCGGTTGTTGGCGGCGGTCCAGTCGATGTTCGCCTGGCTCTCGGGGCGCTTGACCAGCAGCGTGTCCTCCGGGCTGCGGCCGGTGGATTCCGGGCGGGTCCAGGTGGCCAGGGCGCCGCACTTGCTGACGACGGCCTCGCCGCCCGCCACGCAGGCCTGGATCATGTCCCCGCGCGGGATGTTGCGGCGGACGTCGCCACCGGCGAGCAGCTTCTCGATCCGGTCCTGGAAGCTCATCGTCTGGGTCTCCTTGTCCGTGGGGTCGACAGCGGCCTCGGCAACCGGCGGCCCGCGCCCTGGCCGCGCCTGCCGCGCGACCGCAATACTCGGATGGCTAGATTAACCTCGCCCCCAGCCACCGACAAGCGGGTTTTGTTCACGACCGTTCCTGTCGATTCTCCTGCGCCACGGCCCACAGCACTGCCCCGACGACCACCGCGAGACCCAGCAGCACGCGCGCGTACGGCGCCGGCTCCCCGAACACCGTCCAGGCGATCGCAACCCCCAACGGGACCTTGAGGTTGTTGGCCGCGGCCAGCGTGCCCGCCCCGACGCGCGCCGCGCCGCGGTTCCACAGGTAGAAGGCGACGCCCGAGGGCAACAGGCCCAGGTAGAGCAGGGCCCAGGCGGCCGTCGGCGTCAGGGCGAGCAGGTCCGCGGGCCGCCCGACGGCGGCCACGGCGACGGCGGCGAACACCACCGCTCCCAGGTACATCCAGGCCAGGTTGCCGGCCTCGCTGCGATCCGTCCCGCGCTCGGTGCGTCGCAGGCGGCGGTAGCCCAGCTGGCCCGCGGCGAAGCACAGGTTCGCCCCCTGCAGCAGGGCGATGCCGGGCCAGGCCGTCCCCGGCGGCAGGGCCCGCCAGACGACCCAGCCCGCGCCCGCCACCGACAGCAGCGCGGCCGCGAGGTGGCGAGGATGCGGTCGGCGGCGGCCGAGGTCGTCCAGCAGCACGACGTACAGCGGCGTGAACACGGTGAACAGGGCCACGGCGTAGGCGGGCAGCCAGCGGAAGGACGCGATGTAGAGGGCGTACATCAGGCCGAACTGCAGGGCGCCCAGCGCGGCCAGGCGCAGCCGGGTGCCGCGGTCCCGCGGGCCTCGGCGCAACCAGGGCAGGAACAGGGCGAGGCAGAGCGTGAGCCGTCCCGCGGCGACGGCCAGCGGGTCGTAGCCGCCCAGCGCGGTCTTCAGCAGTCCGAAGGAGAAGGCCCAGATCGCCGAGGCCAGCAGCAGCGCGCCCACGCAACCTCCCTTTCCGCCCGGCGTCAGGCGTCGCAGGCAGCGCCGCGGCGCCCCACCAGCAGCCACAGGAAGAAGGGGCCGCCCAGCAGCGCGGTCAGCACGCCGACCGGCAGCTCGGCCGGCGCGGCCAGCATGCGGGCCAGCACGTCGCAGGCGACCAGGAAGGCGCCGCCGGCCAGCAGGCTCATCGGCCCCAGCCAGCGGTGATCGGGTCCGATCAGCAGGCGGCAGACGTGCGGCACCATCATCCCCACGAAACCGATGGGGCCGCAGGCGGCCACCACGCCCCCGACCATCACCGAGGTGGTGACGAACAGGATCACGCGGTAGCGATCCACGTCGACGCCGCGGCTGACCGCCAGCTCCTCGTCCACCGACATCAGGTTCAGCTCGCGGTGCAGCGCCAGCGCGACGAAGCCGCCGACGACCACCAGCGGCAGCAGGCGCAGGGCCTCGTCGGGACCCACGGTGTCCAGGCGGCCCATCAGCCAGCGCAGGATGTTGAAGGACGCGGCCGCGTCGGAGGTGTAGTGGACCAGCAGGATCAGGCTCGCGAAGCTGAAGTTCACCGCCACGCCCGCCAGCAGCATGATGTTGGCCGAGCAGCCCCGCCGCGCGCGGGCCAGGCCGTACACCAGCGCGACCGCCAGCAGCGCGCCCGCGAAGGCGGCCAGCGAGACGGCCGGGATTCCGAGCAGCGAGAAGGCCGCGCCCAGCCGGATCGCCAGGGTGGCGCCCAGCGCGGCGCCGCTGGAGACGCCCAGCGTGTACGGCGTGGCCAGCGCGTTGCGGAACAGCGCCTGGAAGGTCAACCCGCCCACCGACAGCGCCGCGCCGGCCAGGAAGCCCAGCATCACCCGCGGCACGCGCAGCGACCAGAAGATGCGGGCCTCGGGCCCCGCGCCGGCGCCGCCCGCGACCTGGCGGGGATCGATGGTCTCGAGGCCCAGCAGCGGCGCCGCGACCAGCACCGCCGCGGTCACCAGCACCGTCAGGCCGAGGATCGTGACCCGCTTCACGGCCCCCCCACTTCCGGCAGGATGACGGGCTGCCCGGTCGTCGGGTGGTTCACGGTCAGGAACGTGCGGTCGAACACGCGGTGCAACACCTCGCGCACCATGAACTGCGCCGGTGGGCCGCAGAACGCGGCGCGCCCGTCCTTCAGCGCGAAGATCCGGTCGGCGTCGAGCACCGCGCAGTTGAGGTCGTGGGTCACCTCGATCACCGTCACGCCCTTGCGGCGGTTCACCGTGCGCAGGACGCGCCGGAAGTCGTCGCGGTGGCGCGGGTCCAGGAAGGTGGCCGGTTCGTCCAGCAGCAGCAGGCGCGCATCCTGGGCCAGCGCCGCCGCCAGGAACACCTTCTGCCGCTCGCCGCCGCTGAGGGTGTCCATGATGCGGTCGGCCAGGGCGCCGATCCCGGTCAGGGCCAGCGCGTCCTCGGCGTAGCGCTGGTCGCGCAGGCCCGGCGACGAGAAGGGGGTCAGGTGGGGGTAGCGGGCCATCAGGACGGTCTCGCGGGCGGTGAAGGGGGCCGGCCGGCCGCCCACCTGGGGCACGTAGGCCACCAGGCGGCCCAGCTCGCGCTGCGAGTAGGCGGCGATGCTGACGCCGTTCACGCTGATCATGCCGCGCCAGCCGCGCAGGATCCGGTTGACGCACTTCAGCAGGCAGGTCTTGCCGGCGCCGTTGGGGCCGACGATCGCCAGGTGCTCGCCCTCGCGCACCGCCAGCGACACGTCGTCCAGGATGGAGCGGCCGCCCAGCTCCAGCCGCAGGTGGCGCAGGTCGAGGACGGGGGTCAGGGTCCGGTTCGCGTCCATGTGGGGTCCAGCGCCTCCGCCAGCAGGTCCAGCGTCTCGACGAACCGCGGGCCGGGGATCAGCGCCGCGTCGTCCAGCACGATGCGCACGCGGCCGTCGCGCACCGCCGGCACGTCGCGCAGCAGCTCCCAGGCGGCGTGCAGCTCGTCCCGGCGCTGCGGATCATCGGCGCATTCGGGCGCGAGGTCAACGACCACCTCCGGAGCCAGGCGCACCAGCCCCTCCTGCGAGAGCAGCGGGTAGCGCAGCGCGTCGCCCTCGATCGCGTTGCGGCCGCCGGCCAGCTCGAGCAGCTCGCCCAGGAAGGTGCCGCCGCCGGCCGCGTACACGTCGCGCAGCACGCCGCCGGTCGCGTCGCGGCCCACCACGACCAGGGCCAGCGGGCGTGGGCCGTCGGCGCGGGCGTTGCGCACGGCCGCGACGCGCGCTTCGAGGCTGTCGCGCAGCGCGGCCGCGCGCACCGGCACGCCGCAGGCTTCGCCGGCCTGGGTCACCGAGGCGAGGATCCCGGCCACGTCGCGGTGCTCCACCGCCAGGAACGGCACCTGCAAGCGGCGCAGGCCGTCGGCGGCTTCCGAGTTGGCGACCTCGAGCACCACCAGGTCCGGGAGCAGCGACACCACGGCTTCGAGGTTGGGATCGAGGTGCCCCCCCACCTTGGCGACGGCGAGCGCAGCCGGCGGGCGGCGGCACCAGTCCGTCACGCCGACCACGCGGTCGCCCAGGCCGAGGTCGAAGAGCAGTTCGGTGACGCTCGGGGCGAGCGAGACCAGGCGGCGCGGCGGGTCGCCGGTCGCGGCGTCAGCCGCGACGCCGGACACGGCCAAGGCCAGGCACGCCGCCGCGAGGAGGGACGCCGGGAGTTTCAACGCACCAGCGCCACGGGACGCAGCGCCGAGCCCGCCGGCGTGCGCAGCCGCAGGTAGTAGGTGCCCGAGGCGACGGCGCGGCCCGCGTCGTCGCGGCCCCGCCAGCGGAAGCGGTGCTCGCCGGCGGGCAGGTCGCCGGCGCAGAGCGACGCGACCAGGCGGCCGGCGACGTCGTGCACGGCGAGGTCCACGCGACCCGCGGCCGCGGTGACGATCGCCACCTCGGTCTCGGGATTGAAGGGGTTCGGGGCGCAGGCCAGCCGGGGCGGCGCGGCGGGCGGCGCGTCGGGCGCCGCGGTGCCCGTCAGCGGGACGGCCGCCTTCTCGCAGAGGATCCAGCCGTCGGGGTCGAGCGCGACGGCGGTCACCGCGCCCGGCACCGCGATCCGGTAGGACTGCAGGGCGGCGTCGTTCCAGACGACGGTGTCCACGACGCCGGCGACGGTGGTCAGGCGCACCGGCAGCGGCATCGCGAAGAGGCCGGCGCCGACCTGCGCCTGGGTCACGGCGAGGTTCAGCACGAGGCCGTCGTCGTGCGCGGTCGTCTCCCAGTCGTAGAAGTAGACGGGGTGGTAGTCCCCGTAGATCCACTGCTGGAAGAAGGCGTCGAGGTCGCGGCCCGAGACCTCCTCCATGACGTCGCGGAACTGCTCCGTGGTGACGCTGTCGTAGGCGTACCGGTCGCGGTAGGCCGCCAGGCCGGCGAAGAAGTCCGTGTCGCCCAGCACCCCGCGCAGCATGTGCACGACCCACGAGCCCTTGTTGTAGCTCAGGTTGCTGTCGAAGATGCCCCAGAAGTCGTTCGTGTCCTCGACGTAGACCGTGCCGGGCCCCAGGTAGGCGGCGGCGTTCATGTAGGCGCGGTAGGTGGCGACGCCCTCCGTGCGCTCCTTCCAGTAGGCCTCGCACCAGGTGGCGAAGCCCTCGTTGAGCCAGATGTGGTGGAAGTCGGCGCAGGTGATCATGTCGCCCCACCACTGGTGCGCCAGCTCGTGGGAGATCAGGTCCTCGCCGTAGCCGCCGAGGCTGGTGAGCGTCTGGTGCTCCATGCCGCCGCCCCAGACGAACTCCGCGTGCCCGTACTTCTCCCGCACGAAGGGGTACTCCCCGAACGCCTGCGCGAAAGCCGTGATCATCGGCACGGTCTTGGCGTAGTTCGTCTGGACCAGATCGTAGTGGCTCGGGTACACGAAGTACTGCACCTCCATCGGATCGCCGCCCGCCAGCGGCGAGTACCAGTGGGAAAACCGCGTGTAGGGGTGGATCGCCAGCGAGACCAGGTAGGGCGCGATGGGGTAGCGCGTGCGCCACAGGAAGGTGCGGGTCGCGCCGTTGTCGACCTCCGAGACCAGCAGCCCGTTGGACGCCGCGATCAGCCCGTCCGGCACGGTCACGCGCACGTCCACCGAGTCGGCCTTGTCGGTGTTCAGGTCCTTGCACGGCCACCAGTCGCGGGAGCCGAAGGGTTCGCTCAGCGTCCAGATCATGGGCTGGCCGCCCGCGCTGCTCCAGCCGAAGTAGTCGCCGGCGGGGTTGCCGTGGTAGGCGACCGACACGGTGACCGTCTCGCCCGGGACGTAGGCGCGATCCAGCGTCACGGTCAGCACGTCGCCGCTGCGGCTCCAGGCGGCCGGCGCGCCGCCGCAGGTGGCCGCGGTCACCGCCATCGTCGATTTCAGGTCCAGGTCCAGGGTCGTCAGGGGGGCGTCCACGATGCGGGCGGTGGTCGCGACCTGGCCCGTCAGCAGGCGCGACGCGGGCGCCAGCGTCAGGGCCAGGTCGTAGTGCAGGACGTCGTAGTAATCCTGGCCGGCGGTCTTCTGAGCGTCGGCGCGGCTGGCGGCGGCGGCCAGACGTGCCTTGGTCGCGGCCTCCTGGCGGCGGTGCTCGGTCGGCACGGGATCGGCGGCTCCGGCGGGCGGCACCTGCAGCAGGGCGGCCAGCAGGACGGCCAGCGGCGCGAGCGGGGCGAAGAGGCCCGTCGCTGGGCGGGCGGATCTCATGTGGCGTGTCATCGGGCGGGCTCCTCGCGCACGGGCGGGATGTCAGGGTCGTTCCGCCAAGATACGTCCGGGGCGCGGCGGGCGGCAACGCTCCGGTCCGTCCATGTCAGCGGTAGATCGACTTGATCCCGCCCCAGGTGCCGTGCTCGGCGCCGATCACCTGATAGCAGCAGTCCAGGTCCGCCCACATCGTGAGGTCGTTGAGGAACCCCATGCTCCCGACCAGGTCGACCCAGCCGGTGCCCCAGTCGTTCCAGGTCGTGCAGTCGTGTCCGGTGCCGCCGCCGACGAGCGCCAGGCCCGGCGCGGCGCCCGAGACGAAGTCGATCGACAGGAAGTAGTCCTGCCCCGTCTCGGCGCAGACGAAGTCGCAGGGCACCGCGACGTCGACGACGCCGGGGCTCGTGCCGCCGCGGATGCGCCGCGGCAGCGACATGGCCAGCGGCGTGCCGGGCGCGCGGCAGGCGGGCTCGCCGGCGGCCGTGAGCAGCCGCGCCTGGACGGTGATGTCGGCGCCGGGTTCCAGGTACAGCAGCATGTGGGCGGTGGTGACGGAGATCCCCACGTTGCAGCCGCAGGCGGGGGCGGCGGCGGGCAGCAGGCGGGCGTAGGACTCGTTGCCGCTCCACCAGCCGGAGTAGGTGACCGTGGCCGTGGCGTTGCCGGCCAGGCAGTCCGTGACGGCCAGAAGCGGCGGTTCGGACAGGGGGTCCGGCCGGGGCGCCGCACGCTCTGCGGCGGCGGTCCCGCAGAAGGCGAGCAGGAGGGCGGCGATCGCGGTCAGGCGCATGGTCGTCTCCCGATTCGGGTGCGGCGTCGGTTGAACCGGGCCATTGTAGCACGGATCGGGGGGTGGGCAAGCGCCGCCCGGACGAGAAAAACGCGAGGACCCCGGTCGCGGCGGGCCGGGGTCCCCTCGTACGCGTCGGCGATCGGCGACGGTCAGCCGATCTTCTCCATCAGCTTCAGCAAGTCGACCACGCGGTTGGAGTAGCCCCACTCGTTGTCGTACCAGCTGAGGGTCTTGAGCATGTTGCCGCCGATCACCGACGTGTATTCCGCGTCGAAGATCGAGGAGTGCGGGTCGCCGACGATGTCGCTGGAGACCAGGGGCTCCTCGGCGTAGCGCAGGATGTTGCGGAAACGGGCGCTCTCGGCGTGAGCGCGCACGGCCTCGCAGACCTGGGCCACGGTCACGTCGCGCGACATGATCGTCACCAGGTCGACGACCGAGCCGTCGGGCACTGGCACGCGCATGGCCATGCCGTCGAGCTTGCCCTTGAGCTTGGGCAGGACCTTGCCCACGGCGCGCGCGGCGCCGGTGGTGGTCGGGATGGTGTTCTCGGCCGCGGCGCGGGACCGCCGCCAGTCGCTGTGCGGCACGTCGGCCAGGCGCTGGTCGTTGGTGTAGGCGTGCACGGTGGTCATCAGCCCGTACTCGATGCCGAACTCCTTGTCCAGCACGTAGGCCAGGGGCGCCAGGCAGTTGGTCGTGCAGGACGCGTTCGAGACGATCTGGTGCTCGGGCTTCAGGTCCTCGTTGTTGACGCCCAGGACGATGGTCGCGTCGATTTCGTCCTTCGAGGGCACCGTCAGCAGGACCTTCCGCGCCCCGGCCTCGATGTGCTGGGCGATCTCGGCCCGCTTGCGGAAGCGGCCCGTCGCCTCGACCACGTAGTCGATGCCCAGCTCCCGCCAGGGCAGCTGCTTCGGGTCCGGCACTTGGGTCATCTTCACGCGCTGGCTGCGGGTGACCATCAGGTCGCCCTCCATCTCGGCGACGCCCTGGAACGGCCCCATGACCGTGTCGTGACGCAGCAGGTAGGCCAGGGCCGCCGGGTCGGCCAGGTCGTTGATCGCCACGACCTCCACCTCGGGCATGCTGTTGAGCAGGCGGAAGACCGCGCGGCCGATCCGCCCGAATCCGTTGATGGCGATTCTCATCGTGCGACCTCCTGGGACCGGACCAGGCCCGCCAGCTTGCGGGCGGTCTCGAGCATGCGGTAGGCGTAGGCCCAGCCGTTGTCGTACCAGACGATGCATTTCACCAGGCCGTTGCCCAGCGACAGGGTGGCCTGGGAGTCCACGACGGCGGAGCAGGAGTTGCCGATCACGTCGCTGGAGACGATGGGCTCGTCGGTGTAGCCGATCAGGCCCTTGTAGGGGCCGGCGGCCGCCTCGGCCAGCACGGCGTTGAACTCCGCCGCCGAGAGGGACTTGTCCAGCTCGATGACCAGGTCGAGGTTCGAGCCCGCGGACACCGGGACGTTCAGGGCCATCCCCGACAGCTTGCCCTTCAGGTCGGGGATCAGGTCCATGACGGCGCCGGCCGCCCAGCTGCTGTTGGGGATGATGTTCTCGGCCGCCGAACGGCTCCAGCGCAGGCCGCCGCGGGCGTTGTCGCTGAGCTGCTGGTCGCTGGTGTAGGCGTGCACGGTGGTCATGGTCGCGCGCTTCACGCCGACCTTCTCGTGCAGGACCTTCATGATCACGGCCAGGGCGTGGCAGGAGCTGCTGCCGCAGGAGACGATGCGGTCGGTCGGCGCCAGCTGCGCGTCGTTGACGCCGTTGACGATCATGCGGTCGATCGCGCCCACCGGCGGCGTCGAGAGGATCACGCCCTTGGCGCCGGAGTCGAGGTGCTTCTGCAGCTCGGCGCGGGTGCGGAACATGCCGGTGGCCTCGACGACGATGTCGACGCCCAGCACGTCCCAGGGCACGTCGCCCGGCCGCGAGCCGTGCACCACGCGGGTGTTCTGGTGTTCGGTGACCAGGTAGTGCCCCTTCTGGCGCAGCTCGCCCTTGAAGGGACCCTCGACCGTGGTGTACTTCAGCAGGTAGGCCAGCGTCTCCACGCCGGCCACGTCGCTGACCGCGGCGAATGTGATGTCGGGAACGTCGTGGGCGATCCGGAACATGTTCCGGCCCAGCCGACCGAATCCCATGATTCCCAGCTTCACGGACATGGCGCACTTCCTTTGACTCGCGTTGTCGCGCGGCGATCTCCGGCGGGCAGCAGTATAGGCGGCGGGACGCCCTGGCACAACCGGCGCTTTGCGTCCGGCGGGCATCGGGATGGACAAGCCGCCGGGCCGGCCCTACGATCGGCCCCGCACCGGTTCCGGCGAGGAGACGACATGGCCAACGGCAAGACGACGGTCCGGATCGAGGGCCGCCCGTACGAGATCATCCCCGGCACCCCCCTGCTGGAGGTGCTCGCCGTCCACGACCTCGACGGCGGCGCCGATCCGGCCGTCCTCGGCGTGGTCAACGGCCAACGCACCTGCCTGAACGAGCCGCTCTGGGGCGACGAGTCGGTGGGCCTGATGCGCCGCAGCCACCCCAAGTCCCACTCCACGGCCCAGCGGACCCTGGTGACGGTCATGGCCATGGCCTGCGAGGAGCTCCACCCCGAGCACGCCATCGTCGTGGACTTCTCCTACGGCGACGGCATGTACTGCGAGCTCCGCCGCGAGGCTCCCCTGCGGCCCGACGAGCTCGCCGCCATCGAGGCGCGCATGCGGGCGATCGTCGCGGCCGACCGCGAGCTGAAGCCCGTGCTGTACGGACCGCGTGCCCTGCAGCGGGCGCTGCGCGACTCGTCGCGCCGCCACACGCTGGAGGCGGCGCGCTACGTCCCGGCCGGCACCGCGGTCTTCTGCCGCCCCGAGGGCAGCCGCCTGCTGCTGCAGGGCCTGCACCTGCCCTCGACCGTCCACACGGGCGCCTTCGCCCTGCTGCCGGAGCCGCCCGGCTTCGTGCTGCTGCCCAGCCTGCCCGGCGCCGCGGACGCGGTGCAGCCCTTCTCGTCGCAGCCCAAACTGCTCCAGGCGCTGCGCGACCACACCGCCTGGACCACGCGCCAGGGCATCCCCGACCTGGGTTCGATCAACCGCCTGGTCGCCGAGGGGCGCGCCGGCGAGCTCATCGCGATCTGCGAGACGCGGCACACGCGGGCGGTGGTCGGCGTCGCGGACCGGATCGCCGCCCTGCCCGACGACGGCCGCGTGGTCCTGGTCTCCGGCCCCTCGAGCAGCGGCAAGACGACCTTCGCCAAGCGGCTCGCCCTGATGCTGGGCGACCACGGGCTGCGCCCGCTCCTGCTGTCCCTGGACGACTTCTTCGTCGACCGCGAGCACACGCCCCGCGACGCCTCCGGCGCCTTCGACTACGAGACCATCGACGCCCTGCGCCTCGACCTGCTGGACGAGACGATCGCCGGCCTGCTCGCCGGCCGCGAGACGCGCCTGCCGCGCTACGACTTCCACACCGGCCGCAGCGTCTGGCGCGAGGGCGTCGTCGCCCTGCCGCCCGGTTCGCCCCTGATCGTCGAGGGCATCCACGCCCTGAACGCCCGCCTCGCCGCCGCGGTGCCGCGCCGCAACACGCTGCGCATCTACGTCTCGGCCCTGACGCCCACCAACATCGACGACCTGACCTACATGCCCACCCACCTGCCCCGCCTCTTCCGCCGGCTGGTGCGCGACGCGCAGTTCCGCGGCTACCCGGCGGCGACGACCCTGCAGCGCTGGAACAGCGTGCGCGAGGGCGAGAAGAAGTACATCTTCCCCTGGCAGTCCAACGCGGACCTGTTCTTCAACACCGGCCTGCCCTACGAGCTGGGCGTGCTGAAGCTGTGGGCCGAGCCGCGCCTGGCCGCGGTGCCACCGCAGGATCCGGCCTTCGGGCGGGCGCGGGGGCTGCTGGAGTTCCTGGGGCTGCACCTGCCGATCGACGCGCGGCTGGTGCCGCCGACCTCGCTGCTGCGGGAGTTCATCGGGGAGAGCGGGTTCCGGTACTGAGCGGCGAGTCAGGGCACCAGGAAGACCGACTGGATCTGCCCGCGGGCGCGCTCCAGGTCGCCCTGGTCGATCAGGCAGGAGACGGTGGAGACCGAGGTGCTGATGGCGTGGATGTCGATCTCGCCCGCGGCCAGGGCGTCGAAGATCATGCCGGCGATGGACGGCCGCTCGCTGAAATGGGGGCCGTAGACCGAGATCAGGCAGCAGTTGCGCACGACCTCGATGCTCTCCGAGTCGATCTCCTCGCCGACGGCCTGCAGCAGGCCCAGCGCCTGGTCGAGGTCGTCGCGGCCCACGGCCACGGTCATGTTCTCGCGGCCGTGGCGGTCCGAAGACGAGACCACGCACAGCACGTTGACCCCGTGCGCGCCGAGCGTCGACAGGGCCAGGCCGGCCACGCCGGGCCCCTTGCGGGCGCCCAGCACCTTGAGCAGCACCAGGGCGGGAGTCTCGACCATCCCGCCGATCGCGATCTTCGACATCTCCCCCCCCTCGGGGTCCGGCCGGCGCTGCCGCGCGCCGCCCTGCGCCAAGAGTAGTACCCGTCGGCGCCGCGCCCAAAAAGTCTCTTGCCGACCTGCCGCGGGGGGTTGACATCCGCGACCGGTGGTCCGAGAATCCCAACTCTTCCGGGGGGAGGTGGCGCCATGAAGCGCGTAGCGGTGATCCTGAGCGGCGCCGGCGTGTTCGACGGTTCTGAGATCCACGAAGCCACGGCCGTGCTGCTCGCGCTCGACCGCGCCGGCGCGCGCGTGACCGTCGCCGCCCCGGGGGGCCCGCAGCTGCACGTGGTCGACCACCTGCGCCGGGAGCCCGCCGCGGGCGAGACGCGTGACATGCGCGTCGAATCGTCGCGTCTGGCCCGCGGGCCCGTCGCCGAGGTGAAGGACCTGCGCGTCGGGGATTTCGACGCGGTGATCCTGCCCGGCGGCTTCGGCGTCGCCAAGAACCTCTGCACCTTCGCCACCGAGGGCGCGGCGTGCTCGGTCGAACCGGCGACGGCCGCGTTCCTGGTGGCCATGCACGACGCGGGCAAGGCCATCGGCGCGGCCTGCATCGCGCCGGTCCTGGTGGCCCGGGTCCTGGGCGCCCGGCGGACGGCGACGCCCCTGCTCCTGACCATCGGCGACGACCCCGCCACGGCGGCGGCGGTGGAGGCGATGGGCGCCCGGCACGTACCGGCGACGGCCGGCGACGTCGTGGTGGACGGCCCGAACCGCGTCGCGACCACGCCGGCCTACATGGTCGCCGGCAGGATCTCCGAAGTGTTCGACGGCATCGGCAGGCTCGTGGACGAAGTGCTCGCCCTCTGCTGACACAACCTTGGACTCGCAACCAGAAGGAACACCGATGTTGAACCCCTCCGCCCGCGACGAAGAGGCGTCGGCGCCCGCCGCCATCCGCCCCTGGTACGACGCCGCCTCCCGCGTGCTGGCCCTGGTCAGTCAGAAGGGAGGCGTCGGCAAGACGACCTCGACGGTGAACCTGGGCGCCTGCTTCGCGCTGAACGGCCACCGCGTCCTGGTGATCGGCACCGACCCGCAGTGCGGCCTCTCGCGCAGCCTCGGCCTCGGGCCGCAGCAGCTGCGGGGGGGCCTGCGCGAGGTGCTGCTGTCCGGGCTGCCGCTCGTCGACGTGGCGCACGCCACCGTGCTGCCCGGGTTGCAGGTCGTCTCCCCCGACGCCTGGACCATGTCCGAGGAGGAGCAGTACAAGGACCTGATGGCCCGCCAGACCCGCGCGTTCGTCGCGGCCGTGGACGACGCGCGCGCGTCGTACGACACCATCCTGATCGACTGCCCGCCGGGCTTCGGGGCCGAGACCCGCACCGCGCTGCTGGCGGCCGACGGCTTCCTCGTCCCGGTCCAGGCCGAGGAGTTGAGCCGCGACTCGCTGTCGCGCCTCCTCGACCACATCCGGGACTTCAGCGCGACGGCGGACGGCGCGGCCGGACTCGAGGGCCTGTTCCTGACCATGACCGACCCCCGCACGCGGATGAGCCGGCGCGTCGCCTCGCTGCTGGGCGAGGAGCACGGCGACCTGCTGCTGGAGACGGCCGTCCCGCGCAACACGCGCCTCTCGGAGATGGCCATCGACGGGCGGCCCACGGTGATCTTCGACCGCCGCTCCAGCGGGAGCCGCGCCTACTTCGACCTCATGGACGAGATCCTGACGCGCCGCCTGCGCGGCGCCGGCAGCGGCGAAACGACCGCCCCGTCCCCGCGCCGCGCCGCCCGCCTCGTCGCCGCGGTCCGGACACCCGACGCCGCCGACGCCCCCCCCCCGTCCGCCCGGCAGGCCGCCGCCGGCGGCGACGACCGTCCCCGCGCGCCGGCCCGCCTGCTCGACGACCTGCGCCGCGACGTCCCGACCGGCGGCTTCGCCGGACTGCTGGAGCGCGAGGACGAGATCCTCGAGGCCTCCACCGACCTGGTCTCCCTCGACGATCTGCTCGAGGAGGAGGAGCACGGCGCCCGCGGCCGCCACGACGAAGGCGACTGGGGCTACGGGGACGACTACTACGAGACCGTCAACTGAAAGCCGCCGCCGCGGTTGATCGCGCGGCGGCTGGAGCATACCTTGGGGACCGGGCGGCGACGGTCGCGCCGGCCGCCGCCTCTCCGGGCGCCAAGGAGGTCCCCCATGCCGAAGACGATGCAGGCCCTGGTCTACGACAAGGCCACCATGCCGTGGGATACCACCCGCGGTTTCATCAAGCAGGAGATGCCCCGCCCCGGGATCGACGAGTCGCTGGACCCGTCCGACGGCGACCGCGTGATCGTCAAGATCATCTACGCCGGCTTCTGCGGCAGCGACCGCGGCATCTGGAACCGCACGGCCTTCAAGGGCCACATCTTCGAGAGCCTCAAGCGCGAGGGCGCGACCACCCGCATCATCGGCCACGAGATGGTCGGCGAGATCGTCGAGACGGGCTCGCGGGTGCAGGCGCGCCACGGCTACCGCCCCAAGGACATCGTCTCGACCGAGTCGCACATCATCTGCGGCACCTGCTACCAGTGCCAGATCGGCCAGACCCACATCTGCGCCCGCGACCAGATCATCGGCATCAGCCGCGACGGCTGTTTCGCCGAGTACATCAAGCTGCCCGCCGGCGTGCTGTGGCCCACCGACCGCCGCAAGATCAAGCTGAAGGTGGCCGCCGTGCAGGAGCCCTTCGGCAACGCCGTGCACGCCTGCACCGCGGCCGACCTGCGCGGCAAGACGGTCGCCGTGTTCGGCTGCGGCACCATCGGCCTGTTCGTGATCATGATCGCCAAGGCGCTGGGCGCCACGCGCGTCATCGGCGTCGAGCCGGTCGCCAAGAACCGAGAGCTCGCCCTGGCGCTGGGCGCCGACGAGGTGATCGGGTTCGACGCGGCGAAGGCGGCCGCCCACGGCTGGGCCGCCGACAAGGACGTCGTGCGGGCCGTGCGCGACGCCTCGCGCGGCATCGGCGCGGACGTCTCGCTGGAGATGGCCGGCTTCAACAGCAGCGTCAACAACGCGATCCAGTCGACGCGCCGCGGCGGCGAGGTCGTGCTGTTCGGCCTGAAGCAGGGCAACTTCCACATCCAGGACCTCGACCGCGTGATCGTCAACGGGCTGACCCTGCGCAGCGTCGTGGGCCGGCGCATCTTCGAGACCTGGCACATCACGCGCAACCTGCTCGAGGACCGCAGCAACGGCATCCAGAAGCACATCCTCGAGGACATCCTCGCCGGCGGGCACGAGACGCTCGTGCACATCGACGACTTCGAGCCCGGCGCGTTTTCGGCGAAGCTCGCCCAGTGGCCCAAGCTGCTGATCGAATTCTAAAAAAAAGGGAGGCCCGCCGTGAGGAAGCTGAGCATCGAGTTCTGCCGGACCTGAAACTACGACCCCCTCGCCGCCGGTCTGGCGGCGGAGCTGCAGCAGGAGTTCGGGATCGCGGCCGAGCTGATCCCCTCCGGCGGCGGCGTCTTCGAAGTCGTCGCCGACGGCGACCTGATCTACTCCAAGCGGGCGACCGGACGTCACGCCGAACCGGGCGAGGTGGCCCGGCTGCTGAGGGAGCGTGGCTGAGTGCCGGTCCCCTACGCCTTCCTGTTCGACATGGACGGGACCCTGCTGGACAGCCGGCGCGCCGTGGTCGGCGCCGTGGCCGCGGCGCTCGGGCGCGCCTACGCCCACTGCGGCCTGCCGCCGGCCGCGCCCGACTTCGCCCTGATCGAGGACTGCATGGGCCTGCCCGGCCGGGAGTACTTCGCCCGGGCCTTCCCGCCGCGGACGGTGCCCAGCCCGCGGCGCGCCGAGTTCGCGGCGGCCTACTCCCGCTTCACCTCGGAAGAGGAGATCGTCGCGATCCGGGCGGGCGGCACCACCCTCTACGACGGCGTCGAGACCGCCCTGGCCGGGCTGCGCGACCGCGGCCACGAGCTGCTGCTGTTCTCCAACGCCGACGCGCCCTACTTCCGCGGGATCATCGCCGCCCACGGCCTGGACCGCTTCTTCGCGCGCTCGCTCTGCATCGGGGAGGCCGAGGCGCGGGGCCTGGCGACGGACAAGGCCGGCATGGTGCGCGTGCTGGCCGCCGACCCGTCGCGCACGGTCGTGGTGGGGGACCGCGCCAGCGACCTCGACGCGGGGCGCGCCGCCGGGGCGCGGACGGTCGGCTGCCTCTACGGCTTCGGCAGCCCGGAAGAGCTGCGGGCCGCCGACTGGAAGGTCGACGGCCCGCTGGATTGGCTGTCGCTGCCGCTGGACGGCCGCGACGGTCCCGCCTAACGGGAGCTGTCCCGCTCCCGGCGCAGCTCCTGCTTCAGCTCCCTGATCTCGCGGCCCAGCTGGTCGAGCTCGTCCTGCAGGGACTCCAGGTCGGCGTCCCC
>PNOJ01000064.1 GCA_013824755.1 Gemmatimonas sp.
CGGGTGGTGGTCTGCAGGTCCTGCTCGCGCGTGTAGTAGCCGCTCGGCTCGACGGTGCTGCCCTCGGCGAACTTGAACTTGAACTCCGTGTGCAGGACGTTGCGGTATTCCTCGATGTTCATCTGGTCGTACGCGGTCTGGAAGTTCGTCATGAGCAGGTCCTGCGTCGCGGGGAACGGGTACGACGGCGGCACGGGCGGGTTGATCACGTCGTCGTCCGGGGAGAAGATGCAGCCGCCGGCCAGGACGACCAGGGCCGCCAAGGCCGCCAGGCCGCTCAGCATCCGGGTGTGGTTCCGCATGGTGGTCACCTCCACATCTGAAGGGGCGCGCGGCAAGCGCGCCGCCGCAATTTCGCATTCGGGCCCCGCCGCACGCGGGGCGGATCTCTCTTGGATGATGGGTTCCATCATAGCATATCAACCGCTCGCTCGGCCACCTCCCGATGCTGCGAAAGCGCCCCGGCGCTGCCCCAGGGTGGGGCGGGGGGCCTGGGTCTCGGGGTCTTGCCCGCCCTGCTCGTCGAACCAGCGCGACAGGACCCAGTAGGTGCCGTCGAGCACGAAGTTGAACGTCACGCTGGCCCGGTAGGGCACGAAACCGCCGCTCTCGGTCACCGTGACGGCGTAGATCTCGCGGTATTCCGCGGTCGTGCCGGTGCTTCCCTCCGAGACCACCGTTTCGTTCAGGTTCGCCGCGATCCCGTCCACGTTGTTGAAGAAGCTCTGGATGAACGCGATTTCGGTCTCCCGGTTCCAGGTCGACCAGTCCACGTCCGGGTACGACGCCTGGGTGTCCCCGTCCGGCTCGTAGCTGAAGTCCGCGGCGATCTGGCGCTCGTAGCCGGCGGCATCCCGGTTCTGGAACGCGATCTCCAGGTTCGCCAGGACGTTCTGGGGCTGCGACTGGTCGAAGTACGTGATCGAGCCGCCCGTCGGCGGTTCCGCGCTACGCGGCTCGAACAGGCACCCCCCCAGCAAGGTGGCCAGACCCAGGGACGAGATCATTATAGCAAGAAATGAGCCTTGACGATAGTGGGTCATCAAAAACTCCACTTCATCTGGATGTCGGCGTCCCAGTAGGCGCTGTTGTACTCCTGGACGCTCGGGCCGTGGGCGAAGAACCGGTGGACGCCGGCCTTCAGGGAGCGCGTGCCGTCCTTGCTGGTGAGCTGGACCTGCCCGCCCACGCTGACCTGGCCGCTGAAGCGTTCGGTCTCGGTCACGCGCGCGCCATAGGTCTCCTTGTAGTCGCGCGCCTGGTAGGTGGCGCCGTCCAGGGTCAGCCACGGGGTCGGCTTGTAGCTCAGGCTGACGTCGACCTTGGAGTTGTCCTGGGTCTGCTCGCGGCTGTAGAACGTGCGGCCGGCGGCGTCGGTGCGCGACTCCTTGGCGTTGGACTTGACGTCGAAATCGTGGCGCAGGGTCACGCGCAGGCGGCTGCTCACCTGGATCGAGACCCGGGTGTTCAGGTTGCCGCGCTTGTTGTAGTCGTCCTGCTTGTCGATGCCCTCGAACCCGGAGTAGACGTAGTCGGTGAACTGGATCCAGACGCGGAAGCTCTGGGCCAGGTCCAGCCACGGCGCGACCGGCCAGGAGTAGCCGGGGGCGACCTCGTAGGTGTCCTTGATGCTGTTGTTGGCCGACCGCTCGCGCCGGATCGAGATGTCCTCGAGGTGGCGGGCGTCGAAGGCCAGGTTCACCTTGAACCGGTTGTCGAAGAGCGTGTCGACCTTGAGGTTCAGGGTGGTCTCGAGCCGGTCGCGGTCGTTCTGGTTGAACGTGCGCTCGGCGATCTCCTGCGACAGCCCCGTGGTGTAGGCCAGCCGCAGGTCGGTGTGCCGGAACAGGTCGTGGACCCAGCTGAACTTGAAGTCGCGGGACCGCGAGATCTGGCGGCCGCGCGGGTTGGTGGCGCCCTTGAAGGTCTGGTCGTCCCACTTCCAGAGGTAGCCGTACTGGAACTGGACGGAGTCCAGGCGGGTCGCCCGGAAGCCCAGGTCGAGGGTGGCGCGGTCCTGGTGGCGCTCCCGCCTGCCGATGCCGCTGGCCCGGAAGCCGTTCTGCGACGTGTCGCGCGCCAGCTTGGCGCCGAAGCTGACGCCCCACACGCGCAGGGCGTTGTCCCAGGCCAGGGTCATCGCATCGTCGCTCTCCAGCTCCTGCACGATCTTCTCGTCCACGCCGATGGTGTCCACGACGCCGTTGGCGTTGCGGTGGTAGTCGAGGTAGCGCCGGTCGAAGTTCGATCTCGTCAACGCGAACCCGCCGGTCCAGGCGCCCCGGTCGTAGAAGGCGCCGACGCGCAGGGTGTCGCCGCTGGTGCTCGAGGGATTCGTCTCCAGTCCCAGCGAGCGCTCGCCGCTCTGCGTGGCGCCGTACAGGCCGGTCCGCAGCACGAGCCAGTCCCCGGCCGCGAGCTTGGAACGCAGCGCGCCGTCGAGCTGGCCCTCGGAGATGTCGTTGCGCATGCCGAGCTGCTCGGCCTGCTGCTCGGTGAAGGTGCCGCGGACGTTCACGTCGTGCTGCGCGCCGAGCAGGCCCAGGCCCGTACGCTGCACCGTGGTGTTGGCCGTGCGCACGTCGCGCTCGTTGGCGGTGGTCAGGCCCGTGGAGTTGGTGACCTCGTCGCGGCTCCAGCTCTGGGCCAGCGAGAGGTTGGCCGTCAGGCTCTTCAGGGCGTCGGTGTTATAGGTGAGCGTGCCGTCGCGGCGGTCGACGAGCTTCTCCTGCGACCGGTAGTCCTCGTGCGCCTTGCCCAGGTCGAGCGTGATCTGGCTCAGGTCGCGCAGAGCGAAGCTGTTGACCAGGCCGGCCTCCCAGTCGACCTTCTGCATCTGGGCCCGCACCGTGGCGTCGGCCGCCCGCGCCCAGCTCAGCACGAAGGGCGTCCCGCCGACCCGGGTGGTGTCCGCGATCATGGCTCGGGCCGCGACCGCCTGACGCTGCAAGCCGCTCAGGGTCGGGGCGCCGCTCTCGGCGGCGGCGAGGCTGTCGGCCGCGGCCTGGGCCGCCGCCTCCTCGGGGTCGTCCTGCGCCGCACCGGCCGCGGCGGCCAGCAGCCACAGCAGCGCCAGCGCCGCGGCGATCCTCGTTCCCGGCCTGCACCTCAACGTACGTCCTCCCCGGGAATGAGCCGGGCCAGTTCACGCAGGGCCGCGCGCGGCGCCTGCTCGGGCCGCGCGTCGGGATCCACGCCCGCGGCGCGGCACCAGCCGGCAGCGGCCGCCTCGTCGACGCCGCACAGCGCGCGCAGGACGGTGGCCGTGCGCTTGCGCCGCTGCTGGAAGAGCCCCTTGACCAGGGCCCGGAACCGCGACAGTTCGCCATCGTCCCACGTGTCCGGCCGCGGGCGCAGGACGACCACGGCCGACACGACGTCGGGCCGCGGCCAGAACACCGCCGCCGGCACCTGCCGGCGCACCTCCACTTCGAACTGCGAACCGAGCACCACCGCCAGCACGCCGTACTCCTTGCTGCCCGGACCGGCGGCCAGCCGAGCGGCCACCTCGCGCTGGATCATGAAGACCGCCCCGGCCACGCGGCGGCGATGGTCGATGAGCGCGAACAGCACCTCGCTGGTCAGGACGTAGGGCAGGTTCCCGGCCACCACCGGCCGAGGACCGGCCAGATCCAGCGTCGCGGACCAGTCCAGACGCGCGATATCGGCCTCCACCAGCCGGAATCGTTCCCGTCCGGCCGTTTCCTCGCGCAGGAGGTCGCAGAGGTGCCGATCCACCTCGACCGCAGTCACCGTCGCCCCGGCCTCCAGCAGCGGGAAGGTCAACGCCCCCCCCCCGGCCCCGAGTTCCAGGACGTCCGACCCGAGTTCCAGGCAGTCGGCCGCGATGGCTCGCGCCAGGTTCCCGTCCAGCAGGAAGTTCTGCCCGCGACGCTTGACCGGGCGCACGTCGTGGGCGCGCAGCAGTTCGAGCTGGCTGCGGTTCAGGGGCTCGCTCACGCCCACCCCCGCTCGCCGCACAGGCGGTCGACGTTGGCCCCGGTGATGCGCGCCAGCTCCGGCGCCGCGAGGCCGCAGATCTCCGCGACGCGGGCCGCGGTGAACGGCAGGAAGGCGGGTTCGTTGCGGGCGCCGCGGTGCGGCACCGGCGGCAGCCAGGGCGCGTCGGTCTCCAGGACCAGGTGCTCCGGGGCGACGCCGGCCAGGACCTCCGGCAGGCCGCTGTTGCGGTAGGTCACCGGGCCGCCGATCCCCAGCAGGAACCCGTGGGCCGCGCCCCAGGCGGCGTGCCCGGCCCCGCCGGCGAAGCTGTGCAGGATGCCGCCCCGCGCCGGCACGCCCGCGGCTTCGAGCTCCTCGACGATGTCGTCCTGGGCGTCGCGCACGTGCAGCACCACCGGCAGGTCCAGGCGCGAGGCCAGCGCGAGCTGGGCCCGCAGCGCCGCCCGCTGCGCCGGGCGCGGCGACAGGTCGCGGTAGAAGTCCAGGCCGATCTCCCCGATCGCCACCACGCGCGGGTCCGCGGCCAGCTCGGCCAGTCGCGCCAGGATGCGTTCGCCGTCCGGCGTGACCGCCCCGTCCGCGTCGGCGATCGTCAGCGCGTCGTGCGGGTGGACGCCGACGGCGGCCCGCAGACGGCCGTCGCCCCGGGCCAGCGCCACCGAGGCTTCGCTGCTGGGCAGGTCGTAGCCGATGTTGATCAGGCGCGTGACGCCGGCCTTCACCGCCCTGTCCAGGACCGCATCGACCTCGCCGGCGAACTCGCGGCGGTCCAGGTGCAGGTGGGTGTCGGTGTACAAGCGTCCTCCGACGACGGGCGGTGATGGGTCCGGGCCCGTGCGCGGCGGGCGCGAGGTCAGTGCTCGGTCGGCTCGTCGCGGTGGCAGGGCTTGCGCGGGCGCCGCGGCCGGCCGCGCGGCAGGTCCTGGCGCGCGTCCCAGGTCATCTCGGCCGCGCCCAGCACCAGCGTCAGGGCGCCCTCGTCCAGCTGCACCGTGGCGGTCTCGCGCAGCAGGTCGAGCTTGCGGACCCGCCCCTCGCCGCGCGGGGTGGTCACGCGGGCGCCGACACGCGGCATGCGCGCCAGCGATTCGAGGTACCCCTCGTGCTCGTACGACAGGCAGCAGCGCAGCCGCCCGCACAGGCCCGACAGCTTGTTCGGGCTCAGCGGCAGCTGCTGTCCCTTGGCCATCTTCAGGGTGACGGGGCTGAACTCGCCCAGGAAGCTGCTGCAGCACAGCTCGCGGCCGCAGATCCCCATGCCGCCCTTGATCTTCGCCTCGTCCCGCACGCCGATCTGCCGCAGCTCGATGCGCGTGCGGAAGATCGCGGCGAGGTCCTTGACCAGCTGACGGAAGTCGACGCGCTTCTCGGCCGTGAAGAAGAAGGTGATCTTGTTGCGGTCGTACTGGCGCTCGACCGTCACCAGCTCCATCTCGAGGCGGCGCTCCTGGATCTTCTCCAGGCAGATGTCGTAGCACTCCCACTCGTCGGCGCGGTTCTCGTGCAGGCGCTTCAGGTCGTCCGGCCCGCAGGTGGCCAGCACGCCCTGGCGCGCAGCCTCGCGCCGCCAGATTCCTTGCCGTGACCGACGTAGCAGACGCGGCCCATGTCGCGACCGCGGTCCGCCTCCACCATGCAGTAGTCGCCCACGCCGAGGCCGACCGCGCGCCGGTTGTGGTAGCAGGCCTTGCGGTGCCCCTTGAACTGCACCATGACCAGGGCGTCGGGATCGGGCGCCGGCGACGCGGCGGCATCCGGTGCGTCGCACGGCACGTCGTGCGGCGCCGCGGGCGCGGCGGCGTCGGGCTCAGGCCCGCGCGGCGGCTCGATCCAGTCGGACATGGTCGCTCAGCTCCTGGAACAACACGGCCATCACCAGGCCGAGATTGAGGCTCTGGTCGATCTCGCGCCGGGCCTGCTCGACCGCGTCGATGTCGCGCAGCAGGCCGGCGGGCGTGCGGCGGCCCGCGAGGTCCGCGATCAGGGCGGCGTCGCGGGGCAGGCGCGGCTCCCAGCCGTCGCCGCGCGCGGCGCAGCCCAGGATTTCACTGTAATGGAGATGCATCTGCTCGCAAAGCTGAATCGCCCGGTCGCGGCGTTCGGACAGCTCCTTGGCGACGCCGGGCCGGGTCACGCCGTCCGCGGCCTCGGCCAGCAGCTCCGCCGGCACCGACCCCTTGTGCAGCATCTCGGCCGCGATCTGCGCCGTGCCGAGGCGGCCGGCGTCCAGGTCGGCGACGAGCCCGCGGGCCCAGGCCCGCAGCGCGCGCGACAGGGTCAGGCGGGAACGGGCCGCGCGGCGGGCGTCCCCGTCCGCCGCCAGGGCGTGGTCCGCGGCCTGCGCCGGCGGCAGGTCGTAGAGGTCGACCAGCAGCCGCGCCAGCTCCTCGCGCGGGTAGGGCTCGAAGGCCACGCGCTGGCAGCGCGAGAGGATCGTGGGCAGCACCGCGCCGCGCAGGCTCGACAGCAGCAGGATCAGCGCGCCGGGCGGCGGCTCCTCGAGCGTCTTGAGGAAGGCGTTGGCGGCGCCCGCGCGCAGGCGGTGGGCGTCGCCGACGATCGCCACCTTGTGCCGGCCCTGGAACGGCTTGAGGCGCAGGAACTGCAGCACCGAACGGATCGTGAGCGGCCCGGGCCGGTCCGGGTCGCCGATCAGCACCTCGCTCGAGCCGGCGAACGACGGGCGGTGGAACGGGTCCTCGGCCTTGGCCGCCAGCAGTTCGCCGACCTCGGCGTCGGCGAGGGACGCCGGCGCGGGGCAGATCCACTGGATGTCGGGATGCTGGAAGCCGAGGGCCTTGCGGCAGCTCTCGCACGCGGCTTCGCGGCGGCAGGCCTCGGGGTCGGCGCAGTTGATCAGCCGGGCGATCTCCAGGGCGGTGAGCTCCTTGCCGCTGCCGTCGGGCCCGACGAAGAGGTAGCTCTGGCCCAGTTTCCCGGACCGTTCCAGGTCCAGGAAACGGCCGACGACCGGCTCGCGTCCGGCGAAGCGCTGCAGCAAGCGACGGCCTCCCTGCCGGCGGGCGCCGGCTCTCAGTCCTTGCGGTCGACCGCGAAACGCGCGCGCAGGCCCTCGACGTAGACGGCCAGGGCCTCCTGCAGCTTCTGGGACTCGACGGCCTGGCGCACCTGGTCGCGCAGCTCCTCGAAGCCCGCGCTCGCGCCGGCGGTCCGTTCGCGCACCAGGAAGATGTAGAAGCCCGCCGGGGTCAGGAACGGCGGCGTGATCGCGCCCGCCGCGGCGTCGGCCAGGTGCTCGCGGATGGTCGGCGACAGGTCGTCCAGGGCGAACGTGCCGAGCTCGCCGCCGCGCGTGGCGGAACCGGGATCGACGCTGACCTCGGCGGCCACCTTCGCGAAGGGCTCGCCGGCCGCGAGGCGCGCGTGGGCGGCCTCGGCCTCGGCGCGCGCGCGCGCGACGTCGTCCTCGGTCACTTCGATGGGGAAGAAGATCTGGCTGATCTCGCGCCCCTCCTCCCCGACCTTGTCCACGTGCACGACGTGCAGGCCGCGCTCGGTGACCACGGGCTGGGAGGTCTCGCCCTCCTGCAGCGAGAACACGGCCTCCTCCAGCGCGCGGCTGAACAGCTCGCCCGGGCGGACCAGGCCGATGCGGCCGCCGCTGCCGGCGCCGGGGCCGGCGGTGTGGCGGTCGGCGACCGCGCCGAAGGCGTCGCCGCGGCCCAGCTCCTGCATCACGGCCCCGAGCCTGACCTGCAGGTCGCGCTGGACCTCCGGCGAGGGCTGCACGGCGACCAGGATGTCCGAGAGGGCCAGGGTGTCGGGGGCCGCGGGGACCTCGTCGCGGTGGGCCGCGTAGTAGGCCTCGACCTCCTCCTCGCGCACCTCGATGCCCGGCCGGATGAAGCGGTTGACCACGGCCCGCATGTAGTGCTGGTCGCGCAGCTGGGAGGCGGAGCGGCGGCGGTAGTCGTCCAGGGTCATCGCGTTGTCCGCCAGCTCCGCCTCGAGCCGCGCCTGCGACCCGTAGTAGCGCACGAGCTGGTCGATGTTCGCCTGGACCTCGCGCTCCACGGACTCCTCGCCGATCTCGATCTCCTCGCGGCGGGCGGCCGCGATGATGAGCTTGCTCTCGATCAGCCGGTCGAGGACCTCGGCGCGCACCGTCGCCTCGTCCTTGTCGTCGGGGGCGCCCATGTTGCGGGCCTCGAGGTGGTAGAGGGCGATCTCGCGTTCGAGATCGCTCTGCAGGATCGCCTCCTCGTCGACGACGACCATGATGCGGTCGACCAGTTCGGGGGTCGCCGACGACGCGGTCGCCGCCGTCGTGTCCGGCGCCGCCGGCAGCGCCGCGTCCTGGGCCCGGGCCGCCGGCGTTCCCGCCGAGACCGCCGCCAACGCCAGGGCCGCCGTCGCCATCCATCGCCGCGCTGCCATCATGCCTGCTTCCTTTCAAAGTGGGCGCCGGGGAGAGGCTCCCCCCGGCGCCCGCGACACCCCTGGGCGTCCGGCGCTACTTGGCCGCCGGCTTGGACGCCTGCAGCTGCTCCCAGGAAGGCAGGGAGTCCAGGACGCGGTCGTTGATCTTGATCGGGTACTCGTTGCGCCACTGCGCCAGCAGCGCCTGCAGGGCCTCGTCCTGGCGCTTGCGCTTGACCCTCGCCCCGACTTCGTTGATCACCTCTTCGAGCGGCTTCTGCCGCCCGGGCGTGACGTTGTCGAGCATGACCAGGCACCAGAAGTCGTGCGACGGGAACGGTGCGCTGACCTCGCCGGGCCGCGTCAGGGCGAAGAGCCGGTCGCGGTCGGCCGACTTCGCGAACTCGTTGATGGAGATCTGCCCCTCCGGCGTGCCGCCGGTGGACTTGTTGCGGGTCGCGAAGACGGTGCTCCAGGGCTGGCCGGCGGCCAGGTCGGCGGCCGCCGCCTCGGCGGCGGCCTTGTCCGCGCACATCATGATGCGGCCGCGGCGTTCCTCGGGCACGCGGTAGACCGCGGGGTTCTCCTCGTACAGGGCGCGGATCGCCTCCATGCTCACGTGCTCGTCGTACTTCACGACCTCGTCGTGGAACAGCGACAGCATGTGCTGCTCGCTGCGCTCGTTCGCCTCGGCGATGACGCGCGGGTCCTTGTCGTAGCCGCGCTCCTTCGCCTCGGCGGCCCAGAGGGCCTGGTCGACCATGTCGCCGAAGAGCTTGTTCTTCACGCCGCCGAGCAGGGTGTTGCGCTTGGGCCGCTGGAAGACGCTCATCTCGTCGTACTTGGCCTTGTAGTCCCCGATGGTCCAGACCTGGGGCTCCTGGTCGGGGGCGAGCCGGAAGCTGAAGAAGAAGCGCCCCAGCTCCGACGCCGGGACGTCCAGGCGCTGCAGCCGCTCCTTCTCGACGGGCTTCTGGGTCGCCTGGTCGAGGTAGGGCTCCTCCTCGGGCATGCCGTTGTAGACGATCCACAGCGCGGCGTCGTCGTACTTGAACTCGTGGCGCTCGCGGCTCTCCTTGATGAAGGTCGCCTCGCGCAGCTTGGCGCGCTTCTGGGAGATGGTCGCGCGGATGCGCTCGCGGTACTCGTCGTCCAGGGGGCGCTCGCGCACGGTCGCCACGCTGTCCAGGCGCACGACCCAGTAGCCGTAGACGCTCTCGATGGGGCGGCTGACCTCGCCGACCCCCATCTCGAAGAGCGGGCGCTCGAACATGTCGTCGGCCGTGCCGTACTGCAGCTGCATCCGGTAGTCGTTGCTGGGTCCGCGCGACCCGTCGTTGTACTCCTCGGCGACGGCCTCCCACAGGCCGCCGTCCAGCACCGCCTGGCGGGCCTTGGCGGCGTCGGCTTCGAAGTTGCAGATGATGAACTCGAAGTGCCGGACCTGCGTGCGCCGGTCGTGGTAGGCCTTGATCTCCTCCGCCGACACCTCTTCGTCCGGCTTCTGGATCAGGTCGGTGCGCATCACCTGGGTCGACTGGTAGTAGACGACCGCCTCGATGAGCTTCTTGACGTCCTCCTGCTCGTCGTAGCCGAGCTCCTTGGCCTTGAGCACCATCAACTCCTTGTTGATGATGACGTCCAGGAACGAGCGCCTTCCGGCCGGGGTGGCGGTGTCGAAGGCCTTGCCCTCCGCGTCGCGGGGCAGGTCGTTCTCGGCCATCTTCTGCAGGCGGGACTGGTAGTAGCCTGCCGTGACCTTGCGCTCGCCGACGTTCACGACGACGCGCCCGTCCTCCTTGTCGGCGCCCGCCGCCGGTTTCTCGGACTTGCCGCCGCAGCCGGCGGCTCCCAGGACCAGCGCGAGCGCCGCCGTCGCGGCGGCCGCGGCGAGGAACCTGCGTGCGTTCGAGGTCATGACGTCTCCTTCACTCGACTCAGGGGTTTCGGGGGCGCGGCGGCGGCCGGATCGCCGCCCGCGTCCTCGCGCAAACGATCGATGAGGTCCAGGATGTGGTAGGCCGCGGCGGGGGCGTCGTCGCGGGTCGCCGGGATCTTCAGCTCGAGCTGGTCGACGGCCCTGAACATCAGCCCCTTGGGACCGGTTCCCATCAAACCGCGGAGTATAAGGGGGGAGGGCTCCCTCCCGCCAGCGAAAAACAGGCTCAGCTCCCGCCGGCCGACCCGGATCTCCTCCACGCCGTTGCGCGCCGCCAGGGCCCGGATCCGCCCTATCTGCAACAGGTTGGCGACCGGCGGCGGCGGCGGGCCGTAGCGGTCGCGGATCTCGTCCGCGACCAGCCGGAAGCCGCGGTCGTCGGCGATCCGCACCAGGCGGCGGTAGAGGTCCATCTTCTGCTCGGGATCCCCGATGTAGTCGTCCGGCAGGTAGGCCGGCAGCTTCAGGTCGATCTTGACGTCCAGCGCCGTGGCGCGCCCGTCGCCCCGCAGCTCGGAGACGGCCTCGTCCAGCAGGCGGCAGTAGAGGTCGAAGCCGATGGCCTCGAGGTGCCCGTGCTGCTCCTGGCCCAGGATGTTGCCGGCGCCGCGGATCTCCAGGTCGCGCATCGCGATGTGGTAGCCGGAGCCCAGCGCCTGGAACTCCTGCAGCGCCGACAGCCGCCGCCGCGCGTCCTGCGAGAGGGCCTCCCCCGGCGGCGTCATCAGGTAGGCGAAGGCGCGCTGGCTGGAGCGGCCGACCCGGCCGCGGATCTGGTAGAGCTGGGCCAGGCCGAAGCGGTCGGCGCGGTCGATGACGATCGTGTTGACCCGCGGCATGTCCAGCCCCGACTCGATGATGGTCGTGGTGACCAGCACGTCGAACTCCTGGGCCAGGAAGGCGGCCATCACCCGCTCCAGGGCCTCCTCGTCCATCTGGCCGTGGGCGACGCAGACCCGGACGCTGGGCAGCAGCTCGCGGACCTTCGCGGCCGTGGCCTGGATGGTCTCGACCCGGTTGTGCACGAAGAAGACCTGGCCGCCGCGGTGCAGCTCGCGCAGGACCGCCTCCTGCAGCACCTCCTCGCTGTAGGCGCAGATCTCGGTGTGGATGGGCAGGCGGTCGCGCGGCGGCGTGGTGATCAGCGACATGTCGCGCGCGCCCATCAGCGACAGGTAGAGCGTGCGCGGGATGGGCGTGGCGCTGAGGGTCAGCACGTCCACCTCCTTGCGCAGCTGCTTCAGCCGCTCCTTGTGGCGCACGCCGAAGCGGTGCTCCTCGTCGATGACCAGCAGGCCGAGCCGCTGGAAGCGGACGTCGCGGGACAGCAGCCGGTGCGTGCCGATCAGCACGTCCAGCTCGCCCTCGCGCGCGCGGCGCACCACCTCGCGCTGCTCGCGGGGCGACTGGAAGCGGCTCAGCACCGCCACGCGGGCCGGGAAGTCGCGGTAGCGCTCGGCGAAGGTCTCGCCGTGCTGGTGGGCCAGCAGCGTGGTGGGGCAGAGCACGGCGGCCTGGCGCCCCGCCTCGACCGCCTTGAAGGCGGCGCGCATGGCGACCTCGGTCTTGCCGTAGCCGACGTCGCCGCAGACCAGGCGGTCCATCGGCTGCGCGCGCTCCATGTCGTGCTTGACGTCGGCGATGGCGGTCAGCTGGTCGCGCGTCTCCTCGTGCAGGAAGGACTCCTCCAGCGAGCGCAGCAGGTCGCCGTCGGACGGGAAGGCGAAGCCGGGCAGGCTCTGGCGCGCGGCGTAGAGGTTCAGCAGCTCGGCCGCCATGGCCTGGATCGCCTTGCGCGCCTTCTTGGTCACGCGGGCCCAGGACGCGGTGCCCAGGCGGCTCAGCTCCGGCGCCGCGGCGCGGTCGCTGCTGAAGCGCTCGACCAGGCCGATCTTCTCGACCGGGACGTAGACCTTGTCGCCGGCCGCGTACTCCAGCAGCAGGCACTCGCGCTCGGCGTCCTGGACCGTGATGCGACGCAGGCCGCGGTACAGGCCGATGCCGTACTCGACGTGCACCACGTACTCGCCCGCCTGCAGGTTGCCGGAGTCCTTGACCACGGCGCCGCCGCGGAAGCGGGCGCGGGCGGGGCGCTGGTAGCGGTCGAAGAACTCGTGGTCGGTGACCAGGGCGAGACCGGCGGCCGGCCACAGGAAGCCCTCGGCGAGCCGCCCGACGACCGGCATCGCCGCCGGCAGCGCCCCGTCCTGCTCCAGCAGCAGCTCGGCGAGGCGGCTGGCCTGCCCCTGGTTGTCGCAGAGCACGCCGGCGAAGCGGCCCTCCCGCTCCCACGCCGACAGCGCCGCGGCCAGCCGCGCCACATCGCCGCCGCGCAGGCCCGGGCGGTGCGTGTCGAAGCGCGCGGTCTCGACGGCGTCGCGCTCCAGCCAGCGCACGGGGTCGTCCCCGACCCAGCCGCCGCTCAGCGCAGCCTGGGGCAGCGTCAGGGCGGCCAGCTCGCCGGCCGGGGCCACCAGTTCGGCGGTGTCCGGCAGCCAGGGATCGTGGCGCAGGCGCGTCTCGCGCAGGCGCGGGATCTCCTCGTCCAGCAGCTCGGACTGCGCGGCCAGCGCCGCCGGGTCGCTCCAGATCAGGCAGGCGTCGGGGGGCAGGTGGTCGGTGAGCAGGGCGGTCGCGCCGAACAGGGGCAGGAAGGCCTCGAGGCCGGCGGCGTGGACGCGCTCCTCGAGGCGGGCGTCGAGGTCCAGCCGGTCGTCGTCGGCCAGATCCCCGTCCTCGACGAGCTGCTCGACGCGCAGCTGCGCCTCCAGGACGGCTTCGTCGTCCAGCACGAGGTGGCTGACCGGCAGCACGTCGATCCGCTCGAGCATCGCGAGCGTGCGCTGGGTCGAGGGGTCGAAGGTGCGCAGCGAGACGATCTCGTCGTCGAAGAACTCCACGCGCAGCGGGTGGTCCCCGGGCGGGAAGAGGTCGATGAGCGCGCCGCGCCGCGCGTACTCGCCGGTACGGGCGACCAGGCCGACGCCGGCGTAGCCCAGCTCCCCCAGCCGCGCGCAGAACGCCTCGCGGTCGTGGCGGCCTCCGACGGCCAGCGCGAGCGTGGCCGCCGCCAGGCGCGACGGCGACAGCCCCCGCTGGCGCAGCCCGTACAGCGAGGTCACCGCGAGCGCCGGCGCGCCGGCGCCCAGCCGCGCCAGCCCGGCCATCAGGGCGCCGACCAGCTCGGCGTCCGGCGACTGGCGGTCGTAGACGAGCACCTCCTGCTGCGGCAGGTAGACGACGTCGCCGGGCCCGAGCCAGGCCTCGAGGTCGTCGGCCAGCCGCAGGGCCGCGTCGCGCGACGGCGCCACCACCAGCGCCGCGCGGCGCTCCCGCCGGAACCAGTGCGCGAGCAGCAACGACGCCGACGAGCCGTGCAGCCCGCTGAGGACCGGCAGGCGCGCGGGGTCGTCGCGGGACGCCGCCAACGCGGCCGCGAACGCCGCGACCGGCGCGTCGAGCCGGCCGGGCGGGACCGCGCCCGCGAGCGGTCCGTCGAGCAGGCCGGCGGCGGTGTCGGAGTCGTGCGTCATCATGGTGCGGCGACGGCGGGGCGCGGCTCAGCCCCCGAACGTCTTGCGCTCCTTCCCGAAGGGGGTGATCGCCCGCAGCCTCTCCACGATGCGCGGCAACGCGGCGGCCGTGTAGTCGATCTCCTCCTCGGTCGAGTAGCGGCTCAGCGAGAAGCGGATCGAGCCGTGGGAGGCGATGAAGGGCACCCCCATGGCCTTCAGGACGTGGGACGGCTCCAGGCTGCCCGAGGTGCAGGCCGAGCCGCTCGAAGCGGCGATCCCGGCGCGATCCAGCAGCAGCAGGATGCCCTCCCCCTCGATGTAGTCGAAGCTGATGTTTGTCGTGTTGGGCAGGCGGCGGTCCGGGTCGCCGTTGACGCGGCAGTCCGGGACGGCGGCCAGCACGGCCTGTTCGAGGCGGTCGCGCAGCCGACGCACGGCGACCTGTTCGGCCTCGCGCCCGGTCGCCGCCAGCTCGCAGGCCCGGCCCAGGGCCACGATCCCCTGCACGTTCTCGGTGCCGGCGCGGCGCCCGCGCTCCTGGTGGCCGCCGGCGATCAGCGGGCGCAGCTTCGTGCCGCGCCGCACGTACAGCGCGCCGACGCCCTTGCACGCGTGGAGCTTGTGCCCAGACAGCGACAGCAGGTCGACGGTGGAGTCCGCCATGTCCAGCGGCAGCTTGCCGACCGCCTGCACGGCGTCCACGTGGTAGACGGCGCCGTGCTCCTTGACGATCCGGCCGATCTCCTCGACCGGAAAGACGACCCCGGTCTCGTTGTTGGCCGCCATGATGCTGACCACCGCGGTGTCGGGCCGCAGAACGCGCCGCAGGTCGTCGGGATCCAGGTTGCCGCGGGCGTCCACCGGCAGGTAGTCGACCTCGTAGCCCTGCCGGCTCTGCAGCTCGCGGCAGAGGCCGAGCACCGCCGGGTGCTCCACCGACGTGGTCACGAGGTGGCGCTTCCCCGGGTGGGCGCGCAGCGTGCCGACGATCGCGAGGTTGTCGCTCTCGGAACCGCCGGCCGTGAAGACGATCTCCGCCGGCTGCGCCGCCCCGATCAGCGCGGCCGTCTGGACGCGGGCGCGGTCGACGGCGCGGCCCGCCGCGGCGCCGAAGGCGTGCATGCTCGACGGGTTGCCGTAGTTGCCGGACAGGAAGGGCAGCATGGCCTCGACGACTTCCGGCGCGACGCGGGTCGTCGCGTTGTTGTCGAGGTAGACCCCGTCGGGCGGGCGCGGCGGCAGGCCTTCCTGCAGGTCGAAGGTCACGACTTCTCCTCGACGACTTCGAGGTCCGGGCTCACGTGCTCGCGCAGCTGCTGCTCGACCCAGCCCTTGATGGTGGCGCCGGAGGAGGGGCAGCTGGCGCAGGTGCCGGTCAGCTTCACGTGGACGTGACGGCCCCGGATCGCGACCAGTTCGATGTCGCCGCCGTCGGTGCGCAGGGCGCGGGCGATGTCGTTCTCGAGCACCTCGCGGATCTGGCGGGACCGCTCGTCGTCGGCCGCGGTCATCTCGACCTGCACCAGGCCCGCGGGCGCGGCCTCGAGCTCCTGCCAGACCTCCTCGATGAGGTGGCGGATGTCGTGGTGGCAGGACGTGCAGCCGCCGCCGGCCTTGGTGTAGTGGGTGACGTCCTCGATCTCGCGCAGGCGGTACTGGCGGATCGTCTTGACGATCGTCTCGCGGCTGACCTGGAAGCAGTGGCAGATCTCGACGTCCTGGACCAGCAGGCCGCACGGCACCTCGCGGCCCTGGCGGCGGTAGTAGTCGATCATGGCCGCCTCGAGCGCCTCGCGGCCCATGACCGAGCAGTGCATCTTCTCGCGCGGCAGGCCGTCCAGCTCGCGCGCGATGTCCTCGTTGCTGATGCGCGCCGCCTGCTCGAGGGTCAGGCCCTTGAGCATCTCGGTGAGCATCGACGACGAGGCGATGGCGCTGCCGCAGCCGAAGGTCTGGAAGCGGGCGTCGACGATGCGCCCGTCCGGCCCGAGCTTGAAGCACAGTCGCAGGGCGTCGCCGCAGGCCATCGAGCCCACCTCGCCCACGCCGTCGGCGTCGTCGAGCGCGCCCACGTTGCGGGGGTTCATGAAGTGGTCGAGGACCTTCTCGGAGTAATCCCACATGGCGATGACCTCGTGTTGGCGGCGTCGGGCGGGCCGTCAATCAGGACCGGGCCCGTCCACGGACAAGGGTAACCCATCGCCTGCGGGAATCAAGACCGCGGGCGGGCCGTCAGGCGGCGCGGCGCGACAGCCTGGTCTCGGCCAGCAGCACCAGCGCGGCGAGGCCCAGCAGCCAGGGCGCGAGCTCGCGGCCGGCCGCGCCGGCGGCGATCCCGCCGTCCGGCGCCGCGGACAGCACCTCGGCCTGCGGCAGGCCCGCCGCCGCCAGCCGCGCCGCGGCCTCCGCGGCGGTCGACAGCGCCGCGTCGCCCTCCGCCGCCGGAGTCGCCAGCACCGCGTCGCCCAGCGTGTCGCCCCCCGCCACGAACGTGTAGAAGCCCTGGCGGGACACCGGTTCCCCCGTCACGAACGCGCGCCCGCCCCGCCAGCCGAGGCGGGCGGGCAGGATCTCGGCGGCCGCGCCGGGCCGGGCGCGGTAGTGCAGGGAGGGACCGGCCAGCAGGTCGGCGCGGTTCGCGTCGGCGCCGTTCGTGCCGGCACTGGTAGCGGCGGCGCCCGCCAACGCGACCGCCGGCGCCACGCCGACCTCGCCCGCGAAAGCCCGGCCGCCGCCGGCCAGGTAGGCGACCAGCCGTCGGGCCAGCGGCGGGAACATCGGGTTGTGGGCCAGGTCGGTGGCGTCGGGCAGCGTGTGGAAGGGCGCGACCAGCAGCCGCCCCCGCTCGCGCCGCGCCAGGGCCAACAGCGGGTCGCCGTCGCGCGTCGCGAGCAGCACCTCGCAGTCGGCGTCGGGCAGCACGAGGTACCGCCGCCAGGTCGCGCGCGACAGCGTGGCCAGCGCGTCGGCCGGCAGGCCGTCGAAGACCGGGTGCGCCGGCGCGGCCACCACGGCCTCCTGGGCGCCGGCGGGAGCGTGCGCGCGGAAGGCGTTCGGGCCGGCCAACCCCAGCGCCGGCAGCGGCGTGCGGTCCGGAGCCGTCGCGTCGGCCGGATCGCCCGTGAACAGGGCGACGCCGCCGTCGCGCTCCAGGCGCTCGGCGACCGCCTCCTGCAGGCGGCGGCCGAGCGGGCCCGTGTCCACCAGCAGGACCGCGTCGGCGTCGGCCAGGTCGCCGTCGGCCACGTCGGCGACGTCGCGGGCGCGCACGCCGAAGAGATCGTCCGCGCCCGATCCAGCGACCGGCGCGGCGCCCGCCGGCGCCAGGGCGTTGGCCCAGTAGCGCCAGCCGCCTCTCCCGGCCGCCCCGGCGTCGGGACCGTGGACGATCAGCACCTCGATCCGATCGCGGACCTCGAGCAGGAAGGGACGCGCGTCGTCCACCGGGAAGCGGTCGGCCGCGGTGACGACGAGTCCGCGGTGCAGGCCCGCCGCCGGCGCGGCGAAGGCGAAGACGAGGCGGTCGGTCTCCCCGGGCGACGCCCCGCTCGCCGCCTCGGCGACGAGGCGGCCGTCGAGCTCCAGGCGCCACGACTGCCCGGCGTGGCCGACGCGCACGTCGGCCTCGACGTGCACGGGTTCGCCGGCCCGCAGCGCCCGCAACGGCGTGCGGACCGCCGTGACGCCGCCGGCGACCTGCGTCTCCCCCACCGGCAGCAGCGCCAGCCGGGCGCCGCCCGCGGCGGCCAGGGCCCGCGCCGCGGCGGCGAGCGCGGCGTCGTCCCAGGCGGCGGCCTGCAGGTCGGAGATCAGCAAC
>PNOJ01000065.1 GCA_013824755.1 Gemmatimonas sp.
GGACGCGGATGCGGCCGCGGTGCGGCGCGCCGGGGCGCAGCGGCTTGCAGAAGCGGCGGCGGTTGTGCCGGATCAGACGGCGCGAGGCGACGGTGAGGCGCCGGCCGCAGCGGTAGTTGCGGATCAGCGGGTGGCGCTCGAGGTCGGGGTAGACCTGGTCCAGCTCGATCACCCGCTCCACCGAGGCGCGCCGCCAGGCGTAGATGCACTGGTCCTCGTCGCCGACGCAGAACAGCGAATCCTGCGGCGCGGCCAAGAGCCCGACCAGCAGCGCCTGCGCCGGTTCGATGTCCTGGTACTCGTCGACCAGGACGTGGTCGAAGCGCGCCTGCCAGCGGCGGCGGACCTCGACGTCGCGCTGCAGCAGCGCCACGGCGCCGGCGATCAGGTCGTCGAAGTCGAGCCGGCCGCGCTCGTCGAGGTGGCGCTGGTAGAGGTCGTAGAGGCGCGCCGCGCTGCGTGCGCGGGCGTCGCCGCCCGCCGCCTGCGCCAGCGCGGTCGGCGGGTCGATCATCGCCGACAGCTTGAAGGCGCTGACGGCGTTGCGCGCGGCGGTGGGATCCAGGGCGACGCCGTCGACCTCCGCGTCGCGGGCGCGTTCGGCGAGCCGCTGCCACGTGTCGTCGTCGACCTCGCCGATCCCCGCGCGCGTGCGGCCCTCCTGCTTCAGCAGCGCCAGGCCGAGGCCGTGGAAGCTGCGCACCGCCACGCCGGCGACGCAGGCGCGTTCCAGGCGCGCCGCGATCTCCAGCTTGGCGTCCCGGTTGAAGGTCGAGCAGAGGATGCGCTCCGGCGCGGCGCCGCGGTGCAGCAGCTCCTTGACCCGCTCGACCAGCACGCTGGTCTTGCCGCTGCCCGCCGGCGCGATCACCTGCACCACGCCGGTGCCGGCGCGCACGGCGCGGCACTGCTGCGGGTCGAGGGCGAGGGGGCGCGGCGGCGGTTCGCCGGGCGTCGGCGCCGCCGCGCGGCCGGCGACGAGGTCCACCAGCCGCGACAGCCGGCCGCGGCGGTGACCCTGCCGGTCGACGGTTCCGCCGCCGGGTGTCGCGTCGGGTGCGACGTGTTGAGAAGCGAGCCAGCGCAGGCGTTCCAGCGTCCAGGGGTAGCGCCAGTCGGGATCGACGAAGGCGTCAGGCTCGAGGGATTCCAGTTCGCGAGCGGCGTGGATCAGCAGGCGGCAACCGCGGCGCCGCGCGGGCGCGGCGAGGGTGCCGTGGATCAGTTGCAGGTCGGCGACCGAGTCGCAGGGGACGTCCAGGACGGCGACGCGCTCGTGGCGGGCGAAGATCGCGAGCAGGCGGGCGGTCGGGTTGGTCAGGGAGCGGCGGGCGCCGCGGGGGCGGGCCGCGCGGACGGCGGCGCGCCACCTCTCGTAACCCAGCACGTGCCAGCCCTCCCGCGCCAGCCGGGAGGGGTCGGGGCGCGAGGTCGTCCAGGTCAGGTGCGGGGGGATAGATCGTCGTTCGTCCTGTCGATTTGGTATAATCAATTCGACTGCCGACCCCCATCATGCGAGGTGCCTCCGTGCCCATTTCCAAGCTTCATGCCAGCCGGTTGTCGGCCTGCACGATCCTGGTCGCCCTGTGCGCCACCGCCGGACCGGCCTCCGGCGTCATCGTGGCCCACTGGCGCTTCGACGAGCCGGCCGGATCGAGCGTCGCGGTCGACGAGACCGGCGGTTTCCATGGCGGGGTGTTCGGCCATGCGACGTTCGGCGCCCCGGGCGTGGCCGGCGGCGCGCTCGAGCTCGGTTTCGGCGGCGGCGGCGCCATCGACATGGGCGACGTGCTGGCTTTCGACGACGAGGATTTCTCGCTCGTGATGTGGGTGAAGACCCTGCCGGGCGCGACGGGCGTGATGTACCCGGTGAGCAAGCATGTGTCGGGCTACGGCGGCTACGTCGTCGGCATGAACACCGACGGCGGCTACGGCGTGCCGGGCAAGGCCTGGTTCTACGACATCGGCGCGCCCGGCCAGCAGGCCATCTCCACCACCGACGTCAACGACGGGCAGTGGCACCAGATCACGTGCGTGTACCGGCAGGGCGGGCTGCTGGGCATCTGCGTCGACGGCATGCCGTACGAGGATCTCCACCAGGGTCCGATGAACCCCTTGACCGCCGCGAAGTTCGTGGTCGGCGGTTTCGACAACGGCGGCGCGATCCACCCCGGGTTCCAGGGCTGGATCGACGACGTCCAGGTCTACGACCACGCGCTCAAGCCCCACCAGATCGATTACCTCTTCGCGCACCCGTCGTACGTCTACTTCGACGAGATCCTGCCCGTCACCGCCGGCCTGCGGCTGTGGCTGCGGGCCGACGAGGCCGTGGCCGACGGCGACCAGCAGCCCGTCGCGACCTGGGCCGATCGCTCCGGGCAGGCCCTGCACGTCGCGCAGTCCGACCCCGCGGCGCAGCCGCGCTACATCGAGCGGGCGCTGGACTGGAACCCGGCGGTCCGCTTCGACGGGAACGACTTCCTGATCCGCGAAAACGTCGCCGGTTCGTCCCTGATGTCGACGGACGCGGCGACCGTGTACGTCATGGCGCGGCAAGACGGCACGGATCTCTATAACACGGTCCTGGGCTGGGGCTACGCGACAACCGGCTCTTCGTGCACTACACGTGGGGCGGCTGGCTTGTCTTCCAGCACGGACCACCCACCGGGGCCGGAGGCGCCGGTTCCTGGGCGCCGCCGGCGGGATGGAACGACGCCATCCATCTGGTGGAACTCAAACGCGAGTCCGGCCTGTTCTCGTGCCTGATCGACGGCGCCGACCAGGGCGACCAGGGTACGCTCGGCGCACCGAACCTGGCCGCAGCGCAGTCACTGCTGGTCGGTTCGGACGCCTACCGCTTCAACGACATGACCGGCGACGTCTTCGAGATCCTGGTCTACGACCGCGCCCTCTCGCCGACGGAGCGCGCCGCGGTGCGGGACTACTTCCAGCAGCGGTACTATCCGGTCACGGTCGGCGCGGGGAACGCGCCGCGACGGCAGCCCGCGCTCGCGGTCGCGCCCAACCCGTTCAACCCGCGCACGGTCATCACCTTCGAGTTGCCGCAGGCGGGGGAGGTCGTCGTCGCGGTGCACGACGTCCAGGGCAGGCTGGTCCGGCGGCTCGCCGCCGGCGGCCGCGAGGCCGGCCGGCACGAACTCGTCTGGGACGGGCGCGACGATCGCGGCCGCGCCGTGGGTGCGGGCGTCTACCTGGTGCGGTTGTCCGCTCCGCAGGGCGACGCCGCGACGCGCGTCGTGCTGATCAAGTAGCTCGCGGGTCCGAAGGCGAGCCGTCCAGTCCCAGGTCCGCGGCCGCGCGCGCCAGCGTGCGGTCGCGCGTCCAGAGACGGCAGCCGGTCAGCAGCGCCGCGGCCAGCAGCTGCGCGTCGATCCAACCGAGGCCGCGGCCGTGCAGGCCCCGGCGCTCGATCAGCGCCAGGGTCTCGCGATCGTCGGCCGTCGCGGCGACCGGCAGCGCCTTCAGCAACGCGAGTATTTCGTCGCGCCGCCGCAGCCCGCCGCACGCCAGTTCCCCGATCACGCCGGGATGCGTCAACACGGCTCCGTCCTCGAGCAGGGACGCGAGCGCGCGATCGTGACGCCGCAGGTGGTCGACCCAGACGGAAGTGTCGACCAGGGTCACGATCGTCCTGCCCGCTCGTCTGGATCCGGCTCCGGGGATGCGCGGCGCCTCGGCGTTTGCTCGAGCGACGGGTCGCTGCCGCCGAGCCGCGCCAGGCGGCGCGCGCTCTCGCGAGCGATCAAGGCTTCCAGCCCCAGGCGGACCAGTGAAGTCTTCTCGGTCTCGCCGGTCAATCGGGAGGCCTGTTCCAGCAGCCGATCGTCGATGTTCAAGGTCGTTCTCATATGCATTAGTATGCATAACCTATGCATCAATGTCAAGGCGCCGCTCGGACGTCTCCGAGCCGGTTGCCGGAACCGTGCCATGGGCTTATCAATGAGGACGACACTCAATCGCAACATGTGGCCGCTCCGGCGGCCTCGCCCCGGAGGACATCAGCATGATCAACCTCACCGTGAACGCCCAGCAGGAACTCAAGCGACTGGCCACCCGCGATGGACTGAACGCCCCGGTCGTCGTGCTGGGCGTCGACAGCGGTGGCTGCTCCGGCTTCAGCTACCGCATGGGCATGGACACGCGCGTCCAGGACGGGTACCAGGAGTTCACCTACGAGGGCCTGACCGTGGCCTGCGCGCCGGACGCCCTGCCGTTCTTCAAGGACATGGAGATCGACTTCTCGAAGGACCTCATCGGCGGCGGCTTCAAGTTCCGCAACCCGAACGCCAAGGGCACCTGCAGTTGCGGGACGTCGTTCCGCGTTTGAAGCGGATTCCGAAGGCCCGTTGACCTAGAAGTTGCCTTGACGGGCTGTTATTTGTTTGCCCTAATCGGACTGATCCGATAGCATTTCCGTCGCTTGCGCCGGGTCGTCCCGGTTCGTCCCTCGCAGAAAATGAAATTGCGCCGCCAAGCACGGCGGCCCCACGCCCTCGGGCGGAACGCGGGAGCAGCCCTTTGGATTCCCAGCAGAAGGACCCCCGGCAGGGCGGGCACGATCCTTTCCGGTTTCCGAAATGGGCCAACACGATCCGCCTCCCGGTCACCCTGGCGGCAGCGCTGGCGCCCCTCTACATCCTCGGCTTGCTGTACCTGCTCTTCTCGCCGGGCGCGACGAGCGTGGGCTACCAGCCGGAGCAGCCGGTTCCCTACAGCCACCAGCTGCACGCCGGGCAGCTCGGCATCGACTGCCGGTACTGCCACACGGGCGTGGAGACGGGCGCGGCCGCGACCCTGCCGCCGACGTCGGTCTGCATGAACTGCCACGCCACGGTGCGGACGCAGAGCGAGAAGCTGCAGCTCGTGCGCGAGAGCTTCGCGACCGGGATGCCCATCCCCTGGGTCCGCGTCCACGACCTGCCCGACTTCGTCTACTTCGACCACAGCGCCCACGTGCGGCGCGGCGTCGGCTGCGAGAGCTGCCACGGCCGCGTCGACAAGATGGAAGTGGTCCGCCAGGCCGAGGGCCTGAACATGGCCTGGTGCCTGGAGTGCCACCGCGATCCCGTCCCGCACCTGCGTCCCGAGGACGCGGTGACGGTCATGGGCTACGTGCCCGACGAGCCCCAGTTCGAACTGGGCCGCCGGCTGCGCGACGCCCGCCACATCACTCCGAAGACGGACTGCTCGACATGTCATCGATGAACCTGAACGGTATCGACCAGGACTACTGGCGCAGCCTGCAGGAGCTGGCGGACGAACCCGAGTTCCGCCGCTTCCTGGAGGGCGAGTTCCCCGAGCCCGCCGAGGTGCCGACCGACGCGATGTCGCGGCGGCGCTTCCTGCAGGTCATGGGGGCGTCGGTGGCGATGGCCAGCCTCGTCGGCTGCCGCTGGCCGCAGGAAACCATCGTGCCGTTCGCGAGCCGCCCCGAAGGCGTGACGCCCGGCACGGCGCGCCGCTACGCGACGGTCATGGAGCTGGCCGGCGCGGTCGGCCCGCTGCTGGTGACCAGCTTCGACGGTCGCCCGATCAAGGTCGAGGGCAACCCCGACCACCCGCTGAGCCAGGGCGCCTGCGACCTGTTCGCGCAGGCGGGGCTGCTCGAGCTGTACGATCCCGACCGCAGCCGCCACGTGCTGGAGCGCGTGGACGGCCACCCCCGCCGCCGCTCCCACGCGGAAGGGGAGACCACGGCCGCGGCCGCCTTCGCGGCGTTGCACGCCCGCCGGGGCGCCGGGCTGGCGGTCCTGACCGAGGCCACGAGTTCGCCCACGTTCGCGGCGCTGCGCGCGCGCGTGCGGGACGAGCTGCCCGAGGCCGCCTGGTACGAGTACGAACCGGTCTCGCGCGACAACGAGCGCCTCGGCGCCGGTCTGGCCTTCGGGGAGGCGCGCCGCGTGCGCGTCGACCTCGCCGCCGCCCGCGTGCTGGCCTGCTTCGACGCCGACCTGCTGCTGGACCACCCCACGGCCCTGCGCAACGCGCGCGATTTCGCCGGCGGGCGCCGCGCCGAGGACGGCGCGATGAACCGCCTCTACGCCGTCGAGAGCGAGATGAGCCTCACCGGCGGCATGGCCGACCACCGCGTCGCCGTGCCGAGCCTGGAGATCCCGCACGCCCTCTACGGGCTGGCCGCCGAACTGGTGCTGGGCCGCGGCCTCTCCCTGCCGGCCGGCTACGAGGCCGTGCTGCCCGCGCTCGAGCACGCGCACGCCGCGGGCCACGCGCCGGCCTGGATGGGCGCGCTGGCCGGCGACCTGCTCGCCCACCGCGGGGAATCGCTGATCGCGGTGGGCCCGCGCCAGCCCGACCACGCGCACGTGCTGGCGATCCTGCTGAACGAGGCCCTGGGCAACACCGGCCGCACCGTGAGCTACGGGCCCGACGACCAGCGCGGCCTGTCGCACGGCGCGGCCATCGCGACCCTGGCCGCGGCGATGGGCGAGGGCCGGGTCGGGTCGCTGCTCATCCTGGGCGGCAACCCCGTCCACGACGCGCCCGCCGACCTGGACTTCGGCGGCCTGCTGGACCGGGTCGCCGAGTCCTGGCACCTCTCGCTGTTCATCGACGAGACCTCGCAGCGCTGCCGCTGGCACCTGCCGCGTGCGCACTGGCTCGAGTCCTGGCACGACGTGCGCGACCACGACGGCCGCTACGCGGTGGCCCAGCCGCTGATCGCGCCCCTGTACGACGGCCGGACGCCGGCGGAGCTGCTGTCGCTGCTGCTGGACGGCGTCCTGCGCCCGGCCCACGACCTCGTGCGCGCCACGGCCGCCGGCCAGCCCGGCGCCGGCGACTGGGAGGCGCTGCTGCACCGCGGTTTCGCCGACGCGACGCCTGCGGAGGCCCCGGCGGTCCTCGACGGCCGCGGCGTCGTCGCCGCGGTGCGCCGCGGCGGCCTGGCGAAGCCGCCGGCGATCGGCCGCGAGAACCTGGAGCTCGTGTTCGTGCGCGATCCGTCGCTGCACGACGGCCGCTTCGCCAATAACGCCTGGCTGCAGGAGCTGCCGGACTTCATGACCAAGCTGTCCTGGGACAACGCCGCGCTGTTCGGCGTGTCCACGGCCGAGGCGCTGGGCCTCGCCCACGGCGACCTCGTCGAGCTGGAGCTGGGCGGCCGCCGGCTCGAGGCCGCCGTCTACGTGCTGCCGGGCCACGCGCCCTGGTCGGTGAGCCTGAGCCTGGGCCACGGCCGCACGGCGGCGGGCAACGTCGGCAACGGCACGGGGTTCCGCGCCTACTCGCTGCGCACGTCGGCGTCGCCCGACGCCGGCGCGGGCCTGAAGGTGGCGCGCACCGGCCGCAGCTACCCGCTGGCCACGACCCAGGACCACCACGCCATCGACGCGGTCGGCATGCGCGAGCGCGAGAAGCGCTCGCGCTCGCTGGTCGTCGCGGGCACCCTCGCCGAGTACCGCGAGCACCCGGAATTCGCGTCGCACCGCACGCACCACCCGCCGCTGGTCTCGCTGTGGCAGGAGCGCCCGCGCGAGGGCCACGCCTGGGGCATGACCATCGACCTGAGCACCTGCATCGGCTGCAACGCCTGCGTCGTGGCCTGCCAGGCGGAGAACAACATCCCGGTCGTGGGCAAGGAGCAGGTGGGCAAGGGCCGCGAGATGCACTGGCTGCGCCTGGACCGCTACTTCCAGGGCGACCCGGACGCGCCCGCGGTGGCGCACCAGCCCGTCGCCTGCGTGCACTGCGAACTGGCCCCCTGCGAGCAGGTCTGCCCGGTGGGCGCGACCATGCACAGCGAGGACGGCCTGAACGTCATGGCCTACAACCGCTGCGTGGGCACGCGCTACTGCTCGAACAACTGCCCCTACAAGGTGCGCCGCTTCAACTGGTTCAACTTCAACAGCGACATCCCGGACGTCCGCAAGCTGGTCTACAACCCCGAGGTGTCCCTGCGCGCCCGCGGCGTCATGGAGAAGTGCACCTACTGCGTGCAGCGCATCGAGACGGCGAAGATCGACGCCAAGAACGAGGGGCGCCCGGTGCGCGACGGCGAGGTCGTCACGGCCTGCCAGCAGACCTGCCCGACGCAGGCCATCGTCTTCGGGGACCTCAACGACCCGCAGAGCCGCGTGGCGAAGCTGACGACCGGCGACCGGGCCTACCACCTGCTGGCGGAGCTCAACGTGAAGCCGCGCACGGCCTACCTGGCCCGGCTGCGCAACCCGAACCCCGAACTCGCGGAGAGCGCCGATGGGCATCCTGCTCACTAGGGACACGATCGACAACACGGCCCACGACCCGGCGCGGCCGCAGGAGCTGATCACCGGCGGCTACGACTTCACGACCCTGACCGACAAGGTCTGCGGGATCGTGGAGCGCCGCGGCGCGCCGCGCGCCTGGTGGGTGGCGCTGGGCTTCATGGCCAGCCTCGCGGCGATGATGTTCGGCATGATCGGCTACCTGATCTACAAGGGCGTCGGCGTCTGGGGCCTGAACAACCCCGTGGGCTGGGGCTGGGCCATCGTCAACTTCGTGTTCTGGGTCGGCATCGGCCACGCCGGCACGCTGATCTCGGCCATCCTCTACCTGCTGCGCCAGCAGTGGCGCACCAGCATCAACCGCTTCGCCGAGGCGATGACGATCTTCGCGGTGATCTGCGCCGGCATCTTCCCCGGCATCCACGTCGGCCGCGTCTGGGTGGTGTGGTGGCTGTTCCCGCTGCCCAACTTCCAGGCCATGTGGCCCAACTTCCGCAGCCCCCTGCTGTGGGACGTGTTCGCGGTGGGCACCTACGCCACGGTGTCGCTGCTGTTCTGGTACACGGGCATGGTGCCCGACCTGGCGACCCTGCGCGACCGCGCCACGACCCGGGTGCGCCGGATCGCCTACGGCTTCTTCGCCCTGGGCTGGCGCGGCTCGAACCGCCACTGGCACCGCTACGAGAAGGCCTACCTGATCCTGGCCGGCCTGGCGACGCCGCTGGTCCTGTCGGTGCACTCGGTGGTGTCGTTCGACTTCGCGACCTCGCAGATCCCGGGCTGGCACACGACGATCTTCCCGCCCTACTTCGTCGCGGGCGCCATCTTCTCGGGCTTCGCCATGGTGATGACCTGCCTGATCCCGGCGCGCGAGTGGTACGGCCTGAAGAACATCGTGACGCTCTACCACCTCGAGACGATGGCCAAGATCATCCTGGCCACCGGCACCATGGTGGGCTACGCCTACGCGACCGAGTTCTTCATCGCCTGGTACGGCGGCAACCCCGCCGAGCAGTTCGCCTTCATCAACCGCGCCTTCGGCCCCTACGCCTGGGCCTACTGGATCATGGTCAGCTGCAACGTGATCTCCCCGCAGCTGTTCTGGTTCAAGAAGATCCGCACCAGCCCGGCCGCGCTGCTGGTCATCTGCATCTTCGTGAACATCGGCATGTGGTTCGAGCGCTTCGTGATCACGGTGACCTCGCTGAGCCGCGACTTCCTGCCCGCGGCCTGGGGCTACTACCGCCCGACGGCGATCGACGTCCTGACCTTCGTGGGCAGCTTCGGGCTCTTCTTCACGCTCGTGCTGCTGTTCATGCGCTTCCTGCCCATGATCGCCATGGCCGAGGTCAAGACCGTGATGCCGCAGAAGCACTGGGAAGACAAGGTGTCGCGTCCGGTGGGCGACTACCACGGGACCAACCCCGGGGACCGTTAGCAGAGCGAGAGGCGATGGCGACACGAGAGAAACCCGGCCTCTACGGCTACCTCGCGGAGTTCCGCGAGCCGTGGGACCTCCTCGACGCGGCCGCCAAGGTCCGCGACGCCGGCTACACCCGCTGGGACTGCCACACGCCGTTCCCGCTGCACGGGCTGGACGGCGCCATGGGGATCCGCGGCACGCGCCTGCCCTGGCTGGTGCTCTGCGGCGGCCTGACCGGCCTGACCGTGGCGCTGCTGATGCAGTGGTGGATGAACGCGCACGACTACCCGTTCCTGATCAGCGGCAAGCCCCTGTTCGGGCTGCCGGCGGCGGTCCCGGTCACCTTCGAGCTGACGGTGCTGCTGAGCGCGCTGACGACGTTCTTCGGGATGTGGGCGCTGAACCTGCTGCCGCAGCACCACCACCCCCTGTTCAACAGCGAGCGGTTCCGGCGCGCGACGTCCGACCGCTTCTTCATCTCGATCGAGGCGCGCGACCCCCTGTTCCGGGGCGAGGGCACGCGCGAGTTCCTGGCGGGCCTGGGCGCCGACGCCGTCGAGCCCGTGGAGGACTGACCGATGCCGAGAATCATGAAGTCCGCCGCCGTGGTGCTGACCCTGCTCGCGCTCATCCCGGTGCTGATGCTGGTCAAGGCCCGCGTCACCGACAGCGGCCGGCCGCGGCTGTCGCTCGTCTACGACATGGACGACCAGGCCAAGGTCAAGACCCAGCGGGCCGGCGCGCTGTTCGCCGACGGCCGCGCGATGCGGCCGCCGCCGACGGGCACCGTCGCCCGCGACGAGCTGGTGGGGCAGGACCGCCGCCGGGACGGGCGCGTCGACACGCTGTGGGTCGAGACCTTCCCCGCGCCGGTGACCGCGGCGACCCTCGAGCGCGGGCGCGAGCGCTACGGCGTCTACTGCGCGCCCTGCCACGGGCTGGCCGGCAACGGCGACGGCATCGTCGCCAAGCGGGCCGAGGCCCTGATGGAGGGCACCTGGGTGCCGCCGTCGAACCTGGTCGACGCCGCGATCCGCGCGCGGCCCGTCGGCCACCTCTACAACACGATCCGCTTCGGCATCCGCAAGATGCCGGCCTACGGATCCCAGATCGGCGTCGACGACCGCTGGGCGATCGTGGCCTACGTGCGCGCCCTGCAGGCCGCGCAGGCCGGCTCGCCGTCGGACCTGCCGCCGGCGGACCTGGCCGCGCTCGGCCCGCCGCCCGCGCCGGCGGCGGCGACGACGACGGCGACGACGACAGGGACGACAGGGACGACGCAGCAGTGAGGGGGGCGCCCGCGGGCGCCGCGAACCCGATGGGAGCGTGATCTTGTCTCAACACGTGCGACGTGACGTGGCCGTCCTGGACGGCGACAACCTGGTCCTCGGCGGCGCCGCCCGGCGCATCGCCGCGGTCGGGCTCGCGGTCGGGGTGGTCGGGCTGGGGACCGGCTTCCTGCTGGGCCGCGCCGCCGGCGACGGCATGCGGCACTTCCTGCACGCCTGGCTGCTGAACTGGCTGTTCTTCCTGTCGCTGTCGCTGGGCGCGCTGTGGTTCGTGCCGCTGCAGCACCTGACGCGGTCGACCTGGAGCGCGGTGGTGCGGCGCCTGGCGGAGATCGTCTCGGGCACGCTGCCGCTGATGGCGCTGCTCGCGCTGCCCGTGCTGCTGAACCTCGGCGACCTCTACGTCTGGGCCGACCCGACCCGCGTCGCGGGCGACCCGCTGCTCGAGCACAAGGCGGGCTGGCTGAACCCGGGCTTCTTCACCCTGCGGATCGTCTTCTACTTCGCCGTCTGGATCCTGCTGGCCACGATCTTCCGCCGGCGGTCCCTGCGCCAGGACGCCACCGGCGACCCCGCGATCACCGCCGGCTCCGAGCGGCTGGGCGGCCCCGCCCTGATCCTCTACGGCCTGACCCAGACCTTCGCGGCCTTCGACCTGCTGATGAGCCTCGACGCCCACTGGTTCAGCACCATGTTCGGCGTCTACTGGTTCGCCGGCATCGTCGCGAGCTTCTTCGCGGTGATGACGCTGCTGACCGCCGGCCTGCAGCGCTCGGGCCGGCTGGTGCACGCGGTGACCCTCGAGCACTACAACGACTACGGCCGGGCCATGTTCGCCTTCGTCTTCTTCTGGGCCTACATCGCCTTCAGCCAGTACATGCTGATCTGGTACGCGAACATCCCCGAGGAGACGGGCTGGTACCTGCGCCGCCAGCAGAACGGCTGGTCGGCCGTCGGCTACCTGCTGATCTTCTGCCACTGGCTGATCCCGTTCGCCGGGCTGATGTCGCGCTTCACGAAGCGGCGCGTGCGGCTGATGGCGTTCTGGGCGGTCTGGATCCTGGTCATGCACTGGGTCGACCTGTACTGGCTGATCATGCCCGAGCTGAGCCCGGGCGGGATCCCGCTGCGGCTGATGGACGCGGCCCTGCTGGTGGGCATGGGCGGCCTCTTCGCGGCGACGCTGGCCCTGGTCGCCGGGCCGCGCCTGCTGGTCGCGCGGCGCGACCCGCGGCTGCGGGCCTCGCTGAACTTCGAGAACTACTAGACGGGAGGGGCGCGAGCCCATGCGGACCGAAGCGGACAAGACCGACCTGCACAGCATCGTGACCTACGGGCTGGTGTTCGCGCTGGGACTGGTGGTGGCCATCCTCGCCCTGGAGATCGGCTTCCACCTCGTCAAGCGCGACCAGTTCGAGCGCAAGGTGGTGGCGGTGGCCCCGGCCGAGCTGCTGGCCCTGCGGACCGCCCAGGAGGCCGTGCTGCAGCAGGGCGTGCGCTGGGTCGACGGGAACGCCGGCCTGGTGGGCATGCCCATCGAGTCCGCGATGGACGCCGTCGCGCGGCGGCACGGCGGGGACGGGGACTAGACATGGCGTGGCGCGGCACGGCGGCGACCTGCGCGGCGGCGGCCCTGGCGGCGGTCCTGCTGGCGGCCGCGTCGCCGGGGCGCGCTCAGGACGGGCCCGCCGACCTGACGGTGGCCGACATCATCGAGCGCCCGGGCGCACCGCTGCCCCTGGACCTGGTGTTCGTCGGCGAGGACAGCGCGGCGGTCCGCCTGGGCGACTGCTTCGCGCCGGGGCGGCCCGTGATCCTGAACCTGGGCTACTTCGCCTGCCCGATGCTGTGCGGCCTGGTGCTCAACGGCATGGTCGACGGCCTGCGCGACGTGGACTGGACGCCGGGCCGCGAGTTCGGGATCGTGACGCTGAGCATCGACGAGCGCGAGGGTCCGCGGCTGGCCGGCCTGAAGAAGCAGAACGCGCTGGAAGCCTACGGGCGGCCCGAGGCGGCCGCCGGCTGGCGGTTCCTGACCGGCGGCGCGCGGGACAGCCGCGCCGTGGCCGACGCCGTCGGGTTCGGCTACGTCTGGGACGAGAAGACCCAGAAGTGGATGCATCCGGCCGCGCTGGTGGTCTGCACGCCGGACGGCCGGGTGGCCCGCTACCTGTACGGCATCGAGTTCGACGCGCAGACGCTGCGCCTGGCGCTGTCGGAGGCGTCCGGGGGCCGGATCGGCGGGACCAGGGAGAAGCTCCTGCTGCTCTGCTACGACTACGATTCGAGCGTGGGCCGCTACGGGCCGTCCGCGCGCAGGCTGATGAAGATCGGCGGATTCGTCACGGTGCTCGCGATCGCGGGCTGGCTGGCGCTGCTGTGGCGCCGCGACCGCAGAAGGAAATCGACATGATCTTGAGCGGGTTGCTGAACACGCTGTCGGTCCGAGGCGCGGGGGTCCCCTTCCTGGCCACGGGCGACGGGACTTTCTGGCTGCCGGTCCGGGCCACCGAGGCCGCCGGCACCGTCGACAACCTGTTCTACTTCATCTTCTGGATCTCGCTGTTCTTCTTCACCCTGCTGATGGCGCTGCTGGCGATCTTCGCCGTGCGCTACCGCCGCCGCCGCGAGGGGGAGGAGCCCGAGCCGTCGCCGTCCCACAACCTGGCCGTCGAGGTGGTCTGGACCGCCATCCCGGTGCTGCTGGTCGCGGCCATCTTCTGGTTCGGCTTCCAGGCCTACGTCGACATGTCGACGCCGCCGCTGGACTCCTACCAGATCCAGGTGACGGGCCAGAAGTGGAAGTGGACCTTCACCTACCCGAACGGGTACGTGGACGAGCTGCTGCACGTGCCGGCCGACCGCCCGGTGCAGCTGGTGATGACCTCGCAGGACGTGATCCACAGCCTGTCGATCCCCGCCTTCCGCATCAAGCGGGACCTGGTGCCGGGGCGCTACAGCAAGGCCTGGTTCACCGCCGTGCGGCCCGGCGACTACGACATCTACTGCGCGGAGTACTGCGGCACGCAGCACTCGTCGATGCTCTCGACCGTGAAGGTGCTCCCGCCCGAGGAGTTCGACGCCTGGCTGCTCGCACATTCGGACATCCTGAGCGGCCTGACCCCGGTCGAGGGCGGCGAGCGCGTCTACAACGTGCTCGGCTGCAAGCAGTGCCACAGCCTCGACGGCGCCGCTGGCGTGGGGCCGACCTTCCGCGACCTGTTCGGCAGCGAGCGGCCGCTCAAGGGCGGCGGGCGGGTGCTGGTCGACGAGAACTACGTCAGCAGCTCCGTGCTCGACCCCCAGTCCCAGATCGTGCAGGGCTTCGAGCCGGTGATGCCGACCTTCAAGGGCCGCATCAAGGACCAGGAGATCACGGCGCTGATCGCCTTCCTGAAATCGCTGAGCGGGCACGCGCCGCGGGACGAGGCGCCGGCGGCCGCCGGGGCCGGGACCCCGTAGGCGAGCGCCGGGCCGTAGACAATCGTCAAGAGAGGGCGCCGCGCCCCGCAGACCGGAGGACCCCATGTCGACCCAAGACGCCACCGCGGCCCCGCCGGCCGCCGGCAGCGAGAACTACCTGAACTGCAGCCACGGCTTCCGTTCGTGGTTCTTCACGCTCGACCACAAGCGCATCGGCGTGATGTACCTGGCCTCGATCCTGTCCTTCTTCCTGCTGGGCGGCATCCTGGCCCTGCTGATCCGCACCGAGCTGCTGACGCCGACGCGCACGCTGATGTCGGCCGACGACTACAACAAGGTCTTCACGCTGCACGGCGCGATCATGATCTTCCTGTTCATCATCCCGGGCATCCCGGCGGCGCTGGGCAACTTCGTGCTGCCGCTGATGCTCGGCGCGAAGGACGTGGCCCTGCCGCGGCTCAACCTGGCCAGCTACCACCTGTACCTGGTCGGGGCGCTGATCGCGGTGCTGTCGATCGTGCAGGGCGGGGTGGACGCCGGCTGGACCTTCTACGCCCCCTACTCCACCACGACCAACACCGCGGTGGTGACGCTGACCTTCGGGGTGTTCGTGCTGGGCTTCAGCTCGGTGTTCACGGGGCTGAACTTCATCGTCACCATGCACAAGATGCGGCCGGCCGGCATGGGCTGGTTCGACATGCCGCTGATGCTGTGGGCGCTCTACGCCACCTCCATCATCCAGGTCCTGGCCACGCCGATCCTGGGCATCACCATGGTGCTGCTGATCGTCGAGCGCGTGATGGGCATCGGCATCTTCGACCCCGCCCTGGGCGGCGACCCCGTGCTCTACCAGCACTTCTTCTGGTTCTACTCGCACCCGGCCGTCTACATCATGATCCTGCCCGCGATGGGCATCATCAGCGAGGTGGTGTCGGTCTTCAGCCGCAAGCACATCTTCGGCTACCGGGCCATCGCCTACTCCAGCATCGCCATCGCCGCCTTCAGCTTCCTGGTCTGGGGGCACCACATGTTCACCAGCGGCCAGTCCGAGCTGATGAACATGATCTTCAGCGCGCTGACCTTCAGCGTCTCGATCCCCTCGGCCGTGAAGATGTTCAACTGGCTGAGCACGATGTACAAGGGCTCCATCCGCTTCGACACGCCGATGATCTACGCCCTGTCCTTCATGTTCCTGTTCGGCATCGGCGGCCTGACCGGCCTGTTCCTGGGCTCGCTGGCCACCGACGTCCACCTGCACGACACCTACTTCGTGGTGGCCCACTTCCACTACGTGATGTTCGGCGGCACGGTGATCGCCTTCCTGGCCGGCCTGCACTACTGGTGGCCCAAGATGTTCGGCCGGATGTACGACGAGAAGTGGGGCCGCATCTCGGCGATCGTCATCTCGGTGGGCTTCAACATCACGTTCTTCACCCAGTTCGTCATGGGCAGCCAGGGCATGCCGCGGCGCTACTACGCCTACGTGGACAAGTTCGAGCCCTACCACGTGATCTCGTCGTTCGGCAGCTACCTGATGGCCGCGGGCTTCTTCATGACCGCCTGGTACCTCGTGAAGTCGCTCTATCGGGGCCGCCCGGCGCCGGTCAACCCCTGGGGCGGCGGTTCCATGGAGTGGCAGGCCGCCTCGCCGCCGGTGGTGCACAACTTCACGGACGAGCCCGTGGGCGGCGACCCCTACGACTACGCGAACCAGGCGTACGACCCCGCGCTCGGCGGGTACGTGCTCCGCAAGACCGAGGTGTCCGACCGATGAGCACCCCGCACGAGGGACGCGACGAGCACGCCGATCCGCACCTGCAGCACCATTTCGGCTCCATGGCGCAGCAGTACGATTCCGGCAAGTTCGGCATGTGGCTGTTCCTGGTCACGGAGGTCCTGCTGTTCGGCGGGCTCTTCTGCGCCTACGCGGTCTACCGGGCCAACCACCCCGAGATCTTCGCCTACGCGCACCAGTTCCTGGACAAGACGCTCGGCGGCCTCAACACGCTGGTGCTGATCGTCAGCAGCCTCACCATGGCGATGGCCGTGCGCTGCGCCCAGCTGGGCCAGCAGCGCCGCCTCAAGCAGATGCTCGCCGCGACGCTGCTCTGCGCCTGCGTCTTCCTGGGCGTCAAGGGCGTCGAGTACGAGCACAAGTGGAAGCACGGGCTGCTCTGGGGGACGCGCTACGTGCCCCAGGGCGAGACGGCGGCGCCGGCGGCGGCCGAGACCACGGTCGAAACGACCGTCGCCGCCGCGGTCCCCGCCGACGGCGGCACGACCCTGCCGCATGCGGCGACCGGCCCCGAGGGCCTGGCCGACCGCCAGCAGGCCGACCACGACGGCGCGACGCACGGCGGGCACGGGCCGATGGGCCCGGCCCCGCGCAACGTGCACCTGTTCTTCGGCATCTACTTCGTGATGACCGGTCTGCACGGCATCCACGTGCTGGCCGGCATGGTCGCCATCGTCTGGCTGCTGCGGCGGTCCGCGGCGGGCGAATTCGGACCGGAGTACTTCGCACCGGTCGACTTCGTCGGCCTCTACTGGCACCTGGTGGACCTGATCTGGATCTTCCTCTTCCCGCTGCTCTACCTGATCCATTGAGCGGCGGACCGCGGGAGGCGGCACGAGCATGAGCAAGCACCAAGAAGGCCCGTCCTACGCCCACGTCGTGTCCGTCAAGGCGCTGCTCGGCGTGTTCGGCGCCCTGATGTTCCTGACGATCCTGACCTACGCCGTGACCTACGTCGACCTGGGCGCCCTGAACGTCTGGGCGGCCCTGGGCATCGCCCTCGTCAAGGGCACCCTGGTGGCCCTGGTCTTCATGCACCTGCTGTGGGACAAGAAGTTCTACGCCGTGGTGCTGGTCAGCGCCCTGCTCTGCGTGATGATCTTCATCGGCATCGCCCTGCTCGACAGCGGCCAATACCAGGCCGACCTCATCCCCAACTTCGCCCCCGCGATCACACCGTAGGCTCTGGCCGGGACATTGTCCTGCCCATGCAGTGTTGCGACTTGGATCTGCACATCCTGCCGTGACAGGGGTGTCCTGCAGGCCCTGGAGCCAGGATGGCGGAAGGGCCGGAAGGCCAAGCGAGTCGGGCACAGGATGTGCCCGACGAGCGCCCCCTGTCACGGCAGGATGTGCAGATCCAAGTCGCAACACTGCATGGGCATGGGCAGGACAAGGTCCCGACCAGAGCTGATCTTAT
>PNOJ01000066.1 GCA_013824755.1 Gemmatimonas sp.
GGCAGTACGCGTTCTCCTCGCCGCTGTCGGTGTAGGGCGACGGCAGCGTGCCGTTGCCGTTCAGGGCCAGGACCGTGGCGGTCACGCCGTCGCCCAGGTCGATCACCTGGCCGTCGAACGCGGTCTGGCGCTTGGCGGCCACCGCGTTGGCGTACGAGTTGTAGGTGGCCGTGGTGTAGGTCCAGCCCCGGTCGTAGACCGCCTGCGACACGCCGACCGCGTTGTAGACCTCGTCGAGGCCGCCGATGTGGTCCTCGTGGTAGTGGCTGGCGGCCATGTAGTCGAGCGTCGCGATGCCGAGGCTCTGCAGGTAAGGGACGACCACGCTGTTGCCGTCGCCGTTCTCGCCGCCGTCGAACAGCAGGGTCTTGCCGCTGGAGGACACGATGAGCGTCGCATCGGCCTGCCCGACGTAGAGGCAGTGGATCGTCACCCCGGCCAGGGCCGGCAGGGCGGAGAGGCTCACGAGCAGGGCGGCAACCCCAACCCGCGTCCAGATGCGCTGGGAGGTCATCGGGCGGCACCTTTGTTGAAAATGTACGGCCAGTTGATCCTGGCTCCTCTTAATGATACCAGATTTCGCCACTTTCCGAAAGTCGCTGGTGCGACTTGGATCCGCACATCCTGCCGAGACAGGGGGCGCGTTCAGGGCACCTCGTGTGCCCTGAACGCTTGACCCTCCGGCCCTTTCGCCATCCTGGCTTCAGGGCCTCCAGGACACCCCTGTCTCGGCAGGATGTGCGGATCCAAGTCGAACAGCAGCCTGGGCATGGGCAGGGACAATGTCCCGGTCAGAACGAAAGCCTCCGCCTCGGTTAGCGTCGCTCGAGTTGGCTCGCCTAGGGCCTGACTGACCCGACGTGACAGGGGTGTCTGGAGGTGCCCTGCGCCAGGAGGGCGCAGGGCACCGGAAGTCAAGCGCGCCGGGCACACGAGGTGCCCGGCGCGCGTCCCCTGTCACGTCGGGTCAGTCAGGCCCTAGGCCCCGACCTGCTTTTTGATCCAGGTGGTGGTCACCGACTTCGGCCGCTCGATCGGCGTCGCCATGGCCCGGTTGATGACCAGCTGCGAGGCCATGCCCAGCGCCCGCGAGACGGCGAAGAACACCGTGTAGAACGAGAACTCCTTGACCCCGTAGTGGTAGAGCAGGGCGCCCGAGCCCGCGTCCACGTTCGGCCAGATGTTCTTGGCCTTGCCGTGCTGCTGCAGCACGTCGGGCACGACCTCGAACACGATGTTGACCGTCTTCATGATCGGGTCGTCCGGGAAGTGCTTCATGCCGAAGTCGCGGAGGCACGTGAAGCGGGGGTCGGTCACGCGCAGCACGGCGTGGCCGTAACCCGGCACGACCTGGCCGGAGTTCAGGGTCTCCCAGGCGAACTTGCGGATGTTGTCGTGGGTCGGCTGGCCCACGGCCTTCTTCAGGTCCAGGACCCACTTCAGGCACTCCTGGTTGGCCAGGCCGTGCAGGGGGCCGGCCAGGCCGTTCAGGGCCGCCGACACGCTGTAGTAGGCGTTGCTCAGGGCCGAGCCGACCAGGTGGCAGGTGTGGGCCGAGACGTTGCCGCCCTCGTGGTCGCAGTGCAGCACCAGGTACAGGCGCATGCAATCGGCGAACTCGCCGTCGGGGTCCTTGACGCCCAGCATGTGCGCGAAGTTCTGGGACCAGGTCAGGTCCTTCTTCGGCGAGATCCGCGGGCCCTTGCGGTAGCGCATCCGGTAGATGCCGGCGGCGATGGCCGGCAGTTTCGCGATCAGGTCCAGCGAGTCCTCCAGCGTGGGCTTCCAGTAGTCCAGCTTGTTCATGCCCTCGTAGTAGGCGTCGCGGAACTTCGACTCGCGCTCCATGGCCAGGATCGCGGTGTCGAACATGCACATCGGGTGGGAGTCCTTCGGCATCGCTTCCAGGACCCGCCAGACGTAGGCCGGCACGCGGGCGCGCTCGGCCAGGTCCTGCTGCAGGGCCCTGGCGTCGCGGGCCGTCGGCATCTCGCCGGTGCACAGCAGGTAAAAGACGTCTTCGGGCGTGCGGTCGGCCAGCTCGGCGATCGGGGTGCCGCGGATCAGCAGGCCCACGTCGGGCGGCACCTCGCTGGTGTCGCAGACCATGCCCTTCACGCCGCGCATGCCGCCGTAGGCCTGGGCGACGGTGACGTCGCTGATCTTGGTGTCGCCGTGGGCCTGCACGAGGGTGCGGATCTCCTGGCGCCACTCGGGGATGAGCTGGGCCATGCGCGTCTGGAGCTTAGCCATGGGGGCCTCCTTAGGTCGGTCGGGGCTCGGCATAAAGCGGAGTCCGCAACTCGCCTTACATCTTGCGGAACTGCATCGCTCTGCGACGAAACATAATCGCAACCACGCGACAAATTCAAGGGGCATCGTGTTTGTCATTCGCGGGGGCAGCGATTACCATGGTGGGGGCGTTCGCCAGGGACGCCGGACATCCCCCTGGAAAGAGCCGATCTGGAGGCAGGCACATGAGCGACGTGACCAAGTGCATCGAGATCCTCGGCGACGCCATCGCCTTCGAGGAGGAAGGCATCCGCTTCTTCACCGAGCACGCCGAATCGGCCGGCTCGGGGGTCGAACGCAAGATCTTCCAATCCCTCGCCAAGGACGAGCAGGGTCACCGCTCCTACCTGATCGGCCTGCGCGACGACCTGATCCGCACGCACAACCTGTCGCCGCTCGCCGCCGCCGCCGACCACCCGCACGACCGGTCGCCCCGGCAGATCTTCGAGACGGCCCTCGAGGGCGTCAAGGATCCCTACCGGTACGTGGAGGAGGACCTCGAGATCCTCAAGGGCGCCATGGAGGTCGAGCGCAAGGGCTACACGATGTACGCCAAGGCCGCCGCGACCATGGAGACCGCCGAGGCCAGGCGCCTGTTCGAACACCTGGCCGGCGAGGAGCAGTCGCACTACGACCTGCTGAAGAACACCTACGAATACATCCGCGACCCGCAGGGTTGGCACGAGTACGAGGAAGGCGGCATGCTCGACGGCGGCTAGGCCGTCGGCGGAGCCCGTCCCGTTGCGAACAGCGGCCGCTCCGCCACGCCGGCGGGGCGGCCGCGTCTCGAAGGAGCCGACGATGACCGACCGCGCCGCCGCCCGCGACCTCTTCCGCGGCGTGACCGCCCTGGCGCCGATGGCCATGGGGGGCAACCTGCCCTACCGCCGCTTCTGCAAGCAGTACGGGGCGGACACGACCTGCTGCGAGATGCTGCTCGCCCACAAGCTCGTCAAGGCCAGCCGCCTCGAGATCGCGCTGATGCGCCGGCATCCCGAGGAGGGACCCTTCGGCATCCAGATCGCCGGCAGCAAGCCGGAGCTCATGGCCGAGGCCGCCCGCATCGCCGCGGACGCCGGTGCCGACTACCTCGACCTGAATTTCGGCTGCCCGATCGACCTGATGGTCCGCAAGGGGATCGGCGCGGCGGCGCTGCAGCGGCCGGCGCGGCTGGCCGCCATGGTGGCCGCCGCGCGCGCGGCCGTCGACCTGCCGCTGCTGGTGAAGCTGCGGCTCGGCTGGTCGGAGCAGAAGGTGAACGCCCCGGAGCTCGCCCGCCTGGCCGAGGCCGAGGGCGCCGACGCCCTGGTGGTCCACGGCCGCACGCGCGAGCAGCGTTACCGGCGCGACGCGGACTGGGACGCCATCGCCGAGACCGCGCGCGCCGTCGCGATCCCGGTGCTGGGCAACGGCGACATCCTGACGGTCTGGGACCGCGACCGGCGCCTCGCGCAGGCGCCGGTGGCCGGCGTGGTCGTGGCGCGCGGCGCGCTGATCAAGCCGTGGGTCTTTCGGGAGCTGAAGGAGGGGCGGCCGTGGTACCCCACGGTCGCCGAGCGCTGGGCGGTGATGGCGCGCTACGTGGCGCTCGCCAAGGAGCACTTCGGCGACGACGAGAAGGGCCTGGCCCGCGTCGAACGCTTCACGCTCTGGCACCTGGGGTTCTGGCACCGCTACCGGCCGTTCACGCAGGCGGACGTCCTCGCGCAGGAGACGTCGCCGATCCAGCGACGCGTCGACTGGCCCGGCGACGACCCCGAGGAGCTGCTGCTGGCGAGCGAGCAGGAGCTGGACCACCGGCGGATCTGGTCGCGCCTGCTTGACGGCGACCATCCCGGAGCGTAAGCTCCCCCCGCGGCCGCCCGGCGGCCGCCGACGACATCCATTCCGGCGATCACCCGGAAGCCGGTGCGAATCCGGCGCGGCCCCGCCACTGTGAGCGGCGACGAAACCCGTACGAAGCCACTGGTCACGCGACCGGGAAGGCACGGGGAGTAGGACGACCCGCGAGCCAGGAGACCGATCCCCGGACCTCTGCCATCACCCTCGCGGGAGGAGTTCGTGGCATGCTGCGCGGCATCGGTGCGACCCTGCTCTTCGCCGTCCTCGGTTGCCTGCTCGTGCCGTCGGTCGCGGCGCAGCCGGGCGCCGACGGGTCCGACCTCGCGTCGGAGGCTTTCGACCTCGTCGAACTCGACTTCCTGACCTACGCCGACACCATCACGGTCCTCGGGCCGGCGGTCTCCGCCTCCCCGTTCCCCGTCGGCGACGCCACGGTCACCATCGTGGACCTCGACCGCCCCGGCGCGCCCGGCGACCTGGCCGAACTGGTGGCCGGCGTCGCGGGCCTGCAGGTGCGGCGCTACGGCGGGCTGGGCGCCGAGGCCGTGCCTTCCATCCGCGGGTCGACGTCGGCCCAGGTCCAGGTGCTGGTCGACGGGCTGCCCCTGGCCGACGCCCAGGACGGCGGGGTCGACCTCTCCCGCCTGCCGCTGGCGCGCTACGCGAGCGCCGAGATCTACCGTGGCTACGTGCCCGCCCGCTTCGGCGGCGGCGGTGGCGCGGGCGCCGTGAACCTCGTGACCCGCCGCGGCGCCGCCGGCGGCGGCCTGCGCTTCGGCGCCGGTTCCTTCGGCGAGGCCTCGGTGCGGGGGGAGCGGAACCTGGCCCTGCGCGACGGGGCCGTGGAACTGGGCTTGCTGCTGCACGCGCGCCGCACCGACAACGCCTTCGGCTACCGTGACCACAACCAGACCTTCGCCAACCCCGACGACGACCGCGACGCGGTGCGCCGCAACGCCGGCTGGCGCGAGCACGGCGGCAGCCTGTCCGGCAGCTGGCGCGGAGCGGCCCTGCTGGCCCGCTGGCGGCTCAACGCGCTGCGGCGCGAGGGGGGCCGTCCGGGACCGGTCGGCGGGTTCGAGAGCCCGCACGCCGCGCTGCGCCGCGACGGCAGCGACTTGCGGCTGTCCCTGTCCGACCCGCGGGAGCGGCTGGGTCTGGACCTCTTCGTCGGGCGCGAGGACGAACGCCTCGAGGATCTCGAGCGCGAGGTGGGCTGGGATCCCGCCGGCGTGTCGACGTCCCGCAGCGAGCAGGTTTTCGGCCGTCTCGGCTGGCGCGGCGGCCGGCAGGCGGGCGACGGCGCGGAACTGCGCTGGCGCCTGAGCGCCGAGGGCCGCCGGCAGTGGTACGACGAGACGGTCCCGGGTCTGGTCGATCCCCTGCGCACGCGCACCACGCTGGGCGCGGCAGCCGTGCTGGAGGCCCTCCTCTACGCGCCCCGCCTCACGCTGCGGCCCCAGTGGCGCTGGAGCCGGCTGCAGGACGACTTCCCGGCGCTGCCGGCCCTGCCGTGGCTGCCGCCGCCGCCGCTGGCCGCGCCGCACGTCCACCGGGACGCCGCGCCCGTGTTCGGGCTGACCTGGGAGGCGCGGCCCGGCACGCTCTTCTTCGAGGGGCACGTCGGTTCCTCGCTGCGCGAGCCGGGCTGGGTGGAGCTGTTCGGCCAGCGCGGCGGCGTGCAAGGCAACCGCGAACTCGTGCCCGAGGAGATCAGCAGCCGCGACTTCTGCGCGCAGCTGCGCCCGAACCCCGACCTGCACCTGCGCCTGGCCTGGTTCCGCACCGAGGTGGAGCGGGCCATCCTCTGGCGGACGACGTCGCAGTACACCAGCCAGGCGTTCAACGCCGGCGCCACGTCCGCCTCGGGCGTCGAGCTGGAAGTCGCGCTCGGCCGACCGCAAGGGCCGCGCCTGCAGGGGAACCTGACCGCCCAGGACACCCGCGACCGCGGCGAAGATCCCGTCTACCGCGGCAAGGACCTGCCCTACCTGCCGGAGTTCGAGGCGGCGCTGGAGGCCGCCCTGCCGCTGGGCCCCTGGCGCCTGGGCGTGGGCTGGCAGCACCAGGCCGCGGCCTACCGCGACCGCTACAACTCCGCCGCCGACCGCATCCCCGTGCGCACGCTCTGGAACGTGTCCGTGGCGCGCGCGTGGCGGAAGGGGGGGCGCGCCCTGACCGCGTCGCTGGAGATCGTCAACCTGACCGACGCCGACGTGTACGACGTCGCCGGTTTTCCGCTGCCGGGCCGCAGCTTCCGCGCGGGCCTGAACCTCGACTGACAAGGAGCCGACACCGTGCACCGCAACCTCCGCCTCGCCGCACTCTGCCTCATCCTGGGGACGGCCGTTCCCGCCGCCGCCTGGGACGACTTCATCGTGCTGACCACCGACTTCCAGTCCGTCGGCGGCGTCACGCGCGTGGACCGTGATGCGCCCTGGTCGTCCGCGATCGACGTGGCGACCATCTCGTCCGACGCCGTGGGCCGCTGGCACGACGGCCGCTACTACGTGGTCAACCGCAGCGCGGCCAACATCCAGGTCCTCGACCCCGCGCAGGGCATGGCCACCGTCCTGCAGTTCAGCGTGGGGGTCGGGCGCAACCCCCAGGACATCGCCTTCTCCACCGACGGGCGCGCCTTCGTCTCCTGCCTCGACGCGGCCCTGCTGCTGGAGGTGGACCCCGTCGCCGGCGGCGTGGTGGGGTCGTGGTCCACCGCCGGCTACGCCGACGCCGACGGCCTGCCCGAGACCGGCTGGATGCTGGCCGTGGCCGACCGCCTCTTCATCACCTGCCAGCGCCTGAACCGCGACGGCTGGTGGGAGCCGACCGGCCCGGGCCTGCTGCTCGTCTTCGACATGTCCACGGGGACCTGGGGCGCGCCCGTCACGCTGGCCGGGTACAACCCGGCGCCGCCGCTGTCGCTGTCGCCCGACGGCACGCGGCTGCTGGCGCCGACGGTGGGCCTGTACGGCCTGCTGGACGCGGGCTTCGAGACGGTCGACCTGGCGACCCTGACCAGCAGCGGCCTGCTGGTCACCGAGCAGCAGTTCGGCGGCGAGATCGTCGACGTCATCATGACCGGGGCGCACCGCGCCTGGGCGATCCTGAGCAGCACGTCCTTCCGCACGTCGTTGAAGACCTTCGACCCCGCCGGCGGCGCCGCGCCCGTCGCCGTCGTCGCCTCGAACGGCTACGACTACGCGGACCTGGCGTGGGACGGCGCGCAGCAGATCTACCTCTGCGACCGGACGACCGGCGCCGCCGGCGTGCGCGTGTTCCACCAGACGTCGGCCGCCGAGCTGACCGCGGCCCCGATCCCCACGGGCCGGCCCCCGTTCCAGGCCGTCCTGCCCCTGGAGTCCGACGCGACCGCGGCGCCCGTCGTCGCCGCGGCCGCCGGTCCCGCGCTGGGCGCGCCGTGGCCCAACCCGGCCAACCCGCGCACGACCTTCGCCGCCGCGGCCGCCCCCGGCGAGGACGTCGCGTTCGCGGTGCTGGACCTGCGCGGCCGGCGCCTGCGCGAGGCGCGCCGCACGGCCGGCGCCGACGGCCGCGCCGTGTGGGAGTTCGACGGCCGCGACCGAGCGGGGCGCGCCCTGCCTTCGGGCGCCTACCGCGTGACCGTGTCCGGCGCGGGGGAGGCGCCCGGCGAGGCGCGCCTGTTCACCCTGGCGCGCTGACCGGCCGCGCACTAGGATGGACCCGCACCCCGACCAGGAGCCGACATGACCCGCATCTACACCCGGACCGGCGACGACGGCGAGACGTCCCTCATCGGCGGGCGCCGCGCCCCCAAGGCGGACGTGCGCGTCGATCTCTACGGCGAGGTCGACGAGCTCAACAGCCACCTCGGCCTCGCGGTCGCCCTGCTCGGCGCCGCGCCGCCGCCCGCCGCCGCCGGCGACGCCGACGCGGTCCGCGAGCTGCGCGACGAGCTGTCGACGATCCAGTCGCGGCTGTTCGACCTCGGCGCCCTGCTGGCCGACCCCGAGCGCAGCGAGCAGCTCGCGCGCGAGGGCGCGCCGGTGCCCGGTCTCGACGAGGCGGTCCTCGAGCGGGCGATCGACCGCCTGGAAAGCGGCCTCGCGCCGCTGCGCCGCTTCATCCTGCCGGGCGGGGTCCCGGCCGCCGCGGCCCTGCACGTCGCGCGCACGGTGTGCCGGCGGTCCGAGCGCCGCACCGTCGCCGCGGCGCGCGACATCGCCGTGCCCGCGGCGGTGATCCGTTACCTGAACCGCCTCAGCGACTACCTGTTCGTCGCCGCGCGCCGGCTCGACGCGGCCTACGGGGCGGCGCAGACCGAGTGGACCGCCTACGCGCCCGACGGCGACGACGCGGCACGGCCGTGAACGACGCCGTGCGCGAGCGGAACATCCTGCTCGTCACGTCGGTGGCGCACTTCCTGGCCCACTTCGGCCTGCTGATCTTCCCGTCCCTGGTCCTGTCGATCCAGCAGGACTGGAACCTGCCCTTCGACCGCGCGCTCGCCCTCGGCTTCTGGATGTACCTGCTGTTCGGTCTGGGCGCCCTGCCCACCGGCGTGCTGACCGACCTGTGGCGACGTCCCCAGCTGATGATCGTCATCTGCCTGGCGGGCATGGCCGCCTGCTCGCTGTGGGCCGGCCTGACGCGCACGGCGTCGCAGCTGACCTGTGCGCTGGGCGGCCTGGGCCTGTTCGCCTCGATCTACCACCCCGCGGGCATGGGGCTGATCTCCACCGGCGTGAAGCGCCGGGGCTGGGCGCTGGGCGTCAACGGGGTCGCCGGCAACCTCGGCGAGGTCCTCGCCCCGGTCGCGGCGGGCCTGCTGGCGGTGGTGCTGGGCTGGCGCAGCGTCTACCTGGTGCTGGCCGTGCCTTCGGCCGCGATGGCCGTGCTGGCCCTGCGCCTGCGCGCCGACGGGTTGCCCGCGCCCGCCGCCCGCGAGGCGGAGCCGGTGCGAGGGCGGCGACGGACCGTGCTCGTCTTCTCGCTGCTCTGCGTGGCGATGGTGTGCGGCGGGATCGCCTACCGCGGGCAGACCCTGGTGCTGCCGAAGTGGTTCCAGGAGCAGGGCGGCGCGCTGGTCGCCGCCGTCGAGGGGTGGACGTGGCTGCCCCGCGCCGGGGGCAGCGTCGTCGCGGCCACGGCCCTCACCTCCCTGGCCTACCTCGTCGGCGCGCTGGGACAGGTGGTGGGCGGGAGGCTCTCCGATCGCCACGACCTGCGGCGGGTCTACTTCGGTTTCCAGGCCTGCGCCCTGCCGCTGCTGGTCCTGATGGGGCAGACGTCCGGCCCGGCGTTGCTGCTCGCGGCCATGGCCTACTCCTTCTTCGCCTTCGGCATGCAGCCGGCCGAGAACTCCCTGGTGGCGGCGCTCACCCCGCCGCGCCTGCGCAGCACCGGCTACGGCTTGAAGTTCGTGCTCGTGTTCGGCATGGGCTCGCTGGCGGTCAAACTGGTCGGTGACTGGGAGCGGGCCGGCGGTCTGGCGACGGCGTTCCCCCGCCTCGCGCTGTTCATCGTCGGCCTGCTGGCGAGTGTGATCGTGCTGACCCTCTTCACGCGCCGCGAAGCGATCCGCAACCGGAACTGAACCCCTTCACACCGATGGGTACCACGGTAAAGGCCCCGCTTGCGCGGGGCCCTGGAATCGTCGTTCGTGCGGCGAGGAGCTCAGTCGGCCATCGTGATGGCTTCGGTCGGGCAAGCCTCCAGGCACGCCTCGCAGTCGGTGCACGTGTCGGGGTCGACCTTCGCGACGCCGTCGCCGGTCATGGCGATGGCCTCGGTCGGGCAGGCCTCGATGCAGGACTCGCACCCGGTGCACTCGTCGGGGTTCACAAAAGCAGGCATGGGGTGACTCCTTGGTCTGGGAAAACGCCCGGGTTCGGAAACGCCGGCAGGTGTGTACTCAAGGGGCAAAATTGTCCGGTGCGGCGATCTTGTCAATCATTGATTCCGCGGTTTCGATTTTGAAAGCTACGGTCAACAGGGCGGGAGCGCGGGAGCGTCAGAAGGACCGGCGGGTCGCCCGCGCTGCGGCCAGGACGACCGCCCCGGCCAGCAGGGCCAGATCGCGCAGCAGCAGCGACAGGCCCACCGCGTGGGCGTCTTCGGTGCCGAAGCAGCCGCAGGAGATGTCCAGGCCGCGCGCCATGGCCGAACCGATGGCGGCCATGAACATCGCCAGCATCAGGATCACCAGCCAGGCGGCGCCGCGACGCGCGAAGCCGAGGATCATCGCCCCTCCGGCCACGAGTTCCAGCCAGGGCACGAGCATGGCCATCGGGTGCAGCAGCCAGGCCGGCGCCAGCCGGTAGTGGGCGATGGACTGGGCGAAACCGGCGGGGTCGAGGATCTTGTCGAACGACGCGTAGACGAAGGTGCCGCCCACCAGGAAGCGCAGCAGCAGGTCCATCCAGTCGGGGATCGTCCGCCAGCGGCTGCCCGTGGCGACGCCGACGGCGGCGGAGTCAGTCATGGCCGGCCCCCCCTTCTTCGGCCTGGATCACGTCGTCGGTCTGGATCTCGCCGCCGGCCTGCTCCCAGCCGTCGAGCGATCCCTGCAGCAGACGGATGTCCGTGAACCCGCGCTCCCGCAGGCGGCCGGCCACGGCGGCGGCGACCAGCAGGTTGCCGTCGCCGTAGACCAGCAGCGGGTCGGCGGGGGAGAGGAAGTCGAAGACCTCCCGCAGGTCGTCGTCGAAGGTCTCCTGCCCCAGGGCGAAGGAGCCGGGGATGCGGCGCGCCGGCGCGCCGGCGCGCGTGTCCACCGGGACGCAGGCGTTGTCCAGGAAGAGGGCCACGGCTTCGGCTGCTGGGACGAGGGGGAAGCCCAGGTCGAGCTCGTAGACGGCCAGATCGGCGCGCAGCGGCAGGCGAGGCGTGCGCACCGCCCAGCTCAGGCCCGCGGCGGTCAGCGCCAGGGCCAGCAACAGCGAGGCTTCGCGCAGGGGGCGCGCGCGCGCGAACGGTCGGATCCCGGGTGCGCTCTCGGCCACGACGCTCCTACATCTTGAGCATGTACTTGACGGCGGCCTTGAGTTCGGGCGCGCTCTTCGAGTCGGTCCGCACGAGCAGGGTGCCGTTGAAGCGGCCCTTCGCGGCGATGGCGGCGGGGTCGCCGGTCGCCAGGGGGAAGCCCTCGACCTCGATCGTCGTCTCGCCGGACTCGGCGTTGCGGGTGATGGAGGTCACCTTGAAACCGGGCAGGTCGATCGTCGCCGTCTTGACGTTCACGACCGCCCCGCTCTGCGGACGCAGGATGAACCGGCGCGTCATCTTCGTGTTGGGGGCCGCGTAGCGGAAGTTGACCTCCTCGGGCAGGAGCACTACGGGCGCCAGGACCGCGCCGCCGACCGAGATGTCGACCTGCGAGCGCTCAGGCACATTCGTGTGGAAGGTGACGAGTTCGCGGATCTGGCCCGTGGGGGCGTCCGCGCGCAGCCGGATCGTGGCGCGCTTCGCGTTCGCCGTGGCGCCCGGCGTCACCTCGATCGTGAACAGGTCGGCGCGCGTCTTGATCACTTCGACGTTCAGCGTCGGCAGGTCGGGGGTGCTGAACTCGACCACCTGCTCGGCGCCCTGCCCCAGCGGCACCCGTCCGAAGGTGACCGCCTTGTCGACGGGCAGCACGACCAGCGGCGCGTGCACCTCGGCCAGGATCGGGATCTCGATGATGGTGCGGACCGGGTCGTTGGTCTGGACCGTCACGATCTTGTGCTGGGGACCCTGGAAGTCCTTGCTGTTGAACGTCACCTCGATCGTCGTGCTCTCCCCGGGCTGCAGGGAGTTGCGGCCAGGCTTGGCCACGGTGCAGCCGCAGGTGCTCTCCACGTTGATGATGTCCAGCACCATGTCGCCCTCGTTGCGGACGACCAGGGAAGCGGTCCGGGCCTCGTTCTGTTCGAGGCGGCCGAAGTCGATCTCCGGCGGCATGATCGAGACCTTGGCCGAGGCGTGGGCCACGGTCGGCAGGACGGTCGGAAAGACGGTCGTCAACGCGGCCAGCAGGGCCACCGCGGCGAGTGGGTGCAGGGGGAGGCGGCGGTACGTGGTCATGATCTTGGCCGATCCTTGGGTCTGGGGTCGGGAACGCGCGTCATCCAGACATGAACCCGCCGCCGCCGTACCGGGTTCCCGGCGGCGGCGGGACACTCGATAATGTCTCACATTCCCCGCTCCTGGCAAGCCGGATGCTCCGCCGGATGATCGCCGGGGTGCTCCCGGCGGGCGGGTCCGGTGGCCGCCGCCCTTCCCTGTGGATACCATGGCAAGACGGGGCGCCGCCGATTCCGGCGGCCTCCCTGCCCGCAAGGAGATCCGAGATGACGAACGGCATCCGCGACAGCGTGCTGGACCTGGTGGGGAACACGCCCCTGGTCCGCTTGCCCCGCCTGAACACGACCGCCGCCGACCTGGTGGCCAAGCTCGAGTACTTCAACCCCATGGCCAGCGTCAAGGACCGCATCGGCAAGTCCATGATCGAGGCCGCCGAGCGCGACGGTCTGCTGGCGCCGGGCGGGGAGGTCATCGAGCCGACGTCCGGCAACACCGGCATCGGCCTGGCCTTCGTCTGCGCCGCCAAGGGCTACCGGCTGACCCTGACGATGCCCGAGAGCATGTCCCGCGAACGGCGCGCCATCATGCGGGCGCTCGGCGCCGAGCTCGTGCTGACGCCCGCGGCCGCGGGCATGAAGGGCGCCATCGCGCGAGCGGCGGAGCTGCTGGCCGAGCGGCCGGGCGCGTTCATGCCCCAGCAGTTCGACAACCCGGCCAACCCGGCGGTCCACCGCCGCACGACGGCCGAGGAGATCTGGCGCGACACCGGCGGCGAGGTGGACGCGCTGATCTCGGGCGTGGGCACCGGCGGCACCCTGACCGGCGTCGCCTCGGTGCTGAAGGCGCGCCGGCCCGGCTTCCGCGCCGTGGCCGTGGAGCCCGCCGATTCGCCGGTCCTCTCCGGCGGCGCGCCCGGCCCGCACAAGATCCAGGGCATCGGCGCCGGCTTCGTGCCCTCGATCCTCGACACCTCGCTGATCGACGAGGTGATCCGGGTGACCAACGACGAGGCCATGGCCATGGCCCGCCGCGCCGCGCGCGAGGAGGGCCTGTTCGTCGGCATCTCGTCGGGCGCCGCCCTGCACGCGGCCCTGGCGGTGGCCGCGCGGCCCGAGAGCGCCGGCAAGCGCCTGGTCGTGGTGATCCCGAGCTTCGGCGAGCGCTACCTCACGTCCGACCTGTACCGCGACCTGCTCGGCGACTGAACGCCGCCACGGAGGCCCGACATGAACCCCAGGGACCCGCGCTGCTCCGGCCGCCTGCAAGACCTCGCGCGCGAACTCGCCGCCGACTACCAGTCCGCCGGCGGCTTCAACCGCGCGGGGGACGCCGAACTGCCCTCGTTCGCGCGGGTGGAGGCGGTGCTGCAGGACCTGCTGACGATCGTGTTCCCGGGCTACTTCGGCGGCCGGCTGGGCGCGCGCGCCTGCCTCGAGACCTTCGTCGCCGCGAAGATCGACGCCGTCTACGACGCGCTCGCGGAGATCCTCGGCGGCACGCTCGCCTTCTGCGCCCGCGAGGGCGTCCACACGCCGCAGCCCCTGCCCCTGACCGGCGCGGATCCGGAGGTGGACATCCCCACCGCCGCCGAGAGCCTGGCGCTGGCCTACCTCGGACGGCTGCCCGAGATCCGCGCCCTGGTGCGCACCGACGTCGAGGCCGCCTTCCTGGGCGACCCCGCCGCCACCGGGCGCGACGAGGTCATCCTCTGCTATCCCGGCCTGCTGGCCACCGCCGTGCACCGCCTGGCGCACCCGCTGCAGGCGGCGGGCGTGCCGATCGTGCCGCGCCTGATGAGCGAGTGGGCGCACGCCCGCACCGGCGTGGACATCCACCCCGGGGCGACGATCGGCCCGCATTTCTTCATCGATCACGGCACCGGCGTGGTCGTGGGCGAGACCACGCGCATCGGCGCCCGCGTGAAGATCTACCAGGGCGTCACCCTCGGCGCCCTGAGCTTCAAGCGCGCTCCCGACGGCTCGCTGGCCAAGGGCGGCCGGCGCCACCCGACCATCGAGGACGACGTGACGATCTACGCCAACGCCACCATCCTGGGCGGCGAGACCGTCGTCGGCCGCGGCGCCGTGGTCGGCGGCGGCTGCTGGGTCGTGGCCTCGGTGCCGGCCGGCGGGCGCATCCTGACCCACACCCACGACGACCGCTGACCCGCGCTTCCCCCGCGGCCGGGATGGGGGGTTGTCGCCGTCCCGCCGCCGGGGTATCTTCCCGGACATCCACCCCCCTGCCCCGGAGGACGCCATGTCCCGTCGTCGTTGCTGGTCCGTGGTCCCCGTCTGCGCGGCGGCCGTGCTGGCTCTGTCCGTCCTGCCGCCCCGGCCGGCTCCGGCCTCGCCGCCGACCGCCGCCGCCGATCCCGGCTGCCTGGCGCGCGCCAAGGCCGGCCTGACGACGGCCAGCGCCGTCGGCGACAAGTCGTCGCTGGTGGGCGACGAGTACGACGTGCGCGACTACCGCCTGCAGTTGACGCTGGATCCCGCCGCCGCGACCTACCAGGGCGTCGTCACCATCAGCTACGTGCCGCGCGCGCCGTTCGCCGGGGAGGTGGTCCTGGACTGCGCGGGTCCCCTCGTCACCGGCGTCACCGACGGCGAGACGGCGCTGCCCTTCGTCCAGGCGGGCGATGCGCTGCGCATCACGACCGCCGGCAAGCGCGAACCGACGGTCGAGAACGTCGTGGTGACGTTCAGCAACGCGCTGCCGCTGCGCCTCCGCGAGGGGTTGAGCCTCTGGTACTGGGACTATCCCGAGGACACCGACCCGATCATCTCGAGCATGAGCCAGCCCGACGCGGCCCGCACCTGGTGGCCCTGCAAGGACCGCTCCGACGACAAGGCCCGCTGCCAGGTGGAGATCACGGCCCCCGCCGACCTCGTCGCGGTGTCCAACGGCAGCCTCGTGGACGAGATCGACCACGGCGACGGCACGCTCACCCGGATCTGGAGCGAGAGCCACCCCATCGCCACGTACCTGGTGTCGGTGGCCCTGAGCGCCTACGACGACTTCGGCAGCCTGTGCGTGACCGACGCCGGCAGCGTGCCGCTGCGGCACTGGGTCCACCCCGACGACGTCGCCGCCGCGCAGGTCGACTTCGCGCCCCTGTGCGACATGATCGGCGTCATGGAGGGCCTCGTCGGGCGTTACCCGTTCGCCGACGAGAAGTACGGCCACGCGGCATTCCTGAACATGAACTCCGGCGCGATGGAACACCAGACCGTGACGAGCTACGGCCGCAACCTGATCCGCGGCAACAACCACTACGACTGGATCATGGTCCACGAGCTGGCCCACCAGTGGTTCGGCGACGCGCTCACGCCGCGCGGCTGGCAGGACATCTGGCTCAACGAGGGCTTCGCCACCTACGCCGAGGCCCTCTGGGAGGAGCACCTGCACGGGATGGACCCCGACGGCGAGGATGGCTACTTCACCTGGATCCGCACCAAGCGCGGGTCGACGGACTGGATCGGCGAGACGCCCGTCTACGACCCCTTCCCGATCCTCGACCAGGTCGTCTACGACAAGGGGGCCTGGATCCTGCACATGCTGCGCGGGAGGATGGGGGACGCCGATTTCTTCGCGCTGCTGGCCGACTGGACCGCGTCCGCGCGCCTGCACGGCGTGGTGGACACCGGGATGTTCATCGACCTCGCCTCCGAGCACGCCGGCGAGGACCTCACGGGCTTCTTCACCCCCTGGCTGGAGGCCACGACGGTCCCGCACCTGGAGTTCACGGCCCTGACGACGGACGGCGACGCCGGCGCAGGCACGCGCCTGCAGGTCCGGCTGCGCGACCGCAGCGGCGTGGCCTTCGACAACGTCTACCCGGTGCGGGTGACGACCGAGGCGGGCGAGGAGTGGCGCGCGCTGCGACTGGTCGGCTCGGAGACGACGCGAAGCTTCGACTTCACCACCGCGGTGCAGTCCGCCGCGCTCGACCCCCAGGGGTGGGTCGCCTGGCGGGAGGTCGCCGCGACCGCGGATCCGTCGCGCCTGCTGCGCTCGTACCCGAACCCGTCGTTCAACGGGGTGGTCGCCCTGGTCTACCTGCAGCAGGAAGCGGCGACCCTCGAGCTGGAGATCTTCGACGCGGCCGGACGCCGCCTGCACCGCCGCGACGTCGCGGCCGTCGGTTCGTCGCTGCTGGAGCGCGAGGAACTGTGGAACGGCCGGGACGACGAGGGCCGCGCCGTGCCCTCCGGCGTCTACTGGGCGCGCCTGAACGGCGAGGCGTCGTCGTCCGTCCTGAAGTTCGCGATCGTCCGCTGACGGGGGAGGTCCGGATGCCCAGCCTGCGCGACCGCCGACGCATCGTGACCGACGAGCCCTACCGGATCGAGCCGGCGTTGCTCGGGAGGCCCCTGGCCTCGTTCCGGCGGCGCGCGGCGGCCTTCGTCATCGACTTGGCGTTGGTCGGCGCCCTGATCGTCGTGCTGTTCGTCGGGTTGACGGCGCTGAGCTTCCATCGCAGCGACGGGCGCCTGTTCGCCGACCTGTGGGCGGCCCGCGCCGCGCCGGAGGCCGAGCGCCCCGCGCGCTATGCCGACGTCGGGCGGTTCCTGGCGATCATGGTGGAGCGCGATCCCGGCCTGCTGGACGACGAGGCGAGGGCCGTCCTGGACGGCGGCGGACCCGCCGCGCTGTGGACGCTCCTGAATCCCGAAGATGGCGGCACGAACTTGACGATCGTCGGCGGCGCCTCGAAGATCGTCGTCACGCCCGAGGGCCGACGGCTCCAACTCGGCACCGACGCCCTGATGGGCGGCATGGCGAACCTGTACAACGTGGGCTTCCTGTTCGTCGCCTGGTTCACGGCGGCGACGCGCCTGGGCCGCGGGCGCACGGCGGGGAAGCTGCTGGCGCGCACCCGGGTGGTGCGCCTGGACGGGCGCCCGCTGTCGTGGTGGGACTGCTTCGGCCGCGCCGGCGGCTACAGCGCCAGCGCGGCGACGGCCCTGCTGGGTTTCCTCGAGGC
>PNOJ01000067.1 GCA_013824755.1 Gemmatimonas sp.
AGGATGTGCCCGACGAGCGCCCCCTGTCACGTCAGGATCTGCGGATCAGAGTCGAAGAGCCGCGTCGATGGCGGCCCGGAGATCGGGGGCGTCGGGAGCGGTGCGGGGGCCGAAGCGGGCGATGACGCGGCCGTCGCGGCCGATCAGGTACTTGGTGAAGTTCCAGGTCGGCTCTTCGAGGCCGCCCGCGGTCAGGAAGCGGTAGAGGTCGCACTTGGCGTCGCCCTTGACCGCCACCTTCTCGAAGAGCGGGAAGGTCACCTGGTACTTCGCGTCGCAGAAGGCGCGGATCTCCTCGGGGGTGCCCGGCTCCTGGCCCATGAAGTCGTTGCTCGGGAAGCCGAGGACGGCGAAGCCGGCCCCCCCCAACTCGCGGTGCAGCTTCTCGAGGCCCTCGTACTGGGGGGTGAGGCCGCACTTGCTGGCCGTGTTGACCACCAGCACCACCTTCCCCTTGTAGACGTCCAGGGAGGCGGGTTCGCCCGCCAGGGTGCGGGTCTTCAGGTCGTAGAACGATCCCCCGTCGGCGGCGGCCCCCGCCTGCTGGACGCCGGCCGCCGTGGCGGACCTCAGGAGCAGCGCGGCGGCCAGGCCGACGGCGGCCGCCAGGGCGAGCAGGACGAGCAGCAGCGCTTTCAAGAGCAGGACCTCCGGGGACTTCGGGACCGTCTGCGAGACACACAGGATACCCGGCGAAGCCGGAACCTGCCACGCCGCCGCCCTAGAGGGCGGGCCCGACCTCCAGCACCTCCCAGTGCCGGCGCTCGCTCTGCTCGCCGTACTCCACCTGGTCGCCAGGGCGGGAGCCCATGAAGGCCATCGCCAACGGCGCGCGGTAGGACAGGATGCCCACCTCGGGCTGGGAGTCCCACACGCCCAGGAAGCTGTAGGTCTCCTCGACGTTGGTCACCAGGTCGCGCACGCGCACGCGGGTGCCGACGTTCACGAAGGCCGAGCGCACCATCTCGTCGGTGATGATCTTGGCGCGGGCCAGCTCGTTCTCCAGGCGCGTGGCGCGGCTGGTGATCTGGTCGCGCTTCTCCAGGGCCGCGGTGTACTCCGCGTTCTCGCTCAGGTCGCCGTGGCTCGCGGCCTCGCCGATCTGGCGGGCGACGGCCGGCAGGTCGACCTGGACCAGCTCGTCCAGCGCCGCCTGGCGGTGCTGCAGCCCGGACATCGTCGTGTAGTAGACGTCCTCCTCCCAGGGCCGCGACATCTCGGCGAAGACCTCGGGGTGGGCGGTGCGCAGCCAACCCAGCAGGCTGGTGCGGGTGCTGGCGCGGATGCCGCCGTTGCGCTCGATGCGCTCCTTGAGCACGCGCGCCTCGTCCGGGCCGGTGGCCGACAGGTAGATGCGGATCGGCTCGCCGTCGTGCAGCTCGAGCCCCTCCTGACCCTGCTCCAGCACGCGGCGCAGGCGCTTGTCGTCCGAAAGCGCGGTCATGCGGCCGGTCGCGTCCATCAGGTCGAGCAGGGCGTTCATCAGGCGGCCCACGCCCAGGTCCTTCATGGCGGCCAGCGCCTGGCCGGTCTTGGTCTCGGCGAACCGGGTGCGCCACAACCAGCCCAGCACCTCCGGCGACGCGGTCGGGTGGGACATCACGTCCTCGAGGGCCGCGACCAGGACGGGCTCCTGCCCGGCGGCGAGCAGCTCGCGCGCCATCATGTCGGCGGTCATCCGGCCGGTGCGGGGCAGCACCCGCCCCCAGAAGACGGTCCACTGCTCCGCCGGCAGGGTCTTGCGGACGAAGGCCAGCACCAGCTGGAGCAGCCGATCGCCGAGGTGCGAGGGCAGCACCGCGGGCTCGTGGATCCGCTGGATCACCTGCGCGGCGGCCCGCGGGTTCACCTCCACGACGTCGCCGCCCAGGTCGGCGGCCTCGGCGTGCAGGGCCAGGCAGGCCAGCGTCAGCGCGGCGTCCTTCTCCAGCAGCGGTCCGGCCAGGCGCGCGGCGGCGTTGCCCAGCTCCCCGACCATCGCGCGCGAGACGGACTTGTCGCGGCGGGCCTCGCCGAGCCGCTCCAGGATGAACTGCAGCCGCGGCGCGGGCTCGGTCAGGCCGCGCAGCTGTTCGCGCACGCGCTCCTCGTAGGAGCTTTCCTGGCGCAGCAGGTGGAACGTCGGCTGCCCGGTGCCGGTCATCTCGATCCGGCTGGAGGTCTTCAGGGCCAGGCGGGCCTTCTTCCACCAGCCCGTCCAGCCATCCTCGCCGTGGAGCGCGACGTAGTGGATGCGCAGCTCGCGGTGGGCAAGCGTCCGGTCGCGGGTCGACATCAGCGCCTTGACGACGAACGATTCCGGTTCGGAGGCGGCCATCCGGCGCAGCTCGTCGGGCCGGTAGAGCAGCAACGACGGGAAATGGTCCGGCGGCAGGACGATCACCTCGCCGACGCGGGCCCGTTCCAGGACTTCGCGCCGGCCGCTGAACGAGACCGTCAGCTTGGTGTGCTCGGCGTCGACCTCCTCGACCATGCCGGGCTCGAGGTGGGAGCGGTCGCTCAGGAACGAACCCGGACGCAGCTGCAGGAAGCGGTCCAGCACGGCCAGCCCCTCGGGCAGGGACGTCCCCTCGGCCAGCAGGCGCGAGGTGAGCGTGCCGGCGTGCTCGTAATCGGTGTGGAACGCGGGCATCAGCTGCCGCAGTTCCTTGCGCAGCAGGATCGAAGCCGGCAGCAGCGTCGCGGCCTGGCGGGCGACGTCGAGCCGGACGCGGCGGCCCCCGCGCTGCTCGGACGCGTGCAGCAGTCCCTGGAGCATGGAGTCGGCCCGCTCCTCCTCGCCCAGTCGGCGCACCTGCGTGGCCACGCGCAGCATCTCCTCGACCTCGACCTCGGGCTCGTCGAGCGCCTCGCTCCACAGCACTTCGAGGTCGGTGAATTGACGCGAGTTCGCCAGCTTCTTCAGCTTGATCAGGTTCATGGTCGTCCCCGTCTTCGGCGTACGGACAAAAAATCACCCGCCGTTGATTTGCAGCGGCCGGGCAAACTCGATCGTCTTGAGGTTAGCAGTCGATCTTCAAGATAGCAGATTTGCGGGGCGGGAAAAGGCGGGATCGGCCTTTATTTAACCATGGCCATTTTCCAGGTCTCCGTCCGCCCGCCGCAAACCAGCCGGACGATATAATGCCCGGAGGAGAGCAAGGTTCCGGCGTCGTCGCGGCCGTCCCAGAGCACGGTGTGCCAGCCCGGGGTCTCCGCGGGTTCGAAGCTGCGGACCCGCTGGCCACGGATGTCGAAGAGTTCCAAGGCGATCCGCTGGTTCTGGGCACCCTCGGGGATGCCGTAGCGGATGGTCGTCTCGGGATTGAAGGGGTTCGGGTAGTTCGGCCGGAACGAGGCGTTCAAGGGAGGGCCGCCCTCCTCGGGCTGCAGCTCCGGCAGGAAGACGACGTCCGAAGGCGGGCTCATGGCGCCATCCCGCTCCAGGGCGTCGACGCCCTGGACCAGGACCCGGTATTCGACCCCCAGGTCGGCCTGGAGCGTCCAGGTCGTGTCCTGGGCGGTCGCTTCCAGGCGGGGCTCGCCGCCGTCGCGGGAAACCCAGACGTTGTAACTGACGGCCTGCGTGCCCTGGGTCGGGGCGGACCAGTGGAAGGGGACCGTCACCACCTGCCCCGCCGCCAGCGCCGGCAGCGACAACAGCAGCAGTGCGAACAGACCGGTCTTCGTCCCTTGCTGCCGGTGATTCAAGTCGCCGCCCTCTCCAGGAAAGACCGCCGTCGAGCCGTGGGCCGTGGTCGCCGATGACGCGCCATCAAAAAGCAACTACGGTGCCACCCGTTCCGGACCATCCGGCCAGGTCCGATAAAGCCATTTTTTACAATCAGTTGGGAGATTCGACCGGGTCGGTGCCGGCATCGTGGGGACATCCTGTCCGCCACATCTTGCCTGCCGGGTATCCCGGCGGTCACACTCCTTCAGGGCAACTATGGGAATCCGGCGTCAACTGTCAATGATCGGATGGTGAGAATGGAAGTTTCCCGGACTTCCTCCCCGGCCCCCATGACGGGGCATGGTGCCTCGGGCGGCCGCCGCGACGCCGGCGGCCCCCTGCCGCGCCACGCCTCGAACAGCCCTGCACGGCCTTTTCACGCCCACGGCGCATCCTGCACGGCATTCCTGCTACTGAGGCTCAGGTTCGATTTCCGGGCGCTCGGGGGGCCGGTCGTCCAGGGCGGCGAAGCGCCGCCGATCACGGCGGCGGCGCGCGACGATGCCCGCCGCCGCGGCCGCCGCTAGCAGCACGAAGAAGGTCGGCCAGCGGGTCGCGGCGACCAGCCAGCCGAAGCGCAGGCGCACCGAACCGGCGAAGCGCTCGCGGAACGCGGCGGGCTCGGCGCCCGTGACCTCGCGCATCGCCGCCCGGAAATCGCCCTCGCGCCGCGCGGCGTCGATCAGGCGCGGCACGACGTCGCGCCCGTGCCAGTCGCGCAGGGACTGCACGGCCAGCAGCCCGGTGCGGTAGGCCTGGTCGGCACGCGCCGCGTCGGAGGGGAACCCGGTTTCGAGACGCGCCAGGTCCGGGACGCGCCCGTCGAGGATCAGCGACACGGTGTCGCGGAAGCGCCACTCCCCGGACAGGTCCTGGGCCAGGCCCTCGTGGAACCAGGCCGGCACGCCCGCCACCCCGGGCAGCGCCTGGTGCAGCAGGCAGTGGACCGCCTCGTGGAGCGTCACATGGGCCGCGGTGCGGCCGCCGCCCAGCGAGCGTTCGACGTCGACCCAGGCCAGGTCGGCGGCGGCCAGGCCCACGCCCCAGTCGGCGATGCGGTCGCGGTGCAGGGCGCGGAAACCGTCGGTGGTCAGCAGCCGGATCTCGAAGCGCGGGCGCGCGCCGTCGATGGGCCAGACCTCGGCGACCATCGCGGGCCAGGCCTGCGCCAGCGCCTCGCGACATTCGCGCGCCACGCCGGGATCCACGCCCGGGTCCGCGACGACGGTCACGCAGGCGTCGAACCGCGGCGCCGACGCCGTCGCCGGTGGCGCCCAGGCCGCGACCCACGCCGCCAGCAGCAGCGCCGCCGTCGTGCATCCCTTGCGCATGGCGCACCCCGATCCGTTCGGCGTTGACAGTTCCGACGACAGCGACCCATCATGCGGCGAACCGCCGCCGACCGCAACACCGGGGGGAGGCATCCGCGCCTTGCCGCACGCCGAGTCCGTCCTCGCGCAGTTGCGCGCCCGCCTGACCGCGACCACGCGGGTGGCCGTGCTCAGCGGCGCCGGCATCTCCGCGGCCAGCGGCGTGCCCACGTTCCGCGGCGGCCCGGACAGCCTCTGGGAGCAGGAGCGGCCGCAGGATCTGGCCACGCCCGAGGCTTTCCACCGCGATCCGGACAAGGTCTGGCGCTGGTACGATTGGCGCCGCGGGCTGGTGGCCGCCTGCCGGCCGAACCCCGGGCACGCGGCCCTGGTCTCGCTCGAGGCGCTGACCGCGGACGTGACGATCCTGACCCAGAACGTCGACGGCCTGCACCAGCGCGCCGGCAGCCGGCGGGTGATCGAATACCACGGGTCGTTGTGGACGGTGCGTTGCACGGCCTGCGGCCGCGAGGCGCGCGACGAGCGCGTGCCGTTGCCGCTGCCGCCGCGCTGCGGAGCCTGCGGCGGCCTGCTGCGGCCCGGCGTGGTGTGGTTCGGCGAGCCGATCGACCCGCAGGTCCGGCGCGAGGCGGCCGACGCCGCCGCGGGCTGCGACGTGTTCCTGGTGGTCGGCACCTCGGGCGTCGTGCACCCGGCCGCGGGGCTGGCGGGGATCGCCAAGCAGGCCGGCGCGCGCGTGGCCGAGTTCAACCTGGAGCCCGGCGGGCTCGGCGGCTGGGTCGACGATTTCGTGCCGGGTGGCGCCGAGACGACGTTGCCGCAACTCCTGTCCGCGAGGTGACCGTGCCGCGCCCGACCCTGCTGCTGATCAACAAGTTCTACCACGACGTGGGCCCCGCCGGCGGCGTCGGGCGGTACCTCGTGCAGCAGGAGCAGGACCTCAGCGCGCGCGGCTGGGACGTGGTGCCCTTCGCGATGAGGGACGAGCACGCACGGCCTTCGCCCTGGGACCGTTTCTTCGTGCGGGCGCGGGACTACAGCCGCCCGCGCTGGACCGGCGGCGCCGCGGGCGACGCCGCCTCGCTGATCTGGAACCGGGAGGCGTCGCGCCGGCTCGACGCGCTGCTACGCGAAGCGAAGCCGGACGTGGCGCACCTGCACAACGCCTACCACCACCTGAGCCCGTCGATCCTGCCCGTGCTGCGCCGCCACGGGATCCCGGCGGTCATGACGCTGCACGACCTGCGCCTGCTCTGCCCGGCCATCCACATGCTGCGCCGCGGCGAGGTCTGCGAGCGCTGCCGCGGCGGCCGCTTCCACGAGGCGGTCCTGGGCCGCTGCGTCAAGGACTCGCGTGCGGCGTCGCTGCTGGCGGCGGTCGAGACGGCCCACCACGCCTCGCGCCGGCTCTACCGGCGGACAGTCGGCCGCTTCCTCTGCCCTAGCGCCTTCTACGCCCGCAAGTTCGCCGAGTGGGGCTGGCCCGCCGACCGCCTGACGCACCTGCCCAACTTCGTGGACCTCGACGCCTGGCGGCCGGCCGCGGCGCCGCCGGGCGACGGCTACCTGTACTTCGGGCGGCTGTCGCGGGAGAAGGGGCTGTCCACGCTGCTGGCGGCCCACGAGCTGTGGTCCCGCCGCGCCGAGGCGACCGGCGCCCCGCCGGTGCCGCAGCTGCGGCTGGCCGGGTCCGGTCCGCAGGAAGCGGAGCTGCGGGCCCGCGCCTCCGGCCTCGCGGCCGGACGCGTCGAGTTCCTGGGCCCGCTGCCGCCGGACCGCCTGCGCGCGGAGCTGTCCCGCGCGCGGTTCACGGTGCTGCCCTCGGAGTGGTACGAGAACGGGCCGCTGTCGCTGCTGGAATCCCTGGCGGCCGGCGTGCCGGTCGTCGGCGCGGACATCGGCGGCATCCCGGAGCACCTGCGCGACGGCGTCGACGGCGTGCTGTTCAGGTCCGGCGATCCCGCGGCGCTGTCGGCCGCCCTGGCGCGCGCCGACGCCCTGCCCCCCTCGTCACGCGAAGAGGCGCGCCGCACCGCCGAACGACGGTACGCGCGCGCCTCCCACATGGATCGTCTCGAAGCCCTGCTGCGCGAGGCGGCGGGCCTCCCCGCCCCCCGCTGAGCTCAGTCCTCCAGTCGGATCGGGACCTCCAGCACCAGGCGCCCTTCGCGGTCGCCCGGCGCCCGGTCGTCCAGGTTCGTGTCCAGGAAGCGCACGGCGCCGTAGGGGTGCAGGTCCTGCGGCGGCGCGGGCCAGCCGCCCTCGAAGGACAGGGACAACGCCGCCGGCACGCCGCAGTACAGGCGCAGCGGCGCGCCGCCGGCGGCTTCGACCTTGCCGGCCGACGGGGCGGCGAACAGGTAGCGCTCCTCGGCCGTGAAACCCCACTTCTCGCTGTCCTTCTTCAGGGCGAAGGCGGCGACCACCTGCAGCGTGTACTTGCCGCCGTCGCTGCCCGCGGGCAGCGCCACCGACGCGTCGGCCTCCAGGCCGGAGAAGGAGCCGGCCGACACGGCCGCGCCCTCGGCGTCCAGGATGTTCACGGCGCAGTCGGTCAGCAGGTTGGCCGTGGCCTCGTCCATCGTCAGGTGGAACTCGGCGCGCGGCGTGGTCGCGTCGAGCGAGAAGTCGTGGGTCCAGGTGTCGGCCTTCTCGACCTCGACCTCGCGCTCGCGGCGGAACCCGTCGAGCTGCGCCCGCGCCGTGCCCTTGAACACGCCGGGGAAGCTGCGGGTCACCGTGAGCTCCGTCTCGGCCGGTTCGCCCGTGCCCTCGCTCGCCAGCGCGGCGAGGGTGGGCGGGTCGGCTTCGTAGCCGTCGAACGAGACCGTGAGCGGTAGTCGGTGTCGGCCAGGTTGCCGATCGCCGCCGAGACGTTCAGCTCCCAGATGCCGGGCCGCAGCTCGGGCGGCAGGATCGTCGTGTCGACGACGGGGCTGCTCTCGGGCCGGGCGTAGCCGGCCCAGCCGCCGCGCACGGCGCCCTCGGGGTCGCAGATCTCCAGCGCGGCGCCCGCGCCCTTGACCGCGCCGAGCTGCCGGCTGACCTCGAGGCGGCAGCGCATGGCGGTGGCCCCGGCCGGCGGCTGCACGTAGTGGCGGCGGTTGGTCGAGGCCTGCAGGCCCTTGCCGCTGAACGTCGTCGCGAAACCGTCCTGCGGGCCGACCGCGACGCCGGACACCACGGTGTTCCAGAGGTCGAACTCGCGGGCCGCGGGACCGGAGAGGTCGCCGCCGTCGAGCGCGGCGATCACGCGCGCGCTGACGACGCCCTCGGCTGGCAGCTGGCGCGCGTCGTAGGCGACGTCGACCTCCATCGCCGCGTCGCCGCGCACGTAGCGCTTCCGGGAGATCACCTGCAGCCAGGGCGCCTCGCTGCGGAAGGTGAAGGAGCGGAAGAAGGCATCCTTCTCGTCGGGTCCCAGGTCGGGGTGGAAGACCGGCTTCACGGAGAAGGTCACGCGCTCGGGCGAGACGGGCGCGCCGCCGGGGGTGCGCCAGTACGCGGCCGACGACTTGCCATCGGACTGGAACGGGCAGTCCACCGACACGGCCCAATCGAGCACCTGGTGGGCCGACCGGCTGAGGGCCAGGGGGCGCAGCACGTCCCACGCGCCCCGGATGTCGACCAGGCCGCCGCCCTGCTCGAACAGGGCCAGGCCGGGCACCGGCTTGGCGCCGGCGATCAGGGCGCGCTTGAGCATGCCCCAGTGGACCTCGAGGCCCTCCTGACCCGCTGCGCTCAGCAGGCAGGCAACCGCGCCCGCGGTCTGCGGCGAGGCCATGCTGGTGCCGTTGAAGCGGGCGCTGCCGTCGACGAAACCGGGCACCGTCGACAGCGCGGAACCCGGCGCCACGACGTCGGGCTTGGGCGTCTCGCCGCCGCGACTGGAGAAGGCGAACAGGGTCGCGCGCGGCAGGCGGGCCTGGTAGAGGTCCTCGCCGGAGGCGCGCGACAGGTAGGCGCCCGAGGCGATCAGGCTGCGGCTGGTCGCCGGGATGCCGCTGGTGGAGAGGCCGGGGCCTTCGTTGCCGTTGCTGGTGCAGACGGTGAACTCCGGGTGTTCGGCCAGCAGGTCGTCGAGCCACTTGCCGATGGCGTCGTCGCCCTCCTCCACCGCGTTGATGCCGAAGCTCATGTTGACCACGACCGGCAGGCCGTAGCGCTCGCCGAAGTCGACGGCGTGCTCGAAGGCCTTCTTCATGGTCTCGGTGCGCGTCGCCCCGCCGGACAGGCGGTTGTCGCCGATCTTGCAGGAGATCAGCCAGGCGCCGGGCGCGGCGCCGTGCAGGCCGGGCTGGCCGCCGACCTCGCAGCCGGCGGCGATGCCGGCGCAGTGCGAGCCGTGGGAGCCGGAGTCGTGGTGGAAGGAGACGGTCGGCGCCTCGGGAGCGCCCAGCCAGTCCTCGTTGGCGGTCACGTTCACCGACCAGGCCATGAGCGTGCGGCTGTCCGGGGCGTCGGGGCCGCGCAGGCCGAACAGGTCCCAGTCGACGCGGAAGTCGCGCAGCGGGCGCTCGTCGTCGAGGCGGCCGTCGCCGTCGGTGTCCACGACCACGAGCCAGACCCGCGAACCCTCGCGCTCGGCGGCGACCGTCGCGGCGGCCGTCTCGTTCAGGCCGGCCAGCAGGTCCAGGCCGCGACCGGCGCCCAGGGCCGCCTCGACCGCGGCGCGCGGCGCCGCGTAGACCAGGAAGGCGAAGCGGTCGGTGCGGTCGCCGTCGTCGTTGGTGTCCTGCAGGTCGTCGACGTTGCGGAAGCGGGGTTCGTCCAGGACGCCCATCCAAACCGGGTAGGCCTTGTCGTCCGACGGCGGAGCCACCGCCAGGGCGGCCGCTCCCTCCAGGCGCATGCCGTCGGGATGGACGAAGGCGCCGTCCTCCGGCTCGACCGCGACGACCTCCCAGACGCCCTCGTCGGTGAAGTCCCGGGTGTCGAGCAGCTTCTGGCCGCCGGTCGTGGTGGCGGTCAGGCCCGGGGCGTAGCCGTCGACCCCGGTGTCGAGGATCGCGATGACGACGCCGCGTCCGTCCCAGGTCGGATGGGCGGCGCGCCAGTCGACCGCGCCGATGTCGTCCGAGGGCAGGTAGGGCCAGGGATCGCGCGGCCGCTCCGCCGCGACGGACGTCGTCGCCGCGAGGGCGAGCATCGCCAGCATGACGAGCGGGAACCTGCGGCCCGTCGAGGTCGCCTTCATCACGGAACCTCCGGAAAAAACGTGGACTTTCGAGGGTCTTGCCTTCGAGGGCGGGGAGCCTATTATAGGGAGGAGCCGGACCCCCGACAAGCCGGAACCGGCCCCGAAGCCCCGGTGTAGGACCCTGGATGCCGACGCCCCCGAAAGGAAGCCCCATGCACGACTTCTCCAAGATGCGCATGCACACCAAGGTGGTCCACGCCGGCCAGCGGCCGGACCCCGAGACCGGGGCCGTGTCCATCCCGATCTACCAGTCCTCCACCTTCCGCTTCCGCGACGCCGACGAGGGCGCCGACCGCTTCGCGGGCCGCGACCCCGGCCACATCTACACGCGCCTGGGCAACCCGACCACCGACCACCTCGAGGAGGCGATCGCCCTGATGGAGGGCGGCTGCGGCGCGCTGGGCGCGGCCTCGGGCATGGCCGCGGTCAACACCGTCTACTTCGCGCTGCTGGGCCAGGGCTCGCACGTCGTGGCCACCGAGTCGCTGTACGGCCCGTCGCGCATGGTGCTGGAGACCGAGTACAAGCGCTACGGCGTGGGCGCGACCTTCGTCGACTCGTCCGACGCGCGGAACGTGGCCGCGGCGATGCGCCCCGAGACGAAGCTGGTCTACATCGAGACCCCCTCGAACCCCACGCTGAAGCTGACCGACATCCGCGCCTGCGCCGACATCGCGCACGCGGGCGGCGCCCTGCTGTGCGTGGACAACACCTTCTGCTCGCCCCTGCTGCAGCGCCCGCTGGAGATGGGGGCGGACATCGTCCTGCACTCGATGACCAAGTTCATCAACGGCCACACCGACGTGGTGGCGGGCATCGTCACCGCCCGCGACCCCGTGCTGCTCAAGCGGCTGGCCAAGGTCCACAAGAACATGGGCGGCACGATGGACCCCCACCAGGCGTGGCTGGTGCTGCGCGGGCTGCGCACGCTGGCCCTGCGCATGGAGAAGGCCCAGGCCAACTCGCTGGTCCTGGCGCCCTTCCTGGAGAACCACCCGCAGGTCGCCTGGGTGCGGTACCCCGGACTGGAGAGCCACCCCCAGCACGCCCTGGCCGCCTCGCAGATGGACGGGCCCGGCGCGGTCATCTCCTTCGGGGTGCGCGGCGGCCTGGAGGCCGGCAAGACGGTCATCAACAACGTGCAGATCCCGACCCTGGCGGTGAGCCTGGGCGGCATCGAGTCCCTGATCGAGCACCCCGCCTCGATGACCCACGCGGGGATCCCTCAGGCCGAGCGCAAAGCTGCCGATATCACGGACGATCTGGTCCGGTTGGCGGTCGGCTGCGAGGACGCGGCCGACCTGCAGGCCGACCTGGAGCGCGCCCTGGACATGATCTAGCGCCACGGTGGGGGGAGGGCCCCTCCCCCCCCCGCCGCGGCCGGGAAAGCGGACCCCGATGTACGAGCGCTGGGTCGATGCCACGCATCTTTCGACCCGAGACGACGGCGACCCCTGGGCGGTGGACTACACGGCCCACCCCCTGCTCGACCCGACCTTCACGCAGCGCCCCTCGCGCGTCGGCCGCTTCTTCCACGAGATGTCCCGGCGCATCGAACACGACGACGCGGCCTACCGCGGCGAGATCACCCGCCTGCTCAACCCGCCCGGCACGCCCGCGGGCGCCGGCCGCGGCGCCGCCGACCTGATGCGGTCGATGACCGAGGCCGACGCCTACGTGCGCGACCTCGTGGCCCTGCTGCCGGCCCCGTCGCAGGCCCACGTGCGCCCCCAGGCCACCGTGACCGCCTGCAACGACCTGCGCACCCTGATGTCGCTGCTGTTCAGCCGCGAGGACCCGCGCATCCGCTTCGAGTCGCAGCGCAAGCTCTACCTGGCGAAGCTCCTGCTGGACATCGACCACTCCCGCCATATCCAGCAGGGACCGCGGCACAAGGCCTACATCGAGACCCTGCTGCGCGAGGGGCTGTGGAAGCGCGCCGTGGACACCAACACGGTGGAGATCGGTTTCGAGCTGGGGCCCGACGGGGAGACGATCCGCTACAACCTGCGCCCCCAGCCCGGCCAGGAGCGCTGGCAGTTCCGCTCGATGTTCCTGGAGCGGGAGGCAGCCGGGCGCCGCGTGTCCCTGGACGTGCTGTACTACAACTGCCGCTTCAAGCGCACGGTGACCCCGATCTCCTACGAGATCGTCGACGGCAGCCACCGCGTCATCGAGCGCCGCCGCTGGGACGCCAAGGACCACGACAGCAGCGGTTCGATCCTCTCGAAGATGATCCGCAAGGGGATCAACGACCCCGACGCGATCACCGACCTGCTCGGCGCGATGTTCATCGTCCACGACGAGGACGCGGTGTTCGAGCTGCTGACGCTGCTCAACTACGTCCTGGGCAACCCGGTCTCGTGGCGCAACATCACCGACACGATCGGCTTCACCGGCGACCGCCGCCGCCTGAACCGCCACAGCGGCCAGGGCTACAAGGTCTACAAGGGGGATCTCGACGTCCTGCATCCCAACGACGAGCCCGGCCTGCCGCCGTACCGGTTCCCGGTGGAGATCCAGATCTACACGCTCGAGGGGTTCCTGCGCACCGTCCACGGCGCCCACGACGCCAACCACCTGGCCCTGAAGCTGCGGCAGTTCCTGCACGGGCTGGTGCCCTACGCATTCCCGCGCACCGTCTACGGCGACCAGTGGCTGCACCTGGGCGGCCCCAACGGGCACGGGCACGGGGCCACGGGCCTGTAGCCGGCGGACCCTAGCCCTCGTCGACCACCTGCAACACCCGGTAGCCGTTGTCGCGCCTGGCCGGCGTGAAGCCGGCGCCCCGGATCATCCCGTCCAGGTCGCGCTGCGTCAGCGGGTGCGTGGTGCCCGCGGCCGAGACGACGCTCTCCTCCATCATCGTCGAGCCGAGGTCGTTGGCGCCGAACAGCAGCGTCAGCTGGCCGACGCTCTTGCCCTGGGTCACCCACGAGGCCTGGATGTTGACGAAGTTGTCCAGGGCGATGCGCGCGATCGCCAGCGTGCGCAGGTAGTCCTGGGCGCCCAGGTAGCCGCGGGCCTCGACCTGCGCCATGAGCTCTGGTTTCCGCGACAGCGGCGTGCTGCCGCTCTGGAAGGTCCAGGGGATGAACGCGGTGTAGCCGCCGGTGCGGTCCTGGCTCTCGCGCAGGCGCAGCAGGTGCTCGATGCGCTCGGGGTAGGTCTCGACGTGGGCGAACATCATCGTGGCGGTGGTGGGCAGGCCCAGGTAGTGGGCCTCCTCCATGATCTCGATCCACTCCCGCGCGGTCGTCTTCTTCGGCGCCAGCAGGGCGCGGACGCGGTCGTTGAGGATCTCGGCCCCGCCGCCGGGGATCGAGTCCAGGCCGGCGGCCTGCAGGCGGCGGGTCACCTCGAGCGTGGGCAGCTTCGAGACCTTGGCGAAGTGCTGGATCTCGTTGGGCGAGAAGCCGTGGATCCACAGCGACGGGAACTCCGTCTTCAGCGCCGCGAGCAGCGCCTCGTAGGTCTCGACCTTCTCGTTCGGGTGGTGGCCGCCCTGCAGCAGGATCTGCGAGCCGCCGGCGTCGAAGACCGAGCGCACCTTGGCGCGGATCTCGTCGAGCGACAGCCAGTAGGCGTCGTCGTCGCCCTTGTGGCGGTTGAAGGCGCAGAACTCGCAGTCGACGTAGCAGAGGTTCGTGTAGGTGACGTTGCGGTCCACGACGTAGGTGACCAGCTCGGGGTCGCAACGCTGCAGGCGCAGGGCGTGGGCCGTGCGGCCCAGGTCGTGCAGGGCCGCTTCCTCGAACATCAGCAGCAGCTCGCCGCCGGTCAGGCGCCGCGTCAGCGCCTCCTCGAGCAGCTCCAGGGCCACGGGCGACGAGCGGCGCGGCAGGGTGTAGGTCTCGACCGGGGCCGGTCGGCTGGACATCGGGGTCTCCCTCACTCCGCGGCTGCAGGATCCGCACCGCGCCCCGCGGGCACGATCTGGTGGCGAACGCACAGGGTATGAAAACGGTGCAGGCCCGCCAGCTCCGCCGCGCCCAGCCGGTAGCACATCGAACGGCCGAAATAGGCCGCCAGCGCGGCCGCGGAGCACTCCCCGCCCGGCCCCAAGCGCCCCTCGGCGGCTGCGCGGGCGGCCAGGCGGTCCAGCCGCGTCAGGCCGACGTCGCGGGCCTCGCGCAGCAGGGCGACGAGCCCGTCGCGCTCGGCCGCCGTCGCTCGCGCCGCGAAGCCGCGGCCCAGGACCCAGACGGCGAAGACGAAGGGCAGGCCGGTCATCTGGCGCCAGGTCTCGCCCAGGTCCACGATGTGGACGTCGTCGCGGCCCTGTTCGCGGAAGCGCTTCTCGGCGGCGAAGCAGCGGTCGCCGATGACCAGGGCGGCCTCGTGCTCGTCCAGCAGGGTCTCGACCTGCGGCACGTCGACCTTGAAGTCCGGCTGCACGCCGTAGAGGTCGGCGAACAGGATGCGCAGCAGGGCCACCGAGGTGCGCGAACCGCGGTCCACGACCACGTCGGCGATCTCCGTCGGCGGCACCCGCGAGAACAGCTTCACGCTGTCGACGGGGCCGTGGGTGGCCAGGGCCACGCCCGGCGCGATCTCGGCGCCGGCCCCGCGGAACCACTCGACCACCGGGACCAGGGCCGCGTCGGCCTCGTCGGCGTGCAGCAGCTCGGCCAGGGCGCTGGGCACGGCGCTGGTCAGGCGGACCCGCTCGGGCGCCAGCTCCTCGAGGGCGTCGATCAGGGGCCAGGTGTTCAGGAAGGAGACGGCGGCGATGCGGTAGGTCATGTCGGTCTTTCCGGGGATGAGGGCCGGGGGCGGTCCGCCGCGCGGCGGTACAGTTCGCCCAGGGTGTGCGAGACGCGAGCGAAGGAGTACCGCTCGCGGACCAGGGCCAGGCCGCCCGCGCGCAGGCGCTCCCGCCGCTCCGGGTCGGCCAGCAGCGCGATCGCGGCGGCGAGGCCCTCGGGATCGCCCGGCCTCACGAGCAGGCCGCTGCGGTCGTCGACGATCACGTCGCGCACGCCGGCGATGTCCGTGCCCACGACGGGCACGCCCGCGGCCAGGGCTTCCAGCAGGACCAGCGGCAGTCCCTCCCACAGCGAAGGCAACGCGAAGACGTCGGCCGCCTGCAGCAGGCGGGCGAAGTCCGCGACGTTGCCCGGGAGCTGCACGGCGTCGCCCAGGCCGAGGCGCTCGCGCAGCGCCTCGTGGTCGGGGAGCAGCGGGCCGTCGCCGGCGATCACCAGGCGGAAGGGCTGGCGGATCGCGCGCAGGCGTTCGGCCGCCTCGATCAGCGCCGCGAAGTTCTTCTGCTCGCAGTGGCGGCCCGCGGCCATCACCAGCAGGTCGCCGGGCGCGGCGCCGAAGCGGGCGCGCACCGCCGCCCGGGCGGCCGCGTCCAGCGGCTCGGGCTCGGCCACGCCGTTGGGCACCGCGACCAGGCGGCCCGCCTCCCGCGGTCCCGCGCCCAGGTCCTCCAGCAGGGAGGCGGCCACCGCCTCGGAAACGGCCACCACTGCCGCGCAGCGCCGCAGCATCTGGCGGTAGGCCGCGCGGCGCAGCCGGGAGCGCAGGGGGTGGTCGGCGTCGCCGTAGTCGAACTCGCGGTTGTTGTGGACCGTGGCGATCACCGCGCAACGCCCGCGCAGGGCCAGCAGCAGGCCCCAGAAGTTCGCGCCCGGCAGGTGCGACTGCACGACCTGGACGTCCGACGCGGCGATCCGCCGGGCGAGCAGCCGCTCGCCGCGCTGCAGGGACAGGGCGAAGCGCAGCGGGTCGCGCACCGAGGCGCGGGCGAAGCCCAGGTAGTGGACGGCCACGCGGGGGTCCACCGCCGCAGACAGCGGGCCCGGGCCGGACATCACGATCAGGTGGGAGGCGTCGCCCGCGGCGGCGCGGGCGTTGGCGATCTGGACGGCGAGGCGCTCGGCCCCGCCCATCTCGAGGGCTTCGACGAGCTGGGCGACGGCGAGCGGGCGGGCCGCGGCCGTGACGTCGTCTGGCACCGCACCCATCAGCGGATCCGGACGACCATCGTCCAATCGGCGAGGCGGTCGGCGTGCAGCTGCGATTCGGCCTGCTGGGCCGACTCGATCGTCGCGAAGGGGCCGATGTAGACCCGGAACCAGCGCTCGCCGCTGACCTGGGCGTCCAGGAGGTGGGCGGCGAAGCCGCGGCGCTCGAGTTCCGTGGCCAGGTGGCCGCCGCGCCCCAGGTCGCGGAACGAGCCGACGTGGACGTAGGTGCCGGCGGCCAGCGCCGAGCGCAGCCACGGCGATTCGCGGCGGGCGGTGTCGGCCGGGGCTTCGGCGAGGTCCGCCGCGGGTTCGCTGGCGCGGGGGCGCGAGTCCGTCTCGAGGATGCGGTCGCCGGTGGGCGTGGGGATCGCGGCCGGCCGGTCGGTCAGGGCGGAGCCGCGCGCGGGGACCGGGGAGGCGTCGGGCTCGTGGGCGTCCGTCGGGACGGTCGCGAGGGTGTCGCCGCCGGCGACGGCGGTCGAATCGGCGAAGGCCGACAGCGAATCGCCGCCGGCCGACGCCAGGGAGTCGAGCGGCGCCGCGGTCGTGTCCATGACCGCGACCGGCAAAGGCTCGGGCCCGGTGCGGCCACGCTCCGGCCACGGCAGCTTCAGCTCTCCGGACCGCCACGCCAGGACCGTCACGAACACCGCGGCCAGCGCGGCGACCGACAGCAGCGCCACGAGCAGCCCGCGGCCGTTGCCGCGGCTGCGGCGGCGGTAGGCCATGGGTTCGTACTCGTCGTCCACGGATTCGGGTTCAACCGCGGACGGTTCGCCGGTCACGTCATCCGCCTGCGCTTCGTCCCGCGGGCCGGCCTCCTCGACGACGCCCCCGAAATCGGGGAGATCCTCGTCGGCCAACGGGGGCGGCGGCGGCGCGGGAG
>PNOJ01000068.1 GCA_013824755.1 Gemmatimonas sp.
CATCACGGCATGCGCAGGGACGATCCTGCAAACGGAACCGCCTGCTTTGACAGACCCCGGTTGTGGTACGTTGTCGTGGTTCGGCGATCTCGTGGGGGCGACATGGCTTCGACGGGGTCGGGGGACCGTTGGCAGCATGCCGAGATTCCAGTCATCTCGTAAAACGCTGGGAACAAAACAAATGACACAGAGCACTACGCTCTCGCTGCGTAAATAAACACGCAGCGCGTTCCCCGGAGAGAGGGACGCCAGTCCCTCCGGCGGAGCGCCGTCATCTGGCGTCTGGTCCTGAACCGGGTCTCCTGGGGACGGACGAGATCTTTACGGAGACTGGTTCCACGCTCGGCCTGTCGCTGAGCCAGGCGCGGAACGAGATCGATCAGCGGCTAAGCATGTAGACGCCGGCGGGGGACCGGCTTCGGACGCGGGTTCGATTCCCGCCGCCTCCACCACCTCCGCTCGCGACCCCGCAGCTTCCGGGCTGCGGGGTTCGTTTTTCACAGGATTGCCCCCCGGCCGCCCGCGCGTTACATTCCCGCGCGGGCGCCGGACGGATATCCCCGCGCCCCGCCCCGCGACCCCGAGCAAGGAGACCGCCATGCCTTTGGTACCGATGAGAGTGCTGCTGGACCACGCCGCCGAGCACGGCTACGGCGTCGGCGCCTTCAACGTGAACAACATGGAGCAGATCCAGTCGATCATGCAGGCGGCCGCGGAGACCAACTCGCCGGTCATCGTGCAGGCCTCGCGCGGGGCGCGCTCCTACTCGCAGGACAACTACCTGCGCCACCTGATGCTGGCCGCGGCCGAGCTGCACCCGCGCCTGCCCATCGCCATGCACCAGGACCACGGCAACAGCCCGGCCACCTGCTTCTCCGCCATCGAGCAGGGCTTCACCTCGGTGATGATGGACGGCTCGCTGCTGGAGGACGGCAAGACGCCGGCCACCTACGAGCAGAACGTGAAGGTCACGTGCGAGGTCGTGGCGAAGGCGCACGCCCTGGGTGTCACGGTCGAGGCCGAGATCGGCTGCCTCGGCGGCATCGAGGATGGGCACGGCGCCGGGCTGACCGGCGACGCCGCCCTGGCCCACCTGACCGACCCGGCGGAGGCCGAGCGCTTCGCCGCCGAGACCGGCTGCGACGCGCTGGCCGTGGCCATCGGCACCAGCCACGGCGCCTACAAGTTCACCAAGAAGCCGGGCGGCGACGTGCTGAAGATGGACCTGATCGAGGAGATCCACCGCCGCCTGCCCAACACCCACCTGGTGATGCACGGCAGCAGCTCGGTGCCGCAGGAGCTGGTGGAGCTCATCAATCGCTACGGCGGGAAGATGCCCGAGACCTACGGGGTGCCCGTCGAGGCGATCCAGCGCGGCATCCGCCACGGCGTGCGCAAGATCAACGTCGACACCGACAACCGCCTGGCCATCACCGGCGCCATCCGCCAGGTGTTCGCCGAGCACCCCGAGAAGTTCGACCCCCGCGACTACCTCAAGCCGTCGCGCGACGCGATGGCCGCGGTGGTCAGGGACCGCATGATCGCCTTCGGGCAGGCCGGCTGGGGCGACAAGATCCCCGCGACGACCCTCGACGAGATGAAGGCGCGCTACCGCTAGGGAGAGGCCCGGGATGCACGGATCGCTGGTCGACCGGCTGCGCGTCGAGCTGGACGCGCTGCGGGAGCAGGGGCTCTTCAAAGAGGAGCGCGTGCTGCAGGGGCCGCAGGGCGCCGAAATCCTGGTCGGCGGCCGCCGCGTGCTGAACTTCTGCGCCAACAACTACCTGGGGCTGGCCTCGGACCCGCGCGTGGTCGAGGCCTCGCGCCGCACGCTGGACCGCTGGGCCTACGGCCTGAGCTCGGTGCGCTTCATCTGCGGCACCACCGAACTGCACCGCGAGCTGGAGCGGGAGCTGGCCGACTTCCTCGGCCTGGAGGACTGCCTGCTCTACGCCGCCTGCTTCGACGCCAACGGCGGCGTGTTCGAGCCGCTGCTGGACGCCGACGCCGCGCTGATCACCGACCAGCTCAACCACGCCTCGATCATCGACGGGGTGCGCCTCTGCAAGGCCCGCCGCTCGATCTACCGCCACGCCGACATGGACGACCTCGCCCGCCGGCTCGAGGAGGCGGCCGACGCGCGCCTGCGCATGATCGTCACCGACGGCGTGTTCTCGATGGACGGCGACTACGCCCGGCTGCCGGAGATCTGCGACCTGGCCGAGAAGCACGACGCCCTGGTCCTGGTCGACGAGAGCCACGCGACCGGCTTCACCGGCCCCACGGGCCGCGGCACCCACGAGAAGCTCGGCGTGATGGGCCGCGTCGACCTGATCACCACCACCCTGGGCAAGGCGCTCGGCGGCGGTCTGGGCGGCTGCACCGCCGGCCCCGCCGAGGTCGTCGCCTGGCTGCGCCAGAAGTCGCGCCCCTACCTGTTCAGCAACTCCCTGCCGCCGGTCGTCTGCGGCGCCACGCTCGAGGTGCTGCGCATCCTGCGCGAGGACCCGGCGCCGCTGCGGACCCTCGACGCCAACCAGCGCCGCCTGCGCGCGGGCCTACGCGAGCTGGGCTTCGACGTCGATCCCGGCGAGCACCCCATCGTGCCGGTCCACTTCCGGCGCCACGGGAACGACGCGCTGATGGCCCAGGGCGTCGCCCGCGACCTGCTCGACGAGGGCATCTACTGCATCGGCTTCGGCTTCCCGGTGGTGCCGAAGGGGCAGGCGCGCATCCGGCTGCAGGCTTCGGCCGCCCACACGCCCGACCACGTCGAGCGTTGCCTGGAGGCCTTCGGCAAGGTCGGTCGCCGGCACGGCGCGATCTGAAGCCGAGGGCGGGGAGGGCCCCGGACGGCGCGAATCGCTAAAAAAGCGCAAATCCGCTTGCCAAAGTCCGGATTCCGCCTATATTCCGCGCGTCGACGCCCGCCCCCTGCCGGGGCGGGCGTCGTCCTTGAGGGCTGGGCCCCCCGCGAGGCGCGGCGGCGTCCCCCCACCACTCCAACGAGACGGCCCCCCGGCGGGGGCCCCGGCGGTCGCCATGAGCAGAGACATCAAGAAGCTGCGCAACATCGGCATCAGCGCCCACATCGATTCGGGCAAGACGACGCTGACCGAGCGCATCCTCTACTACACCGGGCGCATCCACACCGTGCACGAGGTGCGCGGCAAGGACGGCGTCGGGGCCACCATGGACTCGATGGATCTGGAGCGGGAGCGCGGCATCACCATCGCCTCGGCGGCCACCTACTGCGAGTGGGACGGCCACCCGATCAACATCATCGACACGCCGGGCCACGTCGACTTCACCATCGAGGTGGAGCGCGCGCTGCGCGTCCTGGACGGGGCGGTGCTGGTGCTCTGCGCGGTGGCGGGCGTCCAGTCGCAGTCCATGACCGTGGACCGCCAGATGCGCCGCTACAAGGTGCCCCGCCTGGCCTTCGTCAACAAGTGCGACCGCTCGGGCGCCAACCCGGCGCGCGTCACCGAGCAGCTGCGCGAGAAGCTGCGCCACAACGCGGCCATGATGCAGATCCCGCTGGGCCTCGAGCACGAGCACGAGGGCGTGGTCGACCTGGTGCGCATGAAGGCCTGCCGTTTCACCGGCGACCTGGGCGACGACCTGGTCTGGGAGGAGATCCCCGCGGGGCTGCGGCTCGAGGCCGAGGCGCGGCGCGAGGAGCTGCTCGATGCGGCCAGCATGTTCAGCGACGAGCTGACCGAGGCCATCCTCGACGGCGCGGTCACCGAGGAGCTGATCCACGAGGCGGTGCGGCGCGGCACGGTGTCGCGGGAGCTGACGCCCGTCTTCATGGGCAGCGCCTACAAGAACAAGGGCGTGCAGCTGCTGCTCGACGCCGTGGTGCGCTACCTGCCCGACCCGACCGAGGTCGAGAACGAGGCCCTGCGGCTCAACGCCGAGGGCGAGCCGGAGAACTTCATCCTGTCCAACAGCGACGACGACCACGTCGTGGCCCTCGCCTTCAAGCTCGAGGACGGCGCCTACGGCCAGCTGACCTACATCCGCCTCTACCAGGGCACCCTGGCCAAGGGCGACACGATCCACAACACCCGCACCGGGAAGCGGGTGAAGGTGGGCCGCCTGGTGCGGCTGCACGCCAGCCAGATGGAGGACATCCTGAAGGCCTGTGCCGGCGACATCGTCGCCCTGTTCGGCGTCGAGTGCGCGTCGGGGGACACCTTCACCGGCGGGGAGACCATCTCGGTCTCGAACTTCCACGTGCCCGAGCCGGTGATCTCGCTGGCGATCGTGCCGACGGACAACAAGGCCCAGTCGAACCTGGCCAAGGCGCTCGCCCGCTTCACCAAGGAGGACCCGACCTTCCGGACGCGGACGGACGACGAGACCGGCGACACGCTCATCATGGGCATGGGCGAGCTGCACCTCGAGGTGTACCTCGAGCGCATCCGCCGCGAGTACAAGGCGGAGGTGACCGCCGGGCAGCCGAAGGTGTCCTTCCGCGAGGCGATCACCCAGCGCGTGAACTTCGACTACACCCACCGCAAGCAGACCGGCGGCTCGGGCCAGTACGGGCGCATCTGCGGCTACTTCGAGCCCAACGAGTCGGGCGAGTTCAAGTTCGAGAACAAGGTGATCGGCGGCACGGTGCCCACCGAGTACATCCCGGCCGTCGAGAAGGGCTTCCGCTCGATGCTCGATAAGGGCGCCTACATCGGGTACCCTGTGCAGGGCCTGACCGTGGTGCTCGAGGACGGCAACTCGCACGCCGTCGACTCGTCGGACCAAGCCTTCCAGGCGGCGGCGCGCGGCGCCTTCCGCCACCACTACAAGGAGGGCCGGCCCGTGGCCCTCGAGCCGCTGATGCTGGTCTCGGTGGAGGGGCCGACCGAGTACCAGGGCGAGATCCTCGGCACGGTCATGCAGCGCCGGGGCATCATCATGGGCTCGACCGAGGACAGCGGTTTCGTGCGCGTCGACGCCCACGTGCCCCTGTCCGAGATGTTCGGCTACGCGACCGTGATCCGTTCGAGCACGCAGGGGAAGGCCGAATACTCGATGGAGTTCGCCCGCTACTCGCCGGCGCCCGCCGAGGTGGCCGAACGCCTGGCCAAGGTCCACGCCGAGAAGGTCGCGGCGGGGAACAAGTAGGAGAGGAACGACGATGCCCACCAAGGACGTTCGCTTCCGCAGCCCGCTGCGGGTCTTCGAGAAGGCGACCGACGGCGGCCTCGGCCGCGGCCACCTGGGCGTGGTGCTGTCCCGCCGCGGCGTCGGCAAGACCGCGCTGCTGGTCGGCATGGCGGTCGACGCGCTGCTGCAGGGCCGCAAGGTGCTGCACATCTCGACCGAGGAGTCGATCGAGAAGCTGCGCGCCTTCTACTTCGAGATCTTCCAGCACATCTGCGAGAACCAGAAGCTGGAGAACCGCCTCGAACTGCGCCTGGACCTCGAGCGCAACCGCCACATCCTGGTCTACAACCGCGACTCCTTCTCCCTGGAGAAGCTGCGCGGGACGGCCGAATTCCTGCGCGACGCCGCGCACTTCGAGCCCGACATGGTGATCATGGACGGCACGCCGCGCTTCGAGCACTGCGAGGACTGGGAGATCGACGGGGTGCGGGCGCTGGCCCGCGACTGGAACACCCGGATCTGGACCTCGTCGCTCATCCACCGCGAGGGCCAGGCGTGCGACGCGCGCGGCATCCCCCTGTCGGTGGCCCGCTTCGACGACCGGCTGGACCTGATCGTCGCGCTCGAGTCCGTCGCCGACCACGTGCGGGTGCGGATCCTGAAGTCGCACGACCGCCCCGAGGCGCCGGAGATCAACATGGAACTGGACCCCCGGACCCTGCTGCTGCGCTGGCGCTGACCGGCGCGGCGCGGCGCCCGGCCGACCGGGAGGCCGGCATGACCGACGTCGCCGACAACCTGATGCGCGTCCGGGACCGTCTGGCGGCCGCCTGCGCCCGTTCGGGCCGGGCGGCCGCCTCCGTCCGGCTGGTCGCCGTGAGCAAGCGGGTCCCGCTGGAACTGGTGGCCGCCGCCGTGGCCTGCGGGCAGACGGACCTCGGCGAGAACCGCATCCAGGACGCGTTGCCGCGCCAGGACGAACTCGCGGCGCGGCTGGAGCCCGCCGCCGCCCGGGACCTGCATTGGCACTTCATCGGTCCCCTGCAGGCCAACAAGGTGCGCAAGGCGGTCGGCCGCTTCGCGCTCCTCCACGCCGTGGACACGCCCATGCTCGCGGCGCGGATCTCGCAGGTGGCGCTGGAGCGGGGCCTGCGCCAACCGGTCCTGCTGGAGGTCAACGCCGCCCGCGAGCCGGGCAAGTTCGGGCTCGACCCGGACGCGGCCGTCGCGGCGGCCGTCGCCGCCGCCGCGCTGCCGGGGCTGGACCTGCGCGGGATGATGGCCATGGCCCGCCAGGGCGCGCCGCCGGCCGAGCTGGGCGCGACCTTCGCCCTCGTGCGGCGCCTCGCCGAGGCGGCCCGCGCGGCCACCGGACTGGCGCTGCCCGAGCTGAGCCTGGGGATGTCCGACGATTTCGAGATCGCGGTCGCCGAGGGGGCGACCCTGGTGCGTCTGGGCACCGCCGTGTTCGGGGAGCGCCCGTCGCGCGCCTGAGCCGGCGTCGCCGGAAGGAGAGGTCGCGTGCTGCTGCGCCTGTTGCTCGCCTGCTGCGAGGTCTACAGCTGGCTGATCATCGCCCGGGTGGTCATCGGCTGGCTCAACCCGACGCCCCGTCACGAGATCCTGGTGATGGTCTGCAGGGTCACCGACCCCCTGCTCGACCTGCTGCGCCCCCTGATCCCGCTGCGCGGCCTGGATCTGTCGCCCATCCTGGCCCTGCTGCTGGTGCGGCTGGGCTGCGCGCTGCTGACGAAGCTCCTGGCCGGCTAGGCGGTCGCCGGGAGCGGTGACCCGGCGGCCGATTGTCCTTCCCCCCGGTCCGCCCGCATGCTAGGTTTCCTCGTTTCCAGACGGTGGGCGTCGCCGACGGCCACGCGGCCCCAGGAGCGCCACACAGCCCGGAGGACCGAATTGAACGAGACGTGGACGCAGATCCAGGAAGCCGTCGCCTTCCTGCGCGGGCGCTGCCCGCTGGAACCCGAGGTGGGCCTGATCCTGGGCACCGGCCTCGGCGCCCTGGCCGACAAGATCGAAGCCGAGTGCACGCTCGACTACGCGGAGATCCCGCACTTCGCCAGCTCGACGGTGCAGAGCCACCACGGCCGCTTCGTGTTCGGCACCCTCGGCGGCCGCCGCGTGGTGGCCATGCAGGGCCGCGTCCACTACTACGAGGGCTACACCATGCGCCAGATCACCCTGCCCGTGCGGGTGATGCGCGCGCTCGGCGCCGGGACCCTGGTGATGTCCAACGCGGTCGGCGGCATGGACCCGCACCTGCGCCCCGGCGACATGACGGTCGTCACCGACCACATCAACCTGATGGGTGACAACCCGCTGCTCGGCCCCAACGACGAACGCCTCGGCGTCCGCTTCCCCGACATGAGCGAGCCCTACGACCGCGCGCTGGTGGAGCTGGCCGAGACGACGGCCCTGGAGCTCGGGCTGCCGCTGCACCGGGCCGTCTACGTGGCGGTCGCCGGTCCCAACCTCGAGACCGCGGCCGAGTACCGCTTCCTGCGCGCGATCGGCGCCGACACCGTCGGCATGTCGATGGTGCCGGAGTGCCTGGTCGCGGTGCACGGCGGCATGCGGGTGCTCGGCCTGTCGGCGGTGACCGACGCCTGCTTCCCCGACGCCCTGCACCCGGCGGACGTCGACGGCATCATCCGCACCGCCGCGCTGATCGAGCCGAAGCTCTGCCGCCTGGTGACCGAACTGCTGCGACGGCTCCCGCCCGCGGGCGGGGCCGCCTAGGACGGAAGGCATGCCGCACGAGACGCCGCGCTACGCGCCGCTGGCCCGCAAGATCCACGACGCCGAGTCCGAGCGCCTGATCGGCGCGTTCTGGCGCGAGCATGACGTGTTCCGCCGCAGCGTCGCCGGGCGCGAGGGGCGCCCCGACTGGGTCTTCTACGAGGGACCGCCCACGGCCAACGGCCTGCCGGGCGTGCACCACGTGGCCGCGCGCCTGACCAAGGACATCGCCTGCCGCTACAAGACCATGACCGGCCACCGCGTGCTGCGCAAGGCGGGCTGGGACACCCACGGCCTGCCGGTCGAACGCTCGGTCGAGAAGCAGCTGGGCATCCAGGGCCGCGAGGCCATCGAGGCCTACGGGCTGGAGGCCTTCAACGCCAAGTGCCGCGAGAGCGTGTGGGCGTGCAAGGCGGAATGGGACGAGTTCACCGAGCGGCTGGGCTACTGGGTGGACCTCGACGACCCCTACGTCACCTACCAGGATCGCTACATCGAGTCGGTCTGGTGGATCCTGTCCCGCTTCGCGGCCGAGGGCCTGCTCTACCGCGGGCACAAGGTCGTGCCCTACTGCCCGAGCTGCGGCACGCCCCTGTCGAGCCACGAGACGGCCAGCGGCTACCGCACCGTCGAGGACCCGAGCATCTTCGTGAAGCTCAGGGCCGTCGGTGCCGACGAGCACTTCCTGACCTGGACGACCACGCCCTGGACCCTGCCCTCGAACGTGGCGCTGGCCGTCGGCGCGGACCACGACTACGTGCGGGTGCGCCACGGCGACGACGTGCTGGTCCTGGCCGAGGCGCGCCTCGGCGTGCTGGACGCGGGCACGCCGACCGAGGTGCTCGGCCGCTGCAAGGGCCGCGACCTGCTCGGCCGCCGCTACGAGCAGCTGTTCCCGCTGCTGCCGGTCCCGGCCGGCAAGGAAGCGTTCAAGATCGTGGCCGCCGACTTCGTCACGCTGGACAGCGGCTCGGGCATCGTCCACCTGGCGCCCGCCTTCGGCGAGGACGACTACCAGGCCGGCCTGCGCGAGAACCTGGCCTTCTTCAGCCCGGTCGACGCCGCCGGGCGCTTCACCGACGAGGTGCCGCCCTACGCCGGCCGCGCCGTCAAGGAGTCCGACCGGCAGATCATCCGCGACCTGCGCGCCCGCGGCTGCCTGCTGCGCGAGGAGGGCTACACCCACGAGTACCCCTTCCACGACCGCTGCGGCAACCCGCTGATCTACTACGCCACGCCCAGCTGGTTCATCCGCACCAGCGAGCTGCGCGAGAAGCTGCTGGCCGCGAACGCCGACATCCGCTGGGCGCCGCCGGAGGTGGGCAGCGGCCGCTTCGGCAACTGGCTGGCCGGCAACATCGACTGGTCGCTCAGCCGCAACCGCTTCTGGGGCACGCCGCTGAACGTCTGGATCTGCGACGCCTGCGGCGAGCAGCACCTGCCGACCTGCCGCGACGACCTCACGAAGCTGACGGGGGCGGACCAGTCGCAGCTCGACCTGCACCGTCCCTTCGTCGACGACCTGACCTTCCCCTGCGCGCGGACGGGCTGCGGCGGCGTCATGCGGCGCACGCCCGAGGTCATCGACTGCTGGTTCGACAGCGGGGCCATGCCCTTCGCCCAGTACCACTACCCGTTCGAGAACCGCGAGCTGTTCGAGAGCCAGTACCCGGCCGACTTCATCAGCGAGGGCATCGACCAGACCCGCGGCTGGTTCTACACGATGCTGGTGATCGGCACCTTCCTGACCGGGCGCAGCAGCTACCGGAGCTGCCTGACCATCGAGCTGGTGCTGGACAAGCACGGCAAGAAGATGTCCAAGAGCCTGGGCAACACCGTCGAGCCGATGGCGCTGATGCGCGAGCACGGGGCCGACGCCCTGCGCTGGTACCTGCTGACCGTCTCGCCGCTGTGGACGCCGACCCGCTTCGACGCCGAGGGCGTGGCCGAGGCGCGCCGCAAGCTGCTGGCGACGCTGGAGAACGTCTACTCCTTCTTCTCGCTCTACGCGAACCTCGACGACTGGGATTCGCGCGACGACGGCCCGGCCGAACCGTCGCTGCTCGACCGCTGGGTGCTGAGCCGCCTGCACAGCACCGCGGCGGAGGCGCGCGCGGCCCTCGAGGAGCTGAACTTCACGCGCGCCGCCAAGGCGATCGGCGCCTTCGTGATCGACGACGTCAGCAACTGGTACGTGCGCCTGTCGCGCCGCCGGTTCTGGCAGGGGGAGACGACGCCCGACAAGCGCGCCGCGTTCGCGACCCTGTTCGAGGTCCTGGACGGCGCGGCGCGGCTGCTGGCCCCGATGATCCCCTTCACCGCCGAGGAGATCTACCGCGCGCTGCACGGCGGCGGCGAGCGCTCGGTCCACCTCGCGGACTACCCCGCGTGCGACGCGGCGCGCGTCGACGCGCCGCTCGAGGCGGTCATGGCCGCGGCGCAGGCCGTGGTCGGCGTGGGCCGGAGCCTGCGGCAGGACGCGCAGATCCGCACCCGCCAGCCGCTGGGCCGCCTGCTGCTGCACGCCGACGACGACCGCGCCGCGGCGCTGCTCGGCGACCCGCGCCTGCGCGCCATCCTCGCCGAAGAGCTGAACATCAAGGAGATCGCCCCGCTGGACGATCCCCTGCGCGTGGCCCGCCTGTCGGCCAAGGCCGACTTCCGCGCCCTGGGGCCGCGCTTCGGCAAGCGCGCGCCGGCCGCCGGCCGCGCCATCGCGGCGATGACGCCGCAGCAGGCCCTCGCCCTGCGCCGCGCGGGCGCGGTCGAGCTGGACGTCGAGGGCGCGTCCGAGCGCATCACCTTCGAGGAGGCGCGCGTCGTCGAGGCGGGGATCGCCCCGTACGCGGCCGGCTCGGTCGACGGGGTGACCGTCGCGCTGGACACGACCTTGGACGAGACGCTCCTGGACGAGGGCCTGGCCCGCGAGGTCATCAACCGGGTGCAGAACCTGCGCAAGAAGAGCGGGTTCGCGGTCGCCGACCGCATCCGCCTGGCGGTCGCCGGCGACGGCGACGCGCGGCGGGCCCTGGACCGCTTCGGGGAGAGGATCGCGGGCGAGACGCTGGCGCAGCTGGTCGCAGCCTCGCCGGACCTGCCCCACACCGACAGTTTCGAGGTCGACGGCGTCGCCATCGAGGTGGCCATCGCCAGGCTGGCCAACATCTGAGGAGGGACCATGCGCAAGACCGAACTCGAGCGGTTCCAGAAGCTCATCATGGAGGAGAAGGAGCGCGTCGAGAAGTCGCTCGCCAAGCACACGAAGATCATCCACCACGAGGGGGAGGACTTCGGAGGCGACCTGGCCAAGGCCCACTCGAACCACATGGCCGACCAGGGCAGCGACGAGTTCCAGTACGAGACCACGATCCAGTTCGCCAGCAGCGAGGGCCGCTACCTCTACCAGCTGGAGCAGGCCCTGTTGCGTATCGAGGACCGCAGCTACGGCGTCTGTGGCGGCTGCGGGGCGCAGATCGGGCTGGAGCGCCTGAAGGCCAAGCTCGACGCCAGGCTCTGCATCGAATGCAAGGAGCGCGAGGAGAAGGAGCGGCATTGAGACGCCCCCGCCTCGGCCTGCCGCGCCCCGGCCCCCTGTTCCTCGGCCCCCCCTGGCTGCTGGCGCCGCTGGTGCTCGTGGCGGATTTCGTCACCAAGCGCCTGGTGCTGGCGAACGTGGACCGCCTCGCGCGCCCGGTGGAGGTGCTGGGCGACGTGGCCCGCTTCGCCTACGTGCGCAACCCCGGCGCCGCGATGGGGCTGCCCCTGGGCGGCCGCGGCTTCCTGATCGGCGTGAGCCTGCTCGCGGCGGCGGTCCTGGCGGCGCTCTACCGCCGCACCGACCCCCGGCAGCGCCTGCGCCGCGGCGCCCTGGCCGCCGTCATGGGCGGTGCGCTGGGCAACCTGGTGGACCGGGTCTTCTACGGCGGGCTGGTCGTCGACTTCATCGACCTGGGGATCGGCGCCCACCGCTTCTACACCTTCAACGTGGCGGACATGGGCGTGACGCTCGGCGGCGCGGCCCTGTTCCTGTCGCTGTGGCGCGAAGACCGCGCGCCGCGCGCCGCGCCCGGCGGCCCGGCGCCAGCGGTCGAACCCGACGGGACCATCGCCGGCGCGGACCCCGCGCCCGGCTCCTCCGACCCCGGGACGTCGCGATGACTGACGCAGCACAGCCCCGCCTCTCGTTCACCGTCACGCCGCAGGAGGCGAACAGCCGGCTCGACCTCCTGCTGACGGAGCGGATGCCCGAGACGTCCCGCAGCCGGATCCAGCGCGCGCTCGCCGAGGGCGCCGCCACGGTCGACGGGCGCCCCCGCCCCAGCAACTACCGGGTCCACGCGGGCAGCCTCGTCGAGTTCACGCGGCCGGCGCCGCCGGCGCCGTACCTGGGCGCGCAGGACATCCCGCTGAACGTGGTCCACTGCGACGAGCACCTGGTCGTGATCGACAAGCCCGCCGGCATGGTCGTGCATCCCGCCCCGGGCCACCGCTCCGGGACGCTGGTCAACGCCCTGCTGCACCGCTTCGGCGACCTGCCGGGCGACAGCGCGCGGGCCGGGCTCGTGCACCGCCTGGACAAGGACACCTCCGGCCTGCTGGCCGTGGCCCGCACCGAGCTCGCCCACCGCGGCCTGTCGGCCCAGCTGCGCGACCGCACGCTGGGGCGCATCTACGCCGTGGTGAGCTGGGGGCAGTGGGACGACCGCGAGGGCCTCATCGCCGAACCGATCGGGCGCCATCCCCACCGCCGCCGCATGATGGCGGTGGTCCCCGGCGGGCGGCCCGCCGGCACGCGGTACCGCGTGGTGGAGGATTTCGGGTTCGTGCAGCACTGCGACGCCGAGCTGCAGACCGGCCGCACCCACCAGATCCGCGTCCACTTCGCGCACGGCCATCACCCCGTGGTGGGGGATCCCCTGTACGGGGACGACGCCCGCGAACGGCTGGTCCACCCCCTGGACCGCCACGCGGCCCAGGCCATGGTCGCGCGGGCCGGCCGCCAGATGCTGCACGCGCGCGAGCTGCGCCTGCGCCACCCCGCCACGGACGAGCCGCTCGTGTTCACCTCGGCGCTGCCGGACGACCTCGCCGCGGTGCTGGGGATCCTGCGCCGGGCGACGCCGAGCGCGGACTAGCCGTCGCGGCCCGCGGCCGCTTCGGGCTGGACACGGCCGGGGCCGGTCCGTATCCTCGCAGTCGGGACGCGCCGCGACCGGCGCCGGAAGGAGGCCAGGTGAAGATCAGGGAACGCAAGCGCGACGGCGTGGTGATCCTCGAGCTCAACGGCAAGCTGATGGGCGGGCCCGACGCCGCCGCCTTCAACGACACGCTCAAGACCCTGATCCACGAGGGCCACCGCAACGTCCTGGTCGACTTGGCCAAGGTCAACTGGGTCAACAGCACGGGCCTGGGCATCCTGATCTCCGGCTATTCGACGGTGCGCCGCAGCGGCGGCGACCTGCGGCTGCTGAACGTGTCGGATCGCGTGGAGAGCATCTTCATGGTCTCGAAGCTCCACACCGTGTTCGTCTCCTACTCGAACGAGGAAGAAGCTGTCCGCAGCTTCGCCTAGGGGGAGCCATGACCAACGCGAACGGTTCCTCCCAGCAGGTCGAGGTGATGCTGCCCAGCCGGCTGCTGTTCCTCGGCGTGCCCGACGCGATCCTGATGGAGCTGGCCGGCGACCTCCCGTACGAGCAGAAGGACATCGACGAGCTGAGCACGGCCGTCATCGAGGCCTGCACCAACGCCATGGAGCACGGCAACGGCATGGAGCAGGAGCGCCGCGTCGAGCTCCATTTCCGCTTCGCCCCCGACGAGATCCGCGTCACGGTCCTGGACCAGGGCGCCGGCTTCGACTTCCGCAACTGGCAGCCGCCCGACGGCCTCATGCGCGAGCGCGGCCGCGGCATCACGATCATGCGCGAGTTCACCGACGAGCTGACCTTCGACCACGCGCCCGACGGGCGGTTCCGCGTGCAGCTGGTGAAGCGCCAACCCCGGCAGGAATGACGTGGGCGCCGTGCTCGCCCTGGACTACGGCACCAGCCGCATCGGCATCGCGGTCAGCGACCCCACCCGCACGCTCGCCACGGCGGTCGCCGTGCATCGCGCCGGCCGCGACGGCCCGGTGTCCGCCTTCGTGGCGGCCCTGGTCCGCGAGCGGGGCGTCGACCAGCTGGTGGTCGGGCTGCCGCTGACCGCCGACGGCCGGCTGGGGGAGATCGCCGAACGGGCCCAGCGCTTCGCGGGGAAGCTGGGGGAGGAACTGGGATTGCCGGTCGCACTGGTCGACGAGCGCTACACCACGCAGGAGGCCGAGCGGCTGCTGCGCGGCCCCGGCCGCCGCCGCAGCCGCGAGTCGCCCGACGCGGTCGCGGCGGAGCTGATCCTGCAGCAGTACCTGGACGCCGCGGGCGCCGGCCGGGACGGTGGCGCATGACGGCGCCCAGCCGGACGGCGACGTCGCATCTCGTCAGGGCGCTGCGCTTGCTGGCCTGGTCGTCGTTGGTGGTCCTGTTCGCCGCCGCGGGCGCGGCCTTCTGGGCCTGGACGGAATGGGACCGTGCGGGTCCCGGCGGGGACGGGACGGTCGAGATCCGCGTGCCGCACGGCGCCAGCCTCGCCACGGTCGCCGACACGCTGCAGGCGCGCGGCCTGCTGGACCGCCGCCGCGCGTTCGTGCTGGGGGCAGTGACCGGCTCGGACCGCTCGATCCGGGCCGGCCGCTACGCGGTGCCGCGGGGGCTGTCGCCGCGCGAACTGCTGATCCTGCTGGTCGACGGGCGGACGCTGCCGGTGGTGGTCATGGTGCCCGAGGGGCTGCCGACGCGCGAGGCGGTGGTCGGCGTCGCGGAGGCCTTCGGCTGGGCCCCCGCCACGTTCCGCGCCGCCTGCGACGCCGAGGTGCGTGCGCTGCTGCTCGAGACGGCGGGCGATCCCGCCGCCTACGCCGCGGCCCTGCTGCAGGAGAGCCTCGCCCGCGGGCGGGAGTTCCCGCTCTGCGAGGGGTACCTGTTCCCCGAGACCTACCACTTCGCCGAAGGCGCCTCGGTCCGCGACGTCGCCCGCGCGATCATGCGCGCGGGGTGGGACCGCTGGGTCCCCGACGCGCGGGCGCGTCTCGCGCTGGGGGACCTGCCCCTGCGCACGCCGCACGAGGTGCTGACCCTCGCCTCCATCGTCGAGGCCGAGACGCCGCGCGTCTCGGAGATGCCCCGGGTGGCCGCGGTCTACCTGAACCGTCTGCGCGCCGGTCGCCCGCTCCAGGCCGACCCCACCGTCGCCTACGCCCTGGACAAGAAGGGGCAGCGGATCCTGTACTCCGACCTGCGCACGCCGTCGGTCTTCAACACCTACCTCAACGGGGGGCTGCCGCCCGGCCCCATCGGCAATCCGGGGCTCGCGGCGATCGCGGCGGTGCTGAAGCCGCAGCCCGGCTGCGAGGATTTCTTCTTCGTCGCCGACGGCTACGGCGGCCACGTCTTCTCGCGCACCCACGCCCAGCACGAAGCGGCGGTGCAGGTCTACCGGCAGCGTCGGGCCGCGGCGTCGGCGGCCCCGAAGACGGGAACCGCGCTCGCCGATACCGCGGGCGATCCACTCCCTGCCGGGGAGCCGGAATCGCCCTGAGCCCGCGCCGTCTTGACGCCGCCCTGCCGCGGGGCTACCCTGGCGCGACGCGGACGGAGGCACGCCGCGTGGCCGAGAGGGGAGAACGATGTTCCGCAAGTACCTGGGGCTGATTCTGGGGTTCGCGACGATCGCCGCCGGTTACGCCCTGCTGGCCGGGGGGGACATCACCGTCGCGCCCCTGCTGCTGGTCCTGGGGTATTGCATCCTGGTGCCGCTGTTCCTGTTGCGGTCCTTCCTGCGGGGCAAGGGCGAATAGCTCAGCTGGTCAGAGCACCTGCTTTACACGCAGGGGGTCACAGGTTCGAACCCTGTTTCGCCCACCACGCTCCCCGAGGGACCCCGATCGGACCTTCACGGGAATCAGATATCGGATTGTCATTATCCTAATTTATGATCATCTGTGAATAAGGGGGCCGGTAACCCAAAAAATAGTGTTGCACGCCGCCCTCCCCGGTGGTAAACTCATGAGGTCAAGTTAAGGACTTATGAAGAGTGGAAGGGAGGGTCAACGTAATTGCACTCGTTCTCGCTTGGGTTTGCCACCCTCGCATGAAAATGCCTTTTAGGAGGTGTCCTAATGCTTCGTAGGAACATTGTGGGTCTTGTGATCTGCGTCGCTGCCCTGGGTGTCAGCACTCTGGGCGTGGCGGGAGTCCCTGACCTGGTCAACTCGAACGCCGATCTGCCCGCGGGACTGCCCCAGGTGAGCGTGTTCCTGACTCCCGACGGCACCGGCAACCTGATGACCGAGGCCCGGGCCGTCACGACGCCGCCCCTGGACGTCGTGAACGCCACCATCACGGTGACGCTGTTCGACGCCGGGATGAACCCCGTCTTCGCCTATCCTTTCGAGGACATGTGGCTGGAGACGACGCTCGGCGGTCTGGTGGCTTGCACCAACGGCACCCTGGCCAACGCCAACACCGACATCAACGGCATCACGACCTTCGTGGGCCCGTTCTATGCCGGCGGCTACTCGAACAAGGTGGCCGGTGAGCTGACCCAGGTCATCATCAACGGTGCCCCGCTGATTGGCGAGGACCTGAACGTCCTGTTCAACAGCCCCGACCTCTTCGCGGATGGCGTGGTTGACTTGAGCGACGTTTCGCTGTTCTCGGCTTCCTATGGCACCACCGACTACCGTGCCAACTACTTCTACGACGGCTCGGTGAACCTGTCCGACCTGGTTCTCTTCTCGAGCTCGGTCAACGTGGTGTGCCCGTAAGGAAATCTCAGCCCCGCGGCCCCGGGCCGCGGGGCGACACTCCTCGGCAACCAGTTGACCGAGGCAGACAACACAAAGGAGACGCAACATGAAGAAGTTGTTAGCTCTGACCGCCATCGCGCTGTTGGCCTTCAGCGTCAGCGCCTCGGCCCAGGTCGATCCCGATCCGGACGGCTTCGGTGTC
>PNOJ01000069.1 GCA_013824755.1 Gemmatimonas sp.
CGCGCGCCTCGACCCGCGCCCGGAGCCGGCGGGAGGCATCGATTTCGATCGCGACGCGCCGGTCCGCGCGGAGGCGCCCGTGACGGCCGCCGCCCCGGTCGCCCGCGAGACGGAGACCGTGCACGCGGACCGCGCCGAGTCCTTCGACGCGGACCGCCGGGAAGCCCACCACGAGGAGCGCCAGGACATGCACCACGAAGACCAGCCCACCCCGCCCGCGGCCGCCCGCCTCGACAGGGACGCCGCCGCCGGCGAGGCTGTCGTCGCCGCCGACCTGGTCAAGCCCCGCCGCGGCGTGCCGCCCGCGGAGGCCGCCGAGACCCAGCGCCTCTTCACCGAGGAGCTGATGGTGCGCTGCGGCTTCCCCTGCCGCGTCACCGTGAATCCCGGCGAGTACAACCAGGTCAAGCTCGTGACCGACGAGGACAGCGCCGACGTCCTGATCGGTCGGCGGTTCTACGCGCTCGACTCGGTCGAGCACCTGGTCGACCGCATGGCGACCGTGGCCATGGGCGAGCACGTCTCGATGAACCTGGACATCAACAACCACCGCCTGCGCCTCGACGGGCGCCTGGTGACGATGGCGGCCGAGGCCATGGACCGCGCCCGCCGCGAGGGCCAGCCCGTGCACCTGCCGCCGATGAACCCCCGCGAGCGGCGCGTCGTGCACATGGAGGTCGCCCGCTGCGAGGGATTGATGACGGAGACCGAGGGCGAGGGGTATGATCGCCACGTGATCGTCCGCCCCGACGACGGCTCGCGCCCTGCGCCCGAGGACGAGTCCTAGGCACGCGGCCGCACCGGCGATGCGGAAACAGGGGGCGGCGCGGCGCGCCGCCCCTTTTCATGACGGGTTGGGCATGTCCACGACCAACGATACCATCGTCGCGATCGCGACCGCGACCGGGGAGGCCGGCCTGGCGATCGTGCGCCTGAGCGGCCCCGGCGCCCTGGACGTCGCCCGCCGCCTGGCCGGCGCGCGCGCGCTGCCGCGCGAGGGCGTGCGCTCCCACCTGGCCCGCGCCGCGACGCTGCGCGACGCGACGGGGGAGGTCCTCGACCACGGCCTGGTGCTGCCCATGCTGGCGCCGCGCTCCTACACCGGCGAGGACGTCGTCGAGTTCCACTGCCACGGCGGCGCGCTCTGCGCGCGGCGCGTGACGGGCGCCTGCCGCGACGCCGGCGCGCGCCCGGCCGGCCCCGGCGAGTTCACGCGTCGCGCGTTCCTGAACGGCCGCCTGAGCCTCGACCAGGCCGAGGCCGTGGCCGACCTGATCCACGCCGAGGACGAGCTCGCGGCCCGCGCCGCCCTGCGCCAGCTGCGCGGCGGCCTGCGCCGCGACGTCGAGGCGATCGAGCGGCCGCTGCTGGACCTGCTCGCCCGGCTCGAGGGCGGCCTGGAGTTCGAGGGCGACGACGCCGCGGCCGTCGCCGTGCCGCGCGCGGGCCTGCTGGCCGTGCTGGACGCCGCGCTCGCCGCGCTCGCGCTGCTGCTGGCCGACGCCGACGCCGCGCGCCGCGTGCGCGAGGGCGTGCACGTCGTGCTGCTGGGCGCGCCGAACGCCGGCAAGAGCTCCCTGTTCAACGCCCTGTTGTCGCAGGAGCGCGCGCTGGTCGACGCGGAGCCCGGCACGACGCGCGACGTCGTCGCCGCGCGCCTGCACCACGGCGGCGTGAGCTTCGTGCTGCACGACACCGCGGGCCTGCGGTCCGACGGCGGGCGCGTCGAGGCCCTGGGCATGGCGCGCGCCCGCGAGGCTGCCGCGTCGGCCGACGTCGTGCTGCTGCTGTCGGAGCTGTCCGCGACGAGCGGGAGCGACGTCGCCGACGCCCCCGCCGGCGTCGTGGTCCTGAAGGTCGCCACCAAGGCCGACCTCGCCGATCCCTCACGCCGCGAGGCCGCCCGCCGGGAAGGACGCCTCGTGACGTCCGCGCACGGCGGCACCGGCCTCGACGAGCTGCGCGCGGCCCTGCTGGCGGCGGTCGACGGCGAGCGCCTGCGCGAGGTCGCGGACCTCGGCCACGCGTTCCACGAACGCCACCGGCACCGCCTCGCCGCGGCGAGAGAGGAGCTCGCCGCCCTGCGCGACGAGGTTGCGCTTCGCGCCGCGCCTGCCGAAGTTGCCGCCGGCCTGCTCGCGGGGATCCTCGCGGAGCTGGGCGAAGTGACCGGCCGGGTGTTCAGCGAGAACCTGCTGGGCGAGGTCTTCGCCCGCTTCTGCGTCGGCAAGTAGAACCAGCGAAGAAGAATCATGATGCATGCGTTCGAGGTGATCGTCATCGGCGGCGGCCACGCCGGCATCGAGGCCGCCCTCGCGGCGGCCCGGCTGGGCGCCCGCACCGCGCTGGTGACGCACGACCGCCGCGAGATCGGCCGCATGCCCTGCAACCCCGCGGTGGGCGGGCTGGGCAAGGGCCACCTCGTGCGCGAGATCGACGCGCTCGGCGGGGAGATGGGCCGCGCCATCGACGCGACGGGGATCCAGTTCCGCGTGCTGAACCGCAGCAAGGGGCCGGCGGTGCGCGCGCCGCGGGCCCAGGCCGACAAGCACGCCTACCAGGCGCGCATGGCCGCGGTCGTCGCCGCGCAGGACGGCCTCGTCGTCGTGGAGGGGGATGCGTCCGACCTGCTGGTCGACGCGCCCGCGGGCTCGGCGCCGACCCGCCTGCGGGGCGTGGTCCTGTCCGACGGGCGCGAACTGCTCGCCCCGCGCGCGGTGCTGGCGACCGGCACCTTCCTCGGCGGCCTGATGCACGTGGGGGATGAGCGCACCGAGGGCGGTCGCGAGGGCGCCGCGGCGTCCACGGGCCTCAGCGGCGCCCTGGAGCGCTGCGGCTTCACGCTACGTCGACTGAAGACCGGCACGCCGCCGCGGCTTTGGCGCGATTCGCTCGATTTCTCGCGCCTCGAGACCCAGCCCGGGGATGAGGTCATTGAGCCTTTCTCTTTTATTACCAACGAGTTACAGACAATTCAGGTGCCCTGCCACCTCACCTGGACCGGCGAGCGCACCCACGCCCTGATCCGCGACAACCTGCACCGGTCTCCCCTGTTCGGCGGCATCATCGAGGGCACGGGACCACGGTACTGCCCTTCCATCGAGGACAAGGTCGTGCGCTTCGCCGACCGCGAGCGCCATCTGGTCTTCCTGGAGCCGGAGGGGCGCGACTCCGCCGAGATCTACGTCAACGGTCTGTCGACGAGCCTGCCGCGCGACGTCCAGGACGCCTTCGTGCGCACCCTGCCCGGGCTCGAGCGCGCCGTCCTGGCGCGCCACGGCTACGCGGTCGAGTACGACAGCGCGCCCTCCTGGCAGGTCCGTGCGTCCCTGGAGAGCAAGCCGGTCGCGGGGCTGTACCTGGCCGGGCAGATCCTCGGCACTTCCGGCTACGAGGAGGCGGCGGCCCAGGGCCTGGCGGCCGGCGTGAACGCGGTGCGCAGCCTCGATGGGCGGGAGCCGCTGGACCTGCCCCGCGGCGGCTCGTACCTGGGCGTGCTGTTGGACGACCTCACGACCAAGGACATCACCGAGCCCTACCGGATGTTCACGTCCCGCGCCGAGCGGCGGCTGGCCCTGCGCTGCGACAATGCGGCGGCGCGACTGCTGCCCCTGGCCGCCGCGATCGGTCTGCTGCCGGAAGCGGAATTGCGGCGCCTGCGCGCGCGCGTGGCTGCCGCCGAGCGGGCTGGTCGGGTGCTGCGGACCCTGCGTTGCCGCGATCTCGTGCACGGCGGCAGCGTGGCCGCGTCGGACCTGGTCCTGCAGGCGCCCGGCGGGCTGGACGCGCCTCCCTTGCCGGCGGACATCCCGGTCGAGCTGCGCGACGCCGTCGCGGCGGCGCTGCTCCCGGCGGCCGGCGAGCCGACGCTGCCGGCCCGCCTGGTCGAGGAAGCCCTGCTGCAGGCGGCCGTGGACCTGCGCTACGAAGGCTACATCGCCAAACAGGACAAGATGCTGGCCCGCCAGGGCCACCTGGGCAACCTCGAGTTGCCCGAGGACCTGCCCTACGCGGGGATGACGACCCTGAGCAAGGAGTCTCGCGAGAAGCTGGCGCGCCTGCGCCCCGCCAACCTGGGCCAGGCCTCCCGGATCGACGGCGTGCGCGCCTCCGACTTGGCCGTGCTGTCGGTCCTGGCCCGACGGTGGAGGGATGAGAAGGAGGGAGCGTCGTGAGCTGTCCCGAGCTTTCTCTCGCCGCGCGGGCTTCGTTGGAGCGCCATGGCGCCGAAGTCTTGCGCTGGAACGCCCAGTTCAGCCTGATTTCCAGAGTCGCTCCCGAGCAACGGCTCCTCGCCCTCCAGCAGGAGTGCGATGCGGCCTTCCGGGCCCTGCACGACGCCTGGCCGGGGTTCCTGTCGGGCTCTTCGGGAATCACCAACCCCGCTGGAGTCGCCATCCCCTTGCGTTACATCGATCTGGGGTCCGGCGGCGGTTTCCCGGGGCTCATCTGGCAGGCCTGGCTCCAGGATGTCGGTCTTCCCGGCATGGCGTCTGTCGGGACCCTGCTTGTCGAGCCTCGCGACAAGCGTGCCTGGCTCCTCGAGCAGGTTGCGCGCAACGCCGGCTGGCAGGTCGAGGTTCGTCGGGTCCATTGGGGGCGCCGCCAGCCACCGCCGCCTCGCCCGCTGCCGCCAGCCCATGACCTGATCACCCTGAAGGCCCTGCGCCTCACCGATGACGAGGTCCTGTCCGGCTGGCGCCGCGAGCGCCCCGGCGGTGAGTACCCGGTCACCATCTGCCGCTTCTGTTCCGCCGAGGCTGACGCCTCCGCGGATGAGGCCGAAGCGGAGTTGGGCTTGCCGGTCGCGGCGTCGCCGGGCGCTCCGGGGGAGCCGTTCAGCTGCCGCCTTCCTTTCAGCCACCCCGCGGGCCTCGACGCGCTCCTCATTTCGCACTACCCGGCCCCGCATCTTCCCAACAGCGCCTGATTCCGCCCTCCTGTTCCACGTGGAACCAAGCCTTCCCCTGGGGTGGCCGGATCCGGCTGTTCCACGTGGAACAGACAACCCGCCGCCGGTGCGCCCATCTTATCAACAGGTTTTTGCTCATGGCTGTGGATAACCCAGAGAATCGTCTGGACGCGCTCTCCGAACAAGGAATATCTTCCTGATCGCAACCCTCGCCACACACCCGATCAACGCTGAGGAAGGGCTCATGGGCAGGATCATCGCCATCTCCAATCAGAAGGGCGGCGTCGGCAAGACGACGACGGCCGTCAACCTCAGCGCCAGCCTGGGCGCCGCCGAAAAGCGGACGCTGTTGCTGGATCTCGACCCCCAGGGAAACGCGACAAGTGGTTGTGGCATCGTCGAATATGACCTGACCAGCTACGAGTTGCTGCTGGGCAACGCCGCCCTGGCGGACTGCGCCCGCACCACGGCGATCCCCTACCTCGACGTGGTCCCGGCGGACCGCCGGCTTGCCGGCGCGGAGATCGAACTGGTGCCGCAGGTCAGCCGGGAGCGCTTCCTGGACAACGCACTGGAGGCCGCGACCGAGCGTTACGACTACGTCATCATCGACACGCCGCCGAGCCTGGGGCTGCTCACGCTGAACGCCCTGACCGCCTCCGACGCCATCCTTATCCCCATCCAGTGTGAATACTACGCGCTCGAGGGTTTGAGCCAGTTGCTGAGCACTGTACAACTTGTGCAAAAGAGCCTGAACCCGGGCCTACGCATCGAAGGCGTGCTGTTGACGATGTACGACCGGCGCTTGAAGCTCTCCAACCAGGTGGCCGACGAGGCCATCGACTATTTCGGCGAGACGGTGTACCGGACCAGGATCCCGCGCAACGTCCGGCTGAGCGAGGCGCCGTCCTTCGGCAAGCCGATCCTGCTCTACGACGTCGAATGCCAGGGGTCCCAGAGTTACATGGACCTGGCGTCCGAGTTGATCGCCCGAAACGAGAAGCCGGCCGCCGCGATCGAGGCGAGCCTGACGAGCCGCGAGGAGGCGTCATGAATCCCAGGCAGGACCGTGTGCTCGGCAGGGGCTTGTCGGCCCTGATCTCAGGGGCCGACCGCGCCGGCGGCAGCATCGGGGCGGGGCTGGGCGACCGGGAGGCGCGCCTGATCCCGCTCACCGCGATCGGGCTGAACCCCGACCAGCCGCGCAAGTTATTTAACGACAATACGTTACAAGAGCTGTCCGATTCGGTGCGGCAGGTCGGCGTCCTGCAGCCCGTCCTGGTGAGACGGTTGAAGGCCGGCGAGGCCGCCCCGCTGCACCTCGCGACCCGCCTGGATCCGGAAGCCGGCCCGGGGGCCGCCGCCGCCAGGCTGGAATACTGCCTGGTCGCCGGCGAACGCCGCCTGCGCGCGGCGAGCATGGCCGGCATCGCGGAGATCCCGGCCATCGTCTGTTCCTATGAAGAGACCGAGGCCCTCAAGGTTGCCCTGCTCGAGAACATCCAACGCGAGGACCTCAATCCCGTCGAGGAGGCCGCGGCCTTCCAGCAGCTGCTCGACGGCTACGGCGCGACCCAGGAGGAGCTCGCCGTCATGCTGGGCAAGAGCCGCAGCGGCGTGGCCAACACGCTGCGCCTGCTCGCGCTCGACCAGGAGATCCTGGACATGGTGCGCGACGACCAGCTCAGCCGCGGCCACGCGAAGGTGCTGCTGGGCGTCGTGGATCCCGCCGCGCGGCTGCGCCTGGCGCGGCTCTGCCGCACCCGCGGCCTCTCGGTGCGCGAGTGCGAGGCCCGCGTGCGCGCGCTGCTGACCTCCGACGCCGGCGGCAAGGCGCCGCGCGCCCGCGCCAAGCGCGGCGCCGCCGGCGAGAGCCGCGAGATCCGCGCGCTGCGCGAGCGGGCGGAGGCCGCCCTCGGTTCGCCCGTGCAGATCGAGCGCGGCGCCGACGCGAAGGGGGAGCTGACCATCCGCTTCTTCTCGGACGACGATCTGCTGCGGATCCTCGCGGTCCTCGGCGTGGACACGGACCTGTCGTGAACGGCGCGCGGCCGTGAAGGCGGCGAAACTGCCGGGCTACTCCCGGCTGGCGGGTTTCGTGCGGCGTCGTCGCCCCGACCCCCTGCTGGCCCTGCTGCTCGCGGTGTCGGCGGTGCTGCTGGTGTTCGTCGTGGCGGGCCTCGCGCGCCTGGTCGCGCACGTGCGCGGCGGCGGCGCCTTCCCCGCGGACGCCGACGCGACCGGTCCGCTGGGCCTGTGGTCGCAGGCCTGGGCCGTGGCCTCGATGGTCCTGTTCGTGGCCGTCGGCTGGGGGATCTGGGTCGTCGGACGCCGCCGCCAGCTCGACCAGCTGCGGCTGCGCCGCTCGGAGCGGCGCTACCGCGACATCATCAACCACGCCGGCGAGGCGATCTTCCTGCTCGACGACCAGGGCCGCGTCCTGGAGTGGAACAAGGCGGCCGAGGGCCTGTTCGCGGCGCCGCGCCGCAACGTGCTGCACCGCCCCTTCCGCGACATCCACCTGTGCTGCGCCGTGGAGATCGACCGCGCCATGGTCGACGCCGACCGGCTGAACCGCAGCATGACCTACGAATTCCCCCTGCGCCGGCGCGGCCAGCAGGAATCCGGGCAGATCTCGCTGACCGTCTCGCCGGTGGCCGCGGGGCCCGGCGCGCGGCGCGGCGCGGACGAGGAGGGCGGCCACTTCGTGGTGATCGCCCGCGACATCACGTCGCAGAAGCACCTCGAGGAGCGCATGAGCGAGACCGAGAAGCTCGCCGGCATCGGGCAGTTCGCCGCGGGCATCGCCCACCAGCTCAACACGCCGCTCGGCTCGATCCTCCTGTCGGCGCAGATGCTGGAGGAGAACGCCGCCGATCCCGACGACGTCGAGGACATCCAGCGCATCATCCGCCAGACCGGGCAGTGCCGCACCATCATCAAGGGCCTGCTGAACTTCGCTCGGCCGTCGGGCAGCCTGCGCACGCGCCTGTCGCTGGCCGAGGTCGCGCGCGAGACCATCTTCCTGATGGACAAGACCATCCGCACGCAGAACGTCGAGGTCGTGCTGGCGGACCGCGCCCCGGGCGAGATCTACGGCAACCGCAACGAGATCGAGCAAGTGGTCTTCAACCTGCTGGCCAACGCGCTGGACGCGCTGCCGGGCGGGGGCGCCGTGACGATCACCATCGCCGGCGGCGGCCGCGACGAGGTGAGCCTGCTGTTCGAGGACAGCGGCCCCGGCATCCCCGCCGAGTCCCGCGACAGCGTGTTCCTGCCCTTCTTCACGACCAAGGAGTACGGCAAGGGCACCGGCCTTGGCCTGTCGATCGTGGCGCGCATCGTCCACGAGCACGGCGGGCACATCGATCTGCTGGAGGGAGCCGGCGCCCGGTTCCTCATGGTGTTCCCGCCCTGGCGACCCGGCACGGGCGGGGCGGATGGGGACGCGCCGGTGGTCGGCCCCGGCGGCCCGGAGCCGGGATCGTCGTGATGGCCGCATATCGGGGTTGAATTCCCGCGCGGTTCGGGTAACCTACGCGCGGCGGCGGTCTTCGACGAATGCCGCCGCCGGTCACCGGTCGAGGAGGTCGAGGACATGCTGGGCAAAGAATCGGACACGCACGAGAACGTCGGCGGCCAGACCTCGGTGTTGGCCCAGGGCTGCCGGTTCGAGGGCAAGGTGCACGCCGTCGGCACGCTGCGCGTCGAGGGCGAGTTCCGGGGCGAGATCGGGACCCCCGAGATGCTGGTGATCGGCAAGACCGGCGCCGTCCAGGCCAACGTGCGGGTCAAGAACGCCGTCATCGCCGGGCAGCTCTTCGGCAACATCATCGCCGACAACAAGATCGAACTGCAGGGCGGCTCCCACGTCGAGGGCGACATCAAGACCAAGCGCCTGGTCATCGACGAGGGCGTCTTCTTCGAGGGCAACTGCAGCATGGGCGGGCCGAAGCAGACCCCGGGCGGACCCGTGGCGACCCCGCGGCCGCCGCAGCCGGGCGCCCCCGCGCCGCAGAAGTGACGTCCGGTCCGGCGAAACGCCGTTCATGGTGAAAACGACTCCGATATCCGGTTGACAAGCCGCACGGCCGGTAACTCATTGTGGGCGCCGCCGCGCAGGGGCGCCATCGCGCAGGGGGGCCGTGTTGAGACGCCGCCCGACCCAACAGGAGCGCGGCCGCCAATTGCGGGACGTGGGGACCTACACCGCGATCCCGATGATGCTGATCGCGGGGCCGGCCCTGGGCTACTTCCTGGGTACGCTGGCCGCGGGCCGCTGGGGCCGCTCGCCCCTTTTCGAGGCCTGCGGCGCGCTGCTGGGCCTCGCCGCGTCGGCCCGGCAGATCTGGCTGCTGCTGTCACGGAAGTGAACACGCGCGCGAGCGCAGCGGGGATGGCTTGGACACGACGTCGATCCTGGCCCGGACCCGCCGGTGGACCCTGGCGGCGGCCGCCGCCGGCACCGTGGTGATGTTCCTCGCGGCGACGCCGCGGGCCGCGCTGAGCTTCCTGGGCGCCGCCCTCTGGGGCGTCGCGGGGTTCTGGCTGCTCGAACGGCTGGTCCGGCAGGCCCTGGTGGCGCCCGGCGCGCCGCGCGACCGCCGCGCCCTGCTCCTGCTCGTGGCGGGGAAGGCGGCCCTGTACGCCGCCGGCATCTGGGTCCTGCTGTCGGGCGTCGCCTCCCTGCAGGCCTGCGCCCTGGGGTTCTCGCTCCTGTTGGTCATGCTGGTCGTGGTCGGGATCGTGCTCCGGCCCGGATTGCAGCTCCCTCGCACCGAGCCGCGGAGTCGCGATGACGAGTAAGCTGAAGCGCCTGACGTTCCTCGCCGCGGCCCTGGCCGTGCTCGCCTTCGCGGCCCTGCCCGCGGCGGCGGCCGACGAGGCGCACGGCGACGCCCACGCGACGGCCGAACAGCACGTCGTGGCCGAAGAACACGCTGCGGTCGAAGAGCACGCGGCGGTCGAAGAGCACGCCGCGGCCGGCGAGCACGCCGAAGCGCACGACCCCTACCACCTGCCGAACTTCATCAGCATCTTCTGGGGCGACCGGCTGACCGGCGACCGGGCCGCCTACCTGGACCCGCTGTTCTCGGCGATCGCGGCCCTGGTCATCATGACCGTGCTGCTGCGGGTGGCCTCGCGGCCCACCGACGAGCCGTCGCGCTTCCACGTGGCGATCGAGATGCTGGTCGACGGCCTGTACGGCCTGGTCGAGGGCGCGATCGGGCCGAGCGCCCGCCGCTACACGCCGTACCTCGGCACGCTGTTCATGTTCATCCTGATCAACAACTTCATGGGCCTGGTGCCCTTCCTGCACGCCTCGACCTCGAGCATCAACACGACCGTCTCGCTGGCGCTCTGCACCTTCCTGTACGTGCAGTTCATCGGCATCAAGGAGAACGGCCCGCTGGGCTACCTGCACCACCTGGCCGGCTCGCCGCGCAGCGGGCTGGAGTGGGGCTTCGTGCCCCTGATGTTCCCGCTGCACGTGCTGGGCGAGTTCATCAAGCCGCTGAGCCTGAGCCTGCGACTGTTCGGCAACATCATGGGCGAGGACAAGCTGCTGGCCGTGTTCGTGGTGCTGGGCGCGGGCATGCTCTCGTTCGCGCACCTGCCCTTCGGGCTGCCGATCCAGGTGCCCATCATGTTCCTGGCGATGCTGACCAGCACCATCCAGGCGCTGGTCTTCACGCTGCTGTCGACGATCTACATCGCCCTGATGCTGCCGCACGGCGAGCACGAGCACGCCGCGGCGGGGCACGGGCACTGAGGTCCGTTAGTCCGACCCGTCAACCACGACCGTGAAAGGTGAGGAGGAGACATGGAGAACAACCTGCTGGGACTGGCTCTGCCCCTGGGCGTCGGCATCGCCGCCGTCGGTTCGGGCCTCGGCCTGGGCCGCGCCATCGGTTCCGCGATGGAGGCCATGGGCCGCCAGCCCGAGGCCATCGGCCAGATCCAGACCGCGATGATCATCGGCTGCGCCTTCATCGAGGCGTTGACGATCTACGCGCTGCTGTCGGTCATCCTGCTGATGGGCAAGCTGGGCTGATAGGCCGCCGCCGAGGTCCCCGGACGCCCGCGACGCGCGGGGCCGTCCGGCCGTGACCGCCCGGCTGCGTCCATTAGATCGCGTCCATTCGATCGCGAAAGGTTCGGACATGCATCTGGACATCAGGGTCATCCTGACGAACGTGATCGGCTTCGTGATCGTCGTCTGGGTGCTCGCGAAGTTCGCCTGGAAGCCGATCCTCGACCTGCTCGACGCCCGGCGCGCCAAGATCCGCGACGACTTCGCCAAGGCGGAGACCGCGCGGACCGAGGCGCAGACGCTGCGCGGCGAGTTCGAGTCGAAGATCGGCGACATCAAGGTCATCGAGCGGGAGCGGGTGCAGGAGGCGGTGAAGCGCGGCGAGGAGATCGCCGAGCGGATCAGGTCCGAGGCCCGCGAGAAGGCCGACGCCACGCTCGACAAGGCGCGCCAGGACATCGACGTCGAGGCCCACAAGGCCCAGGTCGTCCTGCGCGACGAGGTGGTGACCCTGGCGGTCGCCTCGACCGAGATGCTCCTGAACACCAAGCTCGACCCGGAGACGCACCGGCGTCTCGTGCGCGAGTACATCGACAGCCTCGGGGAGATGCCGCATGCGTGACCGCGGCGTCGAGACGCGCTACGCCCGCGCCCTGATGCTCGCCGCCCGCGAGGCCGGCGAGCTGGACGGCGTGGCCGAGTCGTTCGTCGGGGTGGTCGCGGCGCTGGGGCAGAACCCGGCGCTGGTCGCCTTCCTCGAGGGGCCCCAGGTGGCCCACGACGAGAAGACCGCGCTGGTGCGCCAGCTGTTCACCGGCCGCGTCGAGGCGACGCTGCTGCACTTCCTGCTGCTGCTGATCGACAAGAACCGGGTCCAGCACGTCGCGGACATCCAGCGGGAGTTCGCGGCCATGGTCGAGGAGTCGCAGGGCCTGTCCCGCGCGACCGTCGTCACGGCCGTGCCCCTGCCCGAGGACCTGGAGCGCGACCTGGCCGCCAGGCTCGAGAAGCTGACCGGCCGCCGGCTGCTGCTGACCAAGACCGTGGACCCCTCGGTGCTCGGGGGCGTCCGCGTGACCATGGGCGACCGCGTCATCGACGGGACCGTCAGGACGAACCTGGACAAGCTGCGCGCGCAACTGTTCCGGACCAACGTTCGCTAGAACGAGGAGAGAGCCTTGAAACTCAGGCCAGAAGAGATCAGCTCCGTCCTCTCGCAGGAGCTGCAGAAGTACGACCGCGACCTCGGGGTCGAGAGCGTCGGCACCATCCTGCAGGTGGGCGACGGCATCGCCCGCATCTACGGCCTGCAGGACGTGATGGCCGGCGAGCTCATCAAGTTCCCCGGCGACATCTTCGGCATGGTCCTGAACCTGGAGGAGAACTCCGTGGGCGCCGCCATCTTCGGCGACGACACCCACATCAAGGAGGGCGACCAGGTCACCCGCACCGGGCGCATCGCCGAGGTGCCGGTGGGCGACGCCGTGATCGGCCGCGTGGTCAACGCCGTCGGCCAGCCGCTGACGGCAAGGGCCCCATCGCCAGCACCCAGACCCGCAAGATCGAGGTCAAGGCGCCGGGCGTCATCGCGCGCCAGCCGGTCAAGGAACCGCTGATGACCGGCCTGAAGGCCATCGACTCGATGATCCCCATCGGCCGCGGGCAGCGCGAGCTGATCATCGGCGACCGCCAGACCGGCAAGACGGCCATCGCCATCGACACGATCATCAACCAGAAGGACTCGGGCGTGTACTGCTTCTACGTGGCCATCGGCCAGAAGCAGTCGACCGTGGCGCAGGTCTACCGGACCCTGCAGGAACACGGCGCCATGGCCTACACGACCATCATCTCCGCCTCGGCCAGCGAGCCCGCCCCGATGCTCTTCATCGCGCCGTACGCCGGCTGCGCCATGGCCGAGCACTTCATGTGGCAGGGCAAGCACACGCTGGTGATCTACGACGACCTCTCCAAGCAGGCCAACGCCTACCGCCAGCTGTCGCTGCTGCTGCGGCGCCCGCCCGGACGCGAGGCTTTCCCCGGCGACGTCTTCTACCTGCACTCCCGCCTGCTCGAGCGCGCCGTGAAGCTGAGCGACGAGAACGGCGGCGGCTCGCTGACGGCGCTGCCGATCATCGAGACCCAGGCCTCGGACGTGTCGGCCTACATCCCGACCAACGTGATCTCGATCACCGACGGCCAGATCTTCCTGGAGAACGACCTGTTCTACCAGGGCGTGCGCCCCGCCATCAACGTGGGCATCTCGGTGTCCCGCGTGGGCGGCAGCGCCCAGACCAAGGCCATGAAGAAGATCGCCGGCTCGCTGCGCCTCGACCTCGCCCAGTACCGCGAGCTGCAGGCCTTCGCGCAGTTCGGCAGCGACCTGGACAAGGCCACGCTGCGCCAGCTGACGCGCGGCGAGCGCATGGTCGAGATCCTCAAGCAGGGCCAGTACGTGCCCCTGCCGGTGGAGAAGCAGGTCGCGATCATCTACGCCGGCACCCGCGGCTACCTCGACGAGCTGCCGGTCGCCTCGCTGAAGCAGTGGGAGACGGACCTGTATGCGTTCCTGGACGAGAAGCACAGCGGCGTGCTGCACGACATCCGCACCTCGGGCAAGCTCGAGCCCGCGACCGAGGAAGCCCTGAAGCACGCCATCGAGGAGTTCAAGTCCTCGCGCAAGGAAGCCTAGGAGGTCGTCCGTGGCCGGCGCCGGCATCAAGACGATCAACAAGCGGATCCGCTCGGTCCGCTCGACGCAGCAGATCACCAAGGCCATGAAGATGGTCTCGGCCGCCAAGCTGCGCCGCGCCCAGGACCGGCTGGTCTCGGCGCGTCCGTACTCGCACAAGCTGGCCGAGCTGCTGCAGCGCCTGGCCGAGTCGGGCGATGCCGGGCACCCGTACCTGGAGCGCCGCGCCGTGCACCGCCGCCTGGTGGTCGTGGTGACCTCGGACAAGGGCCTCTGCGGCGCCTACAACATGAACGTGATGCGCGTGGCGCAGCGGGCCGCGGACGCGTCGATCGCCGAGGGCCGGCCCTGCGCCATCTACGCCATCGGCCGCAAGGCGCGCGACTACTTCCGCAAGCGCGGCTACGACGTGGTCGCCGCGCACGACGACTTCGCCGCCAGCGCCAGCGACGACAAGGCCCGGCGCGTCGCCGACGCCGTGGTGAAGATGTTCACCGACGGCGAGGCCGACGAGGTGCTGCTGGCCTACGCGGCCTTCATCAGCACGCTGACCCAGCGCCCCGCGCTGGACACGCTGCTGCCGGTGGCGCCGCCCGCCGGCGGGGACGACGCGGCGAAGGCCGCCGTCGACTACATCTGGGAGCCCGGCCGCGACGCCCTCTTCGCCGCGCTGCTGCCCCAGTACCTGCGCAACCGCGTCTACATCACGCTGTGCGAGGCCTTCGCCAGCGAGCACGGCGCGCGCATGACCAGCATGTCGGCCGCCACCGAGAACGCCGGCGAACTGATCGAGGCCCTCACGCTCAAGCGCAACCGCGAGCGCCAGGCCGCCATCACCCAGGAGATCAGCGAGATCGTGGGCGGGGCCAACGCCCTGTAGCCCGCTTGGTCCAGCAAGGAGATGACAAGGACATGGCCGAGAACTACGGACGCGTCGTGCAGGTGATCGGGCCCACGGTGGACCTCGAGTTCGACTCGGACCACCTGCCCGACATCCTCAACGCCATCAGGATCGCCGACGCGGCGAGGGAGATCGACCTGATCGTCGAGGTGGCCCAGCACACAGGGAACAACCAGGTGCGCTGCATCGCCATGGACTCGACCGACGGCCTGGTGCGCGGCATGAAGGCGCTGGACACCGGCGCGCCCATCCGCGTGCCCGTGGGCGAACAGAGCCTGGGCCGCCTGTTCAACCTGCTGGGCAAGCCCATCGACGGCAAGGGCGACGTGCCCCACCCCGAGAAGACGGCGCCCATCCACCACGCGCCGCCGTCGCTCGAGGACCAGGGCGAGTCCAACGAGGTCTTCGAGACCGGCATCAAGGTCGTCGACCTGCTGGCGCCCTACGTCAAGGGCGGCAAGATCGGCCTGTTCGGCGGCGCCGGCGTGGGCAAGACGGTCATCGTCATGGAGCTGATCCACGCCATCGCCACCGAGCACGGCGGCTACTCCGTGTTCTGCGGCGTGGGCGAGCGCACGCGCGAGGGCAACGACCTCTACCTGGAGATGAACGAGTCCGGCGTCATCAAGAACACCGCCCTGGTCTTCGGCCAGATGAACGAGCCGCCCGGAGCCCGCCTGCGCGTGGCCCTGTCCGGCCTGACCATGGCCGAGCACTTCCGCGACGAGATGAAGCAGGACGTGCTGCTGTTCATCGACAACATCTTCCGCTTCACGCAGGCCGGCTCCGAGGTGTCCGCGCTGCTGGGCCGCATGCCCAGCGCCGTGGGCTACCAGCCGACCCTGGCCACCGAGATGGGCGCCCTGCAGGAGCGCATCACCTCGACGCGCAACGGCTCGATCACCTCGGTGCAGGCCATCTACGTGCCCGCCGACGACCTCACCGACCCCGCGCCCGCGACCGCGTTCTCGCACCTCGACGCCACGACGGTGCTCTCGCGCCAGATCGCCGAGCTGGGCATCTACCCGGCCGTGGACCCGCTGGACTCCTCCAGCCGCATCCTCGACCCGCGCTACATCGGCCAGGACCACTACGACGTGGCCCGCTCGGTCCAGGGCGTGCTGCAGCGCTACAAGGACCTGCAGGACATCATCGCCATCCTGGGCATGGACGAGCTGAGCGACGAGGACAAGCTCGCCGTGCAGCGCGCCCGCAAGATCCAGAAGTTCCTCTCACAGCCCTTCTTCGTGGCCGAGCAGTTCACCGGCATGGCCGGCCGCTACGTGAAGCTCGAGGACACCGTCCGCAGCTTCAAGGCCATCGTCGCCGGCGAGTACGACCACGTGCCCGAGCAGGCCTTCTACATGTGCGGCGGCATCGAGGAAGTGCTCGAGAAGTTCGAGAAGATGCAGGCGGAAGGCTGACCGATGGCCAACTCCTTCAAGGTCACCATCACCACCGCCGAGCAGCAGCTGCTCGAGACGGACTCCGTGTCGCTGACCCTGCCGGGCATCGCGGGCTACCTGGGCATCTGGGCCAACCACGCCCCGCTGGTGACCGCCCTGGTCCCCGGCGTGGTGACCCTGCACCACGACGACAGCGACGCCGCCGGCTCGACGAGCCACTTCGCGGTGAGCCGCGGCTTCGTCGAGGTGGCGGACAACCGCGTCTCGGTGATGGTCGACAGCTGCGAGCC
>PNOJ01000070.1 GCA_013824755.1 Gemmatimonas sp.
CCGGGGCCGCGGGCACCGGCCGGCCGGAGACCGTGCTGTTGGGCTGGGTCACGGTGCGGGTGGGCGCGGGCGCCTGGGCCGGCGATTTGGCCGGAGCCGTCGCGGGCGCGGGCTCTTCGGCGGGCAGCCCGGCCGGCGTCTCCTCCGCGGCGCGGCCGCTGCCGGCCGGCTTGCGGGCGGGCGCGGCCTTCGCGGCAAGCGCGGCGGGAACGGCGGGCGCGGCGGCGGCGCCCTGGCCGTCGTCGATCACCGCGATGACCTGGCCCGTCGCCACGACGTCGCCGATCTCGCCGGTCGTCGAGACCACCTTGCCGCCGCGGGGCGACGGGATGGTCACGGCCGCCTTGTCCGTCTCGACCTCGACCAGCGGGGCGTCCTCGACGACGACGTCGCCGGGCTGGACGTGCCACTTGAGGACTTCGCCCTCGTGGATGCCTTCGCCCAGGTCGGGCAGCTTGAACTCGAACATCGGCTTCCTCCTCGAAGGCTCCGTTTAGAAGTCCAGCACTTCCTCGATGCCGCGGCGGGCGCGCCCGACGGTCGGCATGTAGAGATTCTCGCGGCCGAAGTAGGGCGTGACGACGTCGTAGCCGGACACGCGCTTCACGGGCGCCTCGAGGTGCATCAGGGCGTGGTCGTTGACCGTGGCGATGATCTCGCTGGCCGGGCCGAAGCTCAGCGGCGCCTCCTGGACGACGGCCAGGCGGCCCGTCTTGCGCACCGAGGCGCAGATCGTCTCGGTGTCCATGGGCGAGATCGTCAGCAGGTCGATCAGCTCGATGCTGGCGCCGCGCGCCTGGCGGATCTCCTCGACGGCCTTCTTGGTGGTGTGCATCATCGCGCCCCAGGCGATCACCGTGATGTCCGTTCCCTCCTGGACGACCTGCGCCTTGCCGATCTCGACCGTCTCGGGCGCCTCGGGCACGTCCTCCTTGAAGGCGCGGTACGAGCGCTTGGGCTCCATGTAGACCACGGGGTCGGGGTCGAGGATCGACGCGCGCATCAGGGACCGCGCGTTGCGCGGCCCGGACGGGATGACGACCTTCACGCCGGGGAAGTGGCCGAGGGAGGCCTCGCGGCTCTCGGAGTGGTGCTCGAGCGCGCGCACGCCGCCGCCGTAGGGCACGCGCATGACCAGGGGCACGTGGAACTGCCCGTGCGTGCGCGAGCGGTAGCGCGAGCCGTGGCCCTCGAGCTGCGGGATCATGATGTAGGAGAAGCCGCAGAACTGCATCTCGCCCACGGGCTTCAGGCCGGCCAGGGCCATGCCGATGGCCGTGCCGATGATCGCGCTCTCGGCCAGCGGCGTGTCGATGACGCGGGCCTCGCCGTACTTCTCGATCAGGCCCTCGGTGACGCGGAACACGCCGCCGTCGACGCCGACGTCCTCGCCCAGCACGACCACCGACGGATCCTCCGCCATCATCTCGTCCAGGGCGAGGTTGATCGCCTGGACCATGTTGAGCTTAGCCACGGTCGGCCTCCTTCGCGATCTCGGCCAGGAACTCCCGGCGCTGCGCCTCGATGCGCTCGTGTTTCGTGCCGAAGACGTGGTCGAAGGGGGCGTCCGGCTTCCAGCCCGACATCCCCTCGAAGGCCTTCACCTGCTTCTCGATCTCGACCTTGTACTCCTCCTCGAGCGCCTCCTGGTCCTTCTCCGACCAGAACTTCTTCGCCTCGAGGTAGGCGCGGAAGCGCACCAGGGGATCGCGGCGCCACCACAGCTCCTCCTCCTCCTTGGTGCGGTACTTGTACTGGTCGTCGGCCGTGGTGTGCATCATCAGGCGGTAGGTCACGGCTTCGATCAGGGTCGGCCCCTCGCCGCGCCGGCCGCGCTCGAGCGCCTCCGAGGCGGCCACGTAGACAGCGAGCGCGTCGTTGCCGTCGACCTGGACGCCGGGCATGCCGTAGGCGATGGCCTTCTGGGCGATGGTCGCCGACTTGGTCTGCTTGGAGCGGGGCACCGAGATCGCCCACTGGTTGTTCTGCACCACGAAGAGCACCGGCAGGTTCCAGACGGCCGCGAAGTTCATCGCCTCGTGGAAGTCGCCCTCGCTGGTGGCGCCGTCGCCCATGAAGGTCACGGCGCAGGTCTCCTTCTCCCCCTGCAGGCGCATGGCGTAGGCCAGGCCCACCGCGTGCAGGGGCTGGGCGCCCACGATCACCGAGATGGGCAGGTTGCGCGGGTTGGCCGACCCCTCGTTGATGTTGCCCTCTTCCTGGCCGTTGTAGTAGACGAGCTGCCGGGTGAGGGTCTCGCCGCGCAGCAGGCGCACGCCGTGCTCGCGGAAGGCCCCGGCGAACCAGTCCTGCTCCTTCATGGCGAAGGCGACGGCGCACTGGGCCGCTTCCTGGCCCGTGCTCGGCCCGAAGGTGCCGATGCGGCCCTGGCGCTGCAGCTTGAGCATGCGCTCGTCGGTGCGGCGCGCCCAGACCATCTGGCGGTAGAGTTCGATCAGCTCGGGCTTCTTCAGCTTCGGCTCGAGCTCCTTGTCCACGTTCGCGTCCTCGTCCAGGATGGAGAGGTAGGAGACGCGGAAGGTATCGAGTTCCTTCATCGGCATGGGATCGTTCCTTTCCAGGCCCGCGGAGGGGGCCGCTGCCCCGCACGGCGGCGGGGGGCGCGAGAAGACGACCGATCCGGCGGGGACCGGGCAGGTTCAGGCGGGCATCGCCGGCTGCGCGGCGGCGCGGCCCATGATCGGCACGAATCCCGGGTGCCGCCACCCGCTCACCTGAACACGAATATCAAGATTTAGCCGCCGGAGCAACGACCCATTGGAGACCGGCGGCTTTTTCCGTGACGGTGCGGCGGCGCGGTCCTACCTTGTGGGGGAAACTCGCCCCTGCGACCCCCGAGCAAGGAGACCCGCCGTGTTGAAGGAGAGGATCCAGAAGGCCCTGAACGAGCAGATCCAGGCCGAATTCTATTCCGGCTACCTGTACCTGGCCATGTCCGCCTGGTCGCAGGCCCGCAACTACGAGGGGTTCGCGCACTGGATGCGCATGCAGGCGCAGGAAGAGCTGCAGCACGCCATGAAGTTCTTCGACTACGTCCACGCCACCGGCGGCCAAGCCCTGGTGCGGGCCATCCCCCAGCCCGACACGGAGTGGGCCGACCCCGTGGCGATGTTCCAGGCCGCCCTGGACCACGAGCGCCACATGACCCAGAACATCAACAACCTCGCGGGTCTGGCCATCAAGGAGAACGACTTCGCCACCAACATCACGCTGCAGTGGTTCATCAGCGAGCAGGTCGAGGAGGAGGCCGCCGTCGAGGCCATCCTGGGCAAGCTGGCGATGATGGGCGGCAACGGGCCGGGCCTGTTCATGCTCGACCGCGAGCTGGCCGCCCGCCCGGCGCCCACGCCACCCGCCGCGGCCTAGAGCGTTCCGCTTCGGAGACCCGCCGTCAGCGGCCGTTGCGGCGGGTCTCCAACAGCGCGTAGAGCGTCGGCAGCACGATCAGCGTCAGCAGCGTCGAGGTCACCAGCCCGCCCATCACCACCACCGCCAGCGGCTTCTGGATGTCGGCGCCCGAGCCCGTCGCGTAGAGCATGGGCAGGTGCCCGATGAAGCTCGCGAGGGCGGTCATCAGCAGCGGCCGGAACCGCAGGTCGCAGCCGTCGATCACCGCGTCGGCCACCGTCTCGCCCCGCTCCCGCAGCTGCCGGAAGAACGCCACCAGCACCACCCCGTTCTGCACGGCGATGCCGAGCAGGACGATGAAGGCGACCGCCGCGGACACCGACAGGGGCATCCCGAAGACCACGACGGCGATCACGCCGCCGACCAGCGCGAACGGCAGGTTGAGCAGCACCAGCAGGGAGTTGCGGAACGAGCCCAGCGCCAGGTGGAGCAGGACCAGGATGAGCAACAGCGCCACCGGCACGACCACCGCGAGCTGGCGCATGGCCCGCTGCTGGTTCTCGAACTGCCCGCCATATTCGACGTGGTAGCCGACCGGGAGCGCCGACACCAGCGGCGCGAGGCGCGCCCGGGCCTCGGACACGAAGCCGCCGAGGTCGCGGCCGCGGATGTTGACCTCGGCCACCACGCGGCGCATGCCGTTCTCGCGGCTCACCTGCGCCGGCGCCTCGACGACCGCGAAGTCGGCGATCTGCGCCAGCGGCACCCGCTCGCCGCCCGGAGCCGCGATCAGCAGCCGCTCGAGCACGGGGATGCTGTTGCGGGCCGCCTCCGGGAAGCGCACGACCACGGCGATGCGCCGCTGCCCCTCGATCAGGGTCGTGGCCGACCTGCCGGCGACCGCCGTCTCGATGGCGGCGTTGATGTCGGCGACCCGGATGCCGTGCCGCGCCGCGGCCCCGCGGTCGATCACCACGTCGATCTGCGACATGCCGGACACCTGCTCCACCTTCACGTCCCTGGCGCCCTCGATCCCCTGCAGCTCGGCGGCGGCGCGGTCCGCGAACGACTTCAACACCTCGAGGTCGGGGCCGAAGACCTTGACCGCGAGGTCGCTCTTCACGCCGGAGATCAGCTCGTTCACCCGCAGCGCGATCGGCTGCGAGAACGAGAAGCGCAGCCCCGGGATCTCGGCGAGGTCCCGCTGGATGGCGTCCACGAGCTCGCCCCGGTCGCGCCCGGTGTCCCACTCCCCGCGCGGCTTCAGCATGATGAAGACGTCGGTCTGCTCCGGGCCCATCGGGTCCTCCGAGATCTCGGCGCGGCCCGTCTTGCTGACCACCGTCTCGACCTCGGGGAACTTCCGCAGGCGCTCCTCCATGAAGCCGGCGACGCGCACCGACCCGTCCAGCGAGGCGTTGGGCAGCCGCACCACGTTCACGGCCAGCGCCCCCTCGTCCAGCGGCGGCATGAACTCGGTGCCCACCAGCGGGACGAGCGCCAGCGAGGCGACGAGCACGGCGCCCGAGATCCCGAGCGTCAGCGCGGGCCGCCGCACGGCGCGGCCGAGCAGGCGCACGTAGCCGCGGTGGAAGCGGCGGATGAAGCCGAACTCCCGCTCGGGGCCCTGGTTCAGGAACCGCTCCCCCAGGACGGGGATGATCGTGAACGCCACCGCGAGCGAGACCAGGAGGGCGATGAGCATCGTCGCGGCCAGCGGGGCGAACATCTTGCCCTCGATCCCCTGCAGCGTGAACAGCGGCACCAGGATGACCGCGATGATCAGCACCGAGAAGGCGACGGGCTTCGCCACCTCGACGACGGCCTCGGCGACGGCCCGCCGTCTCGCGGCGCGATCGGTCAGGTGCGCCAGGTGGCGGCGCGAGTTCTCCACCACCACGATCGAGGCGTCCACGACCATGCCGACGGAGAACGCCAGGCCGCCGAGGCTCATCAGGTTGGAGGTGATCCCCGCGGAGCCCATGAGGATGAAGGTCACCAGGAAGGTGAGCGGCAGCGAGACCACGACGATCAGCGCGGAGCGCAGCTCGGCGACGAACAGGAACAGCACCAGGATGACGAAGATCCCGCCCTCGAGCAGCGCGTTGAGCACGGTGTGGATGCAGGCCTCGATCAGCGAGGTGCGGTCGTAGAAGACGTCGAGGCGGACCCCCTCGGGCAGCGCCCCCTGAAGCTCGGCGACCGCGTCCTGGACCCGACCCACCACGTCCTTGGCGTTCTCGCCCTTGAGCATGATGATCATGCCGGCCACGACCTCGCCCCGGCCGTCGCGGGAGACCGCGCCCTGCCGGGGCTCGGCGCCGATGACGACCTCCGCGACGTCCCGCAGGCAGACGGGCGTCCCGTCCTCGGCCTCCAGCACGACGCTCTCGAGGTCCGGGATGTCGCGCAGCAGCCCCACGCCGCGCAGGTACATCTGCTCCCAGCCGCGCACGACCACGCCGCCGCCGGAGTTGGCGTTGCCCTGCTCGACGGCCTCGACGACGTCGTTCACGGTCAGGCCGTACTTCAGCAGCTTCTCCGGCGCGACCAGGACCTGGTACTGCTTCACCTCGCCGCCGAAGCTGTTGACCTCGTTGACGCCGGGGATGGGCTTCAGCCAGGGCGCGACGAGCCAGTCCTGGATCGTGCGCAGCTCCATCGCGGTCTCGTCGTCGCCCTCGAGCGTGTACTGGTAGATCTCGCCCAGGCCGGTCGAGATGGGGCCCAGCTCCGGCTCGACGCCGGGCGGGAGCTGCTCGCGGGCCGCGTCCAGGCGCTCGAACACCACCTGCCGCGTCCAGTAGGTGTCGGCCCCGTCCTCGAACACGATCACCACCTGCGACAGGCCGGCCCGCGACAGCGAGCGCACCTGCTGCACGCGCGGCAGGCCGCGCATGACCTGCTCGATGGGATAGCTGACCCGCGCCTCCACGTCGACCGCGGCGAAGCCGGGGGCCTGGGAGATGACCACCACCTGGGTGTTGGTCACGTCCGGGAAGGCGTCGATGGGCAGGTGCAGCCAGGCCACGACGCCGGCGGCGGCCAGCACCACCGTCGCCAGCGTCACCAGCAGGCGGTAGTTCAGCAACAGGGTCACGGTTCGCATGTTCGCTCCCGGTGTCAGTCGGCGCAGCCGGCGCCCATCTTGGCGCGCAGCACGTCGGACTTCAGAAGAAAGGCGCCCTCGGCCACCACGGTCAGCCCCGGGTCGAGCCCGGACCGGATCTCGACCCAGCCCGCGGCGGCGCGGCCGCTCTCCACCGGCCGGCGCACGAAGTAGTCGTCGTGGTGGTGGACGAACACGAACTCGCGGCCCTCGTCCTCCAGGACGGCCGCCGGCGGCACGGCCAGGACCGCCTCGCTCCCGGGCAGCTGCAGCGACACGTCGGCGAACATGCCGGCCAGCAGGCGCCCGTCCGGGTTCGGCACCTCCACGCGCACCTTCACCGTGCGCGAGGTCTCGTCCATGGACGGGCCGACGAGGTCCACGGTCCCGGCGAACGTCTCGCCCGGGTAGGCCTTGACCGCGACCGTCGCCGCCAGCTCCCGCGACGCCTGCGCGCCGGCGACGGTCGCGAGGTCGCGTTCGTAGAGGTCCGCCCACACCCAGACCACGGCGTGGTCGCCGACCGTGAACAGGGGCGCGCCGGTTTCGGCCACCTCGCCGGGCACGGCGTGCATGGCCAGCACGGCGCCGTCCAGGGGAGCGCGCAGGGTGAGCCGGCCCAGCCCCTTCCCGTCGGCGAGGTCGCGCACCGCCGCCTCCGACATGCCGAAGCGCGCGAGCTGGCCGCGGGCCCCGTCGGCGCGGATCCGCGCGGCGTCCGCCTCCTGCTGCGCCAGCAGGAACTCCTTCTCCGAGGCGATGGCCTCCTGCCGCAGGCCGGCGACCCGCTCCAGGTTGCGTCGGGCCAGGTCCAGCATCCCCTGCGCCGCGAGGTGCTCGGCCTGCGCCTCCCCCACGGCCGCGCACTCGAGCTCCGCGAGCGCCTGCCCGCGCCGCACCCGGTCGCCCAGCGCGACGTGGACGGCCGAGACGACGCCCTCCGCGAGCGGGCTCACGTGGCCCACGCGCCGCTCGTCGAAGCGGACCTCGCCGGTCAGCGGCACCGCGACGTCCACGGCGCGCGGTTCGGCGCGGACGGTCGCGACGAGCCCGCCCTCGACCAGGCTCGCCGGCACGCGCACGACGCCGACCTCGTAGCGGCACTCGTCGCAGGCGAAGGTCTTGACCTGGTGCTCGCAGTCGGCGGCGAACAGCTCTTCGACAGAACGATCCAGGTCGGAGGACTCCGCCGCCTCGCCGTGCTCGTGGTTGTGTTCCGGCGCTTCCGCCGTCAGCGCTTCGATCTCGGGCGGCGGGGCGGACCGGTCGCAGGACACGACCGCGAAGGCCGGCAGGATCCCGAGGGCGGCGATCATCGACAGGTGGCGGATGTTCACGGGAGCTCCTCCCCGATCAGCGCCCGCAGGCGGCAGTGGTCGATCTGGGCTTGGGCGAGCGCGTCCAGCAGCCGGCGGCGCGACGCGAGCAGCGTGCGCCGCGCGTCGATCACCTCCAGCAGGCCGGTCTCGCCCGCCAGGTAGGTCTTCTCGATGACGGCGGCGGCGGATGCGGAACGCGGGACGACGCCGGCGGCGAGGCGCGAGGCGGTCTCCCGCGAGGTGCGGCAGGCGGCGACGGCCGCGACGATCTCCGCCGCGAAGGCGCGGCGCCGGGACTCCTCGCGGCTGCGGCCGGCGGCGAGCTGCGCCTGCGCCCGCGCGATGCCGCCGGAGTTCCAGTCCCACAGGGGCAGGTCGACGGCGATCCCGCCGCCTCGGGCGCGCTGGTCCAGCTCGCGGGACGTGTAGGCCGTCAACGAGAACGCCGGCAGCCGCTCGCGCCGCTCGGCCGCGAGGTCGGCGGCGAGGGCGCGCACGCGGGCCGCCTCGAGCTGCAACGCGGGCTGACCGGCGGCGTCCACGGCGGTCGCGGCCTCGGGATCCGGCGGGGCGGGCAGCGTCTCGAGGTCGGCGACCGCGACGATCGTCGCCCCCGGCGGCGCGCCGATCCAGAGCGCGAGCTGCGCCTGCCGGGAAGCCAGCGCGGTCCGCGCCGCCGCCAGTTCGTCGTCGACCAGCTCCCGCTCGATCTCGGCCTGCGTCCCCTCGACGGGCCGCGCCTCGCCCGCCTCCACGCGGCGACCCACGGCCGCCGCCAGGTTCGCCGTCTCCCGAGCCAGCTCCTCCACCACCGCGACCTGCCGCTGGTCGTGGACGAGGTTCCAGAACTGCGTGCGCAGCTCCAGCAGGACGTCGCGCCGGATCGTTTCGCGCTCGGCCGCGGCGGCGTCGAGGTCCGCCCGCGCGGCGTCCACCCGCGGCGAACGCCGCGACAGCCAGTCCAGCGGCAGCGTCAGCGACAGGTCCCACTGCCGGCCGAACGGCTCGCCGGGGCGCTCGCGCACCCGGCCCAGGGCCGCCTCCAGCGTCGGGTTGGGCCGCGCGCCGGCGGCGTCCACCGCGCCCCGCGCCGCCACGATCGCCTGCTCCCCCGCCGCGAGCAGGGGGTGCTCGTCGACCAGGTCGGCGATCCCGGACCAGGTGATCTCGATCGTCGCCGTCTCGATCACCGCCGTCTCGATCATCGCAGTTTCGGCGCCCGCCGTGATCGCGCACAGCAGGACGAAGCCCGCCGCGAGGACATGCTCGTGCTTGATCCGCATCTCGACACTCCCGCCTGTCGGGTACGGCGCGGCCGGGAGCGGTCCCCGCGCGACGTCCCCTCGAATGTCCGAACCCACCCGCTCGCGAGGGCGAGCGGACCATCGTCACGACGATCGGGGGTCGGTCAGGCGCGCGGAGGGTGGAAGATGCCGAGGTGGATGTCGCGGGGAGCGGAGGCGTCGGGCAGCGGCCCGATGCCGGTGCAGACGGTCAGGGGATCGCCGGCGAGGCGTTCGACCGTGAAGACGGGCGCGGCGCCGTGGCCGGGGCAACAGGTGCAGGGGCAGCCTGACCCGCAGGCGTCGCCGTGGCGGTCGGGGTCGGCGCAGGGAACGCCTTCGGCGTGGGTGCCGTCGCCGTGCCCGGTCGCCGGGGCGCAGACCGCAGCCACCTGCGCCGGGACGAATCCCGCGGCCAGGCAGATCAGGGCGATCAGGGCGATCCGACGTGGGCTCAAGCGCGTGCCTCCGGTTCCCGGCAACGTAGGCGCGGACGCGCCGTGATGCAAGATCAGCTACGAACTGATCGGCTATTTCCCGCCCGACTTGACGGTCGGTGCGTTGCGCACCGGCCGGAAGCCCACGATCCCCACGGAGAAGGAGGGGTCGAGGTAGGCGCGGGCCGCGCAGCGCAGCCGCTGGTTGGCGTCGGCGAAAGAGCCGCCGCGCAGCACACGGTTGCTGCCGGTGGCCGGCCCGCCGGGGTCGGTCACGGGCGCGGCCGTGTAATATGTCTCGCCGTAGCGGTCCCAGCACCACTCCAGCAGGTTGCCGTGGACGTCGTAGAGGCCCATGGGGTTGGGCAACAGGGCGCGCACCGGCTTCACGCGGTTGTCCGAGTTGGCCGCCGACCAGCCGAAGAACGACAGCACCGGGTCGACCTCCATGTCGAGGCGCGACAGCTCGCCGTCGCTCAGCGACCCCTGCGTGCCGGCCCGGCAGAAGGCCTCCCACTCGGCCTCGGTCGGCAGGCGCCAGCCGTCGGCGTTCGGGTTCCAGGCCACCTGTGGGCCGTTGATGGTGTAGGCCGCCGTCAGGCCGTCGGCGGCCGACTTCGCGTTGCAGAACATCACCGCGTCGTACCAGGTGACATCCACGACGGGCTGGTTGGCGAGCGTGGGGTCCTCGACCCGCCCGTCTCGTCGCACCTCATCCCACTGGCCGTTGGTCAGCTCGGTGGTCGCGACCAGCAGCGGGCGCGTGAGGGTCACCTCGTGCCGCGGCCCCTCGTCCGCCTCGCGGCCGGGTTCCGGCGCGGCGGAGCCCATGAAGTAGGCGCCGGCCTCCAGGCGCACGGTCGCGAAGGGCCAAGCCGGCAGCACCGTGAAGGTGACCGCCGCGGCCGACGTCTCGCCCACCGTGATCAGGCCGTCGACCCAGCCCGGCGCCGGCAAGGTCCAGCCGGGCACCCGCTCCCAGGCCACGGTGAAGGGGCCGGGCGGCAGGTCGTCCAGGACGGCGTCGCCGACGCCGGTGCGATCGTCGTCGACGCCGGTCAGGCGTTTCAGCACCCAGCGGATCTGCAGGTCGTCGGGCTCGACGTCGATCGCCAGCGAACCGACCGTCGGCGGCGGGTCGGCGACGTACAGGCCCGTGAAGGTGATGGAGTCCCCGTCGGCCAGGGTGCGGGACTGCGAGAGCGGCCGCTCCCAGTCCGCGATCTCGTCCCAGACGATCGTCCACGTGCCCACGGCGCGACCGGGGTGGCGCTCGTCGCCCGAGCCCTCGATGACCGCGCTCGCGGGACCGGTCAGCGTCCAGCCCGCATCCAGAGAGCTGGGCAGCGCAACCACTTTCACGATGCCGACGGGGGTCGGGTCGGGGTCGCCGCCGCCGCCGCCGCAACCCGCGGCCAGCACGATCACCATCGACAGCAGCGCGAACGTCGGGACGTGTCTCATGGCAACTGGTCCTCTGGGTGGAAGGCGTGCCAGGCAAAGCGATCAGCGTAGTATAGGGTGAACCCGTCGCCCGACACCAGTTCCATCCACACGGCCGGCTGCTCGCCGGGCGCCTGCGGCGCGGCGTGGATCCTCACGGCCACCCCGTCGACCTCGTCCGTCCGGACGCCGTCGGGGCCGGTTTCGCGCGCCAGGCGGGCGGCGTCCAGGACGCGGCGGCCGGTCGGCGTTTCGACGACCAGCAGCGGGTCGAGCGGCCCGCCGGCGGGCAGCGGCGCCGAGGGGAAGCGCGGGCGGCCGCCGGAGCGGTAGGTCAGGTAGGGCCGGGACTGGTAGCGCCGCTTGAAGGTGGGCGCGGGGGCCGGCACGGTCGTGCCGGGGTGGTCGCGGCGCCAGCGCTCCCAGGTCGTCACCACCACGGGCAGGCGGGGCAGCGCGTCGCCGCGGCGCGGGCCGGCCACGGCCTCGCCGGTGAGCTGGCACCACAGGCTCGGCGACGCCGCGCGGTCGAACATCAGCGTGTTGGAGTTCAGCAGCAGCCCGCTCACCCCCAGCCGCAGCGTGTCCCCGTCGACGACGCGCCCGTAGACCGCGGCGCTGCCGGACAGCGGGCTCCAGGTCGCGGCCAGCGGCGCGCCGCCCAGGGTGTCGAGGCAGACCTCGTGCCAGTCCAGCACGCGCAGGGGCCAGCAGCGCGCCTCGCCCCGCACGACCGCGCCCAGGACGCGGTCGGCGCCGACGAGGTACTTGCCGCGCTCGGCGTCGTTGAGCGAGTCGACGCCGGCGGGAGTCAAGAGCGGCGGGTGGTCGAGCGCGGGCAGGCCGTCGCGCGGCACGCCGCCGGCCGCGAGCAGGGATTCAGGGTAGGCGAGGTTGGCGAGGTCGAAGCCGTAGGTGCGGGGGTCGCGGCCGTCGCCCACCGCGTGGTGGTCGCGGGAGGCGCGCAGGTCGGTCCCCAGTCGCCAGGCCACGACCGCGAGCAGCAGCAGCACCGGCGCGGCGAACATCACCACAAGGCGCCACCGGCCGCCGCGACCGGTCATCAGACGCTCCCGGACAGGGGTGTGTCGACCGCGACGGCGGCCGCCTCCGCGGGCTCCGCCCGGGGCGGCGCGCGGTCGGCCACCATCAGGCCGAGCACCAGCGGCAGGTAGACCACGCTGCCCAGGAACACGCGCCGCGCGTTGAGGCTGCTGCGGTCGCGGTAGCAGCGCACGCCCAGCCACAGCCAGGCGCCGCCGAGCAGCAGCGAGCCCACCGCGAACACCGCGCCGGTCAGGCCCATGAACGTGGCCAGCAGGCCCAGCGGCAGCAGCACCCAGGCGTAGAGCATCAGGAAGCGGAAGGTGCGGTCGCCGCGCGGGTCCTGCAGCGGCAGCATCTTGAAGCCGGCGCGACGGTAGTCGTCGCGGTAGAGCCAGGCCAGCGACAGGAAGTGCGGCACCTGCCAGACGAACAGCAAGAGGGCCAGCCACCAGCCGCCGCCCTGGTCGCCGCCGAAGACGCCGCCGGTCACCGCGCTCCAGCCGATCAGGGGCGGGATGGCGCCGCAAATGGCGCCGGCCAGCGTGTTGAGGGTGCTGCGGGGCTTCAGCGGCGTGTAGACGAGCACGTAGAGCAGGACCGTGCCCAGCGCCAGGGCCGCGGCCGCCGCGTTGACCAGCGCCAGCAGCAGGCCCGCGCCCGCCAGCACGACCGCGCCCGACCACACGGCCGCCGCGCGCACGCCGACCCGTCCCGCGGGCAGCGGGCGCTCCCGCGTGCGCACCATCAGGGCGTCGCGGTCGCGCTCCAGCACCTGGTTGAAACCGTTGGCCCCGAAGGCGCACAGGGCGGTGCCCAGCAGCGTGGCGAGGAGGTGGCCCCAGCCCGGCAGCGGGCGGGCCGCCATCAGGTAGCCGGCCAGCGTGGTCACCACCACCAGCGCGCTGAGGCGGGCCTTGCCCAGCTCCAGGCTCAATCCGATCCAGCGCTGCAGCGGCGAGGCGGTCATGGCGCTCCGTGGTGGTGAAGGCCGGCGAATCGTGCTAGCAATGGGATCGACACCGCGCCGGCGGCAGGCCGACGCCCACGGCAGGATAACAGGAGGTCGTGCAGTGAGCAACGTGAGCCAGCGGCGCGAACCGACCCACGGCGGCGACATCCTGACCCTCGGCTTCGCCACCACGGTCGCGATGTGGGCCGTCGGTTATTTCGGCCGGCTGCCCGGCGTGCAGGCGCCGGTGTGGGTGCTGATGCCCCTGATGTTCGGCCTGCTGATCCACGGCGGCCGGCTGGCCGGCCGCTGGACGGGCCGCGGCTGGCGCGGCGGCCTCTGGGTCGGGCTGCTGGCCTCGACGCTCAACCTGCTGGTCCTGGGCAGCCTCTTGGCCGCCGGCGACGCGCCGAACCGGGTCGTGCCGTCGGCGCTGCTCTGGGTGCCTGGTTCCCTGCTGATGGGCGCCTTCTTCAGCGCGATGGGCGCGGTCGAAAACGGGCGCCGCACCGCGAAGCCTCCCTTCGCCTGGCCGGCCGCCTTCGCCTTCGTCGCCGCCGGCGCCACGCTGCTGCTGCTGGCCGCGGGCGGCGTGGTCACCGGGCAGCAGGCGGGGCTGGCGGTCGTCGACTGGCCCAACAGCTTCGGCTCGAACATGTTCCTCTACCCGCTGTCGCGCATGACCGGCGGCGTCTTCTACGAGCACGCCCACCGCCTGCTGGGCTCGCTGGTCGGCCTCACGACGCTCGTGCTGGCGGTCTTCCTGTGGCGCACCGACGAACGCCGCGGCGTGAAGCTGCTGGCGGGCGCGGCGCTGCTGCTGGTGATCGTCCAGGGCGTGCTGGGCGGCCTGCGCGTGACCGGCCGCTTCACCGGGAGCATGGACCCGGCCCACACAGCCCCCAACCTGACGCTGGCCATCGTCCACGGCGTGACCGGCCAGGTGTTCCTGGGCGTGCTGATCGCCCTGGCGGCCATGTCGACCCGCGGCTGGCGCGCCGCCCGGCCCAAGATCTTCGCCGACGCGCGCACCGACGCCCTGCTGTCGCGGGCCGTGGTGATCGTGGTTATCGTGCAGCTGGTGCTCGGGGCCATCCTGCGCCACATGTCCCACGGGCTGCTGCTGCACATCACGATGGCGGTGGCGGTGGCCGTGGTGGGGCTGCTGGCGGGCCTGCGGGCCTGGGGCGAGCACCCCGACGTGCCGCGGCTGCAGAGCCTGGGCCGGGCGCTGATGATCCTGATGGGCCTGCAGATCTGCCTGGGCCTGGCCGCGCTCTGGGCGACGGGCCTGACCGCGGCCGCCGGCACGCCGGCGGTGGCCGACGTGATCCTGACGACGCTGCACCAGAGCACCGGCGCCGTCATCCTGGCCTGCAGCGTGCTGCTGGCCCTGTGGAACAGCCGACTGCTGCGGGCCGCGGCCTGACACATCGCGGCCCGTCATAAGGAGACGCCATGGCCAAGGTCTCGGACATCCTCGCCGCCAAGGGCCGCGACGTCCTGCAGGTCGACCCCGACAACACCGTCCTGTCCGCCATCGCCAGCATGGTCGAGAAGGGAGTCGGCTCGGTGCTGGTGACCCGCGGCAAGGAGATCCACGGCATCTTCACCGAACGCGACTACCTCGCGAAGATCGCCCTGCAGGGCCGCTCCTCGCGCGACACCAAGGTGCGCGACGTCATGTCGCTGGAGCTGATCTGCGTGGGCGAGCACCACGAGGTGGCGGACGTCATGGCGATCATGACCGCGGCCCACATCCGCCACCTGCCGGTGGTCGACCGCGACGGCCTGGCCGGCCTGGTCTCCATCGGCGACTGCGTCCGGCAGATGAGCCAGGACCACGAAGCCCGCATCGAGTACCTGACCGACTACATCCACGACAAGTACCCACGCTGATCCCGGGAGGATCCGATACCATGACCGTGAGCGGGAAGATGGCGGCCTGGGCCGCCGGATTGCGATACGAGGACATCGCGCCCGAGGCGATCACCGCCGCCAAGCGGTTCCTGTTCGACAGCATCGGCTGCGCCTACGGCGGCCTGCTGCAGCACGACTGCAAGATCGCCCTGGAGGTGCTGGCCGAGACCGCCGGGCCGGGCCCGGCCTCGGTCATCGGCACCGGCAAGCGGATGGACCCGGTGTCCGCCGCGCTGGCCAACGCGCTGTTGATCCGCGTGCTCGACTACAACGACATCTACTGGAAGCAGGACCCGTCCCACCCCAGCGACATCATCCCGGCCGCGATGAGCGCCGCCGCGCGCGCCGGCGGCAGCGGCCGCGACCTGCTGCTGGGCATCGTGCTGGCCTACGAGTTCGAGCAGCGCCTGTGCGAGGCCTCGTTCCCGGGCATCCGCGAGATCGGCTGGCACCACGCCACCCTGACCGCGGCCGTCTCGCCGATCGTGGCCGGCCGCCTGCTGGGCCTGTCGGCCGAGCAGATCCAGCACGCCATCGGCATCAGCGCCTCGCGCCACCTGACCGGCGGCTCGGTCACCGCGGGCAAGCTGACGATGATGAAGAACACCGTCGACCCGATGGCCACGCAGTCGGGCGTCTTCGCCGCGCTGCTGGCCGAGAAGGGCTACACCGGCCCCGAGCACGTGCTGGACGGCAAGGAGGGCTTCAGCCACATCCTGAAGACCGACTGGCGCTGGGACATCGTCACCGAGGGGCTGGGGCAGAGCTGGCGCATCCTGCAGTGCGGCATGAAGGCCTTCCCCACCGAGGCGCTCACCCACGCGCCGATGTCCGCGGTGCTGGACCTGGTCAAGACCCACGACCTGGCGCCCGACGACGTGGTGAAGGTGCGCATCCGCAGCCTGGCGCGCGCGGCCGACATCCTGGCCGACCCGAGCAAGTACGACCCGCAGAACAAGGAGACCGCCGACCACTCCCTGCCCTACGTGGTGGCCGCCTGCATCGCCGACCGCCGGGTCACGCCCGAGCAGTTCACCCCGGCGAAGATCCAGGACCCGGTGATCCGCGCCCAGCTGCGCAAGATCGAGGTCGTCGCCGACCCCGAGATCGAGGCCGCGTTCCCCGCCCTGCAGAAGGTCCACGTCACCATCGAGACGGCCGACGGCCGCGCGCTGGTGCGCACCCTGGACTACCCCAAGGGCGACCCGCGCAACCCGATGACCGACGCCGAGCTGACCGAGAAGTTCGACGCG
>PNOJ01000071.1 GCA_013824755.1 Gemmatimonas sp.
CGTAGTTGTGGGGCGAGTGCGCGGCGTGCGTCAGCGCGAGGTCGCTGGCCAGGACGCGGACCCGCAGGTCGTCGCGGAAGAGGCCGGGGTGTTCCGCGCCGACGTCCCAGCTGATCGTGCGCTGGAGGCCCGGCGTGACGCCGGGCCCGATGTCGCCCGCGAGCGCCGAGCAGGCCAGGTCCCAGGTCAGGCCGAGGTCGTCCGAAGCCTGCAGGCTGACGTGGCAGCTGTCGCCGTCGGCATCGGCGAGGTCGTAGGTCACGGTCACGATGCCGCTGCCGTCGGTGCGTTGCTCGGACATGACGTTCAGCACGACGGGGTCGGCGGCCGCGGCGATCCCGGCGGTCGACACCAGCAGCAGGAGGGCGAGGGCGCCCGGCAGGCGGTTCTTCACGGCAGCATGACCACCTTGCGTTGCGACAGCGTCCGCCCGTCGAGGGCGAGGCGCACCAGGTAGGCTCCGCCGGCGACGCGGCGGCCGTCGTCGTCGCGCCCGTCCCAGGCGCGGCGGTGGCTCCCGGCGGGCAGCGGCCCGCGCTGCAGGCAACGCGTCAGCCGGCCGGCGGCGTCGTAGATCGTCAGTTCGACCCGGCCGTCGCGGGCCAGCTCGAAGGTCAGGTCGGTCTGCGGATTGAACGGGTTCGGGGCTGGCGGGTCCAGCCGCGACTCGGCGAGCGGGGGCGTGCCGGTCGTCGGCATCAGGATCGAGAAATCGCCGTCCTGCGCCACGGACTGGTTCCCGAAGCTGTCGCGCGCGGTCACGCGCAGGAAGCACGCGCCGCTGCTGATCTCGGGGACGGTCCAGAGCCAGGTGTGGTCGACGGGCAGGAAGTCCAGATCGATGCTGGCGATGACCGTGCCGCTGGCCACGACGTCGGCCTGGTGGCCGTCGTTGGCCGGCGCGGGCGAATCGTCGGCGAGGGTCCAGGCGAATTCGAACGTCTCGGGCCACCGCAGCGCGACGTGCTTGGGCGCGACCAGGATGGTCAGCTGCGGCGGCACGGTGTCGATGGTCAGGCCGCTGCTCACGCCCACGCCGATCCCCGCGGCCGCCGGACCGACGGCGAGCGCGGCCGACAACGCGACGGTCCCGAGCAACACGCGAAGACCAGTGTGATCGCGGCGGGCTTCCATGCGTGCGATACCATCCGGCGTCCGGGTGGGGGTGCTTCCAGTTCCGTATATTATATCATGATATCGTCCATATTGCCAAGACCTGAATGGAGATCTTTTTGGCTGGGATTCAGACCGGGAGCCGGAGCGTGAAATAGATCGCGCCGGCGGTGTGGCAGGCCAGGACCACGATCCAGGTGTACCGGGCGATCGTGGCGCGGCGGTCGCCGGTTCCGGGCTCGGGCCGCCAGAGGTCGCGCCAGACCGCGACGGCGGCCAACGCGCACAGGATCCACGGCGTGAGCAGGAACCGCGCCGTGGCGAAGGCCAGCCCCACGCCGGCGATCCAGCCGACCACCAGCAGGATCAGGAACATCGCCGCGCCGTCCGGCGGCGTGACCCGCGCCGCCAGCTCGCGCAGGCGTTGCGCCCGCAGAGCGGCGAGCGTCGCCAGCAGGGCCGCGCCGGTCAGGCCGAGGTAGATCAGCGGGACGGCGCCGCCGATCCGGCGGCCGAGGAAGGGCGGGAACACGCTCGCGGTCATCGCCGCGATCCGCACCCCGCCCTGCAGCGTCTCGCGGGCCCAGTGCGCGAAGAACGGGCCCGGCTCGCGGCGGACGATCTCGACGAGCGACGGTTCGTCGCCCGCGGCGAACCCGCTCCAGTCCATGTCGCCCTGCATCCCGAACCGGACGTTCCTGGCCTGCGACTGGTGGAACGGGTCGCCGGTCGCCCGCCAGGCGATCCACATCTGGGGCGCCGCGGCGACGAGGCAGCCGGCGAGGCACAGCGCGGCCAGCCAGGCGCCGCTTAGTCGTCGGCGATCCCGGCGGCCCTGCCAGGCCGCCGCCAGCAGGTAGGCGGGCAGCAGCACCAGCGACGTCTGGCGGACGAGCGCGGCGGCCCCGGCCCAGAGCCCGCCGGCCAGGGCGCGGCGGCGGTCCGCCGATCGCAGGGACGAGGCCAGCGACCTGATCGCCAGCAACGCCAGCAGCGAGGCCAGCTGATCGGTCCCGACCAGCAGGGCCGTCTCGTGGAAGTACCAGTTCAGGGCCAGGTACGCCTGCCCGGCGAACGCGGCGCCTGCGGAGGCGACATCCCGGACGAGCCCGTGCGCCACGCGCAGCGAGAGGCCGGCGGCCAGGACGGCGATGGCCTTCGCCGCGAGGAACGGATCGCCCGTCAGCAGTGAGAACAGGCGCAGGACCAGTGCGTGGCCGAGCGGGTACAGGCCGTGGAACGTGAAGACGTCCCGCCACGTCGCGGCGTGCGCGGCGTGGACGGGGAAGTCGTTCTCGACGGTCAGGCCGATCGGCGCGCGGTGGAAGAACTGCACCACGACCTGGACGAACACGAAGAGCGCCGGGACGAGCCAGGGGGAGCGCGTCCACGCGCGTGCCGACGCGACGGCGCCGCCGGCCTGCATCACTTGCCGGCGCCTTCGGGGTAGAGCGCGTTCCACCAGCCCGGATCGTCTCGCAGCTCCCGCGCGAACCAGGCCAGGATCGTGTCGTTCCAGACGATGCGCCGGTCGTGGTCCAGGATGTGGTGGTTCTGTCCCTCCACCTGCACGTACTCGACCTCCTTGCCGAGCATCGTCAGGGCGATGTACATGCCGTCGCTCTCGCCGGGCGGGACGTTGGTGTCGTCGGCGCCGTGCAGCAGCAGCAGGGGCGTCGTGATGCGGTCGGCGTGGTAGAGGGGGCTCTGCTCCACGTAGAGCTCGGGCGCGTTCCAGGGGAAGGAGTCGGCCAGCGCCCGCCCGCCGTAGGAGTAGCCCCAGTAGCCCTCGGCCCAGTAGCTGCTGATGTTCGAGATGCCGGCGTGGCTGACCGCGGCGCGGAACATGTCCGTCTGCTCGATGAGGTAGAGCGTCAGGAAGCCGCCGTACGAGGCGCCGATGCAGCCCAGGCGCGCGGGGTCGACGTCGGGGAAGGCGGACAGGAAGGCCTGCGTCCCCTCGATGACTTCGCCGGCGGTGCGCCGGCCCCAGTCGTTGACGTGGCGGGCCGCGAACTCCTGGCCGTAGCCGACGGCGCCGCTGGGGTTGGGCACGTAGACGAAGTAGCCCTGGCCGGTCCAGACGTTCTTCGGGTAGCGGGTCCCGAAGTCGCGCGTGATCGGCGAGGTGCCGCCGTAGTAGAAGACGATCGCCGGGTACTCGCGCCCGGGTACGTAGTCGCGCGGGTAGTAGACGAGGCCGTCCAGCAGCGTGCCGTCGGCCAGCGTCGTGGCGAAGGGCTCGACGCGGCCGAAGGTGACGTCGGCGAAGTGCTCGGCGCCGGGGGCCACCAGCAGGCGCGACTTGCCGTCGAGCGGGACCACGGTGACGCGCTGCGGCGTGACCGCGCCGGTGCCGGTGCAGACCACGACCTTGCCGCGCTCGGCGGCGTCCCAGTCGCCGACCACCTCCACGCCCGCGTCCAGCGCGCGCCACGTTCCCTCCCGCGTGCCCGACATGAGGCGCACGTACTGGCCGTCGAGCACCTCGGCCACGATCCGCCCGTCGCGGTGCCAGACCGCGCCCTGGACCACGGTGTCGAGGTCGCGGGTCAGGGGCGTCGCCTTGCCGGCGCCGCGGTCGTAGAGGTAGAGCTGCCCGCCGTAGTCGTTGGGCGTCACGCCCGCGGGCAGCGTGTTGCCCAGGCCGTCGAAGGCCGAGGGGGAGCCGGTCACCAGCAGCGTGTTGCGGTCCGGCCCGTAGGCGACGTTGTCCGCCCAGCGGTCCTCCAGCACCACGTCGACCGACAGGTCCGCCAGGTTCAGCTCCGACCAGACCGCGCGGGCGTAGGGGCGCGCGAGCGGGTCCGGCCAGGTGCGCGAGAACAGCAGGCAGGCGCCGTCGGGGCTGAACGACCAGCCCTCGGCGCTCACCGCGCCGGCGGTCAGGCGCCGCGACGCGCCGCCGGGCCAGGTCGTCTCGACCAGGTAGCTGCGGTCGCGCCAGCCCGGCCAGCGGTCCTCGATGGCGCGCAGGCGCTTGACCTGGCGCTCGTCGGCCTCGGCCTCGACGCCGTAGGCGTGCACGAGCGAGCGGCCGTCGGGGTTCCAGGCGTAGGACCCGAAGTGCTCGATGTCGCGCAGGGCGGGCCGCGTCGCGCCCGTCGCGAGGTCGTGGACCCACACCGTCGACTTGCCGTCGCTCTCGCTCACGTACGAGTAGGCCTTGCCGTCGGGCAGCCACGCCAGCTGCGCGGGCGCGGCCGCGCCGCGCCGGTCGAAGAGCAGCGAGCCGTCCTTCACGCGGCGCACCTCCAGCCAGGTCTCGCGCTTCCCGTCGGGCGCGTGGGCGGCCAGCGACAGGGCGACCAGCTCGCCGTCGGGGGAGACGGCCAGCGCGGTCGCCTTCGGGGCGTCGAGCTCGTCGCGGATGTCGGTGGGGCGGGTCGGGACGACGGTCGGAACGAGGGGCGCGACGAAGGCGGGCGAGGGCGCGTCGGCCTCCAGCGACAGCGCCGCCTTCAGCGTCCAGGGCTCCGAGAGCGCGGTGTCGCGCAGCGTGCGCACGGCCAGACGGCGCAGGCCCGGCTCGAGCTTCAGGGTCGCGGTGCGCAGGCCGTCCTTGTCGGTCAGCGCGAGGGGCTCGCCGTCGAGCCAGACCTTGAGCGGGTGCTTGCCCTCCAGTTCGAGGGTCGGCTCGACCCAGCGGCTCGCCTCGACGTAGGTGAACAACCAGGCTTCGGCGGCGCCGCCGGACGCCAGCGTCGTCGCGCCGTCCGCGGTCGCGGCCCGGCGCCAGCCGTCGACGCCCTCGCGCGGCCGCAGCCGCGCGACGTCGCGGGCTGGGAAGTCCAGCAGGTCGGCCAGGGCGACCTTGCCGGGGTCCTCGTCATGGAAGGCGGGCAGGGCGACCGGTGCGGGGCCCGACACGAGCCAGGCCTCGATCGGGGCGGCGGCGGCGGCCGCAGCCGCGAACAGGATGGTCACCAGCAGCAGGCGGACGGCGGACTTCATGGCTCCTCCAGGCGGGGCGGGTGGGGGCGCAGCGACCCGGGAATCCTGCCACGACCGGCCCTGGCGCTCAACCCATTGCTTTTTCCGGGCGACGACTGCATTCTTCAGCGGCCATGACGATCCGACGCGCCCTGAAACGAACCTGTCTCTTCCTGCAGCGCCTGCAGCGGGAGATCGGCTACGACGACTGCATGGGCATGGCCGCGCAGATCGCCTACTACATGATGCTGGCCCTGTTCCCCTTCCTGCTGTTCCTGGTGAGCCTGATCAGCTACCTGCCGATGCTGCAGCCGGACCTGGTGCTGGGCGTCCTGAGCGAGGCGCTGCCCGGGGACACCTACGACCTGGTGGCCGGCACGGTGCGCACGCTGCTGAGCCAGCGCGGCGGCGGGCTGCTGGGCATCGGGCTGCTGGCCGCGCTCTGGTCGGGCTCGATGGGCGTGGGCGCCCTGATCACGACCATCAACCGGGCCTACAACATCCACCCCCGGCGCAACCTCCTGCACCAGAAGATCCTGTCGATCGTGCTGACGCTGGCGCTCAGCGGCTTCGTCATCCTGTCCACCGCGCTGGTGCTGCTGGGGCCGGACCTCACCCACGAGTTCTTCCGCCTGCTGGGCCTGGCCGGCGACAGCCAGAGCTTCTGGCTGACCCTGCGCCTGCCGCTGGTGCTGCTGCTGAACCTGCTGGCGCTGTCGATCCTCTACCACTTCGCGCCCGAGGCGAAGCAGCGCTACGTGTGGGTGCTGCCGGGCACGGTGACCGCCACCTTCCTGTGGTTCGGCGCCTCGTCGCTGTTCCGGTTGTTCCTGCGCAACTTCAGCTCCTACAACCTGACCTACGGCTCGATCGCCACGTTCATCATCCTGATGGTCTGGCTGTGGCTGTCGGGCTTCATCTTCCTGCTCGGGGCGGAGATCAACGCCCTGATGCGCCGCGTCGACCACTACGAGGACCTGCCCCGCGTCCGCGGCCGGGTCCGCTGGCGCATGCACCGCCATTGAGCACCCCCTGCCGGAGGGACCCATGCCGCAGCACACCGTGACCTGGGAGGGCGGCCGCCGCTTCACGGGCCGCACCGACGACGGCCGCGAGAGCCGCTTCGACGTCCCGGTCGCGATGGGCGGCGAGGGCACGGCCCCCTCGCCGATGGAGGCCGTCCTGCACGCCCTGGCCGCCTGTTCGGCGGTCGACGTGGTCGCCATCCTGGAGAAGATGCGCTGCCCGCCGGCGTCCCTGCGCGTGGAGGTCGACGCCGAGCGCGCCGCGGACCACCCGCGGGTCTACACCTCGATCGACGTGCTGTTCGTGGTGACCGGCGAGGTGCCCGAGAAGAAGCTGGCGCGGGCCATCGCGCTGTCGGCCGGCACCTTCTGCTCGGTGGGGGCGATGCTGGGCGCGACGGCGCGGATCGCCCACCGCTACGAGTTGCGTTGATCGCCGCCGCGGCGCGCGTCATGACCGCGCGGGCGCGAACCCGAGGAGACGAGGACCATGCGTGACTTCCTGTCGTTCCACCCCTGGCGCCCCCACCCCTGGCACGGCCTGTCCGCGGGTCCGCAGCCGCCCGAGCTGGTGCACGCCTACATCGAGATCACGCCCTTCGACGTGATCAAGTACGAGATCGACAAGACGACGGGCTACATGCGGGCCGACCGCCCCCAGCGCTCGTCGGCGCAGCCGCCGGCCCTCTACGGTTTCGTGCCGCGCACCTTCTGCGGCCCGCGCGTCAGCGCCCTCTGCCCCAAGGCCGCGGTGGGCGACGGCGACCCGCTGGACATCTGCGTGCTCAGCGAGCGGCCCATCGCGCGCGCCGAGGTCGTGCTGAACGTCCGGGTGATCGGCGGCTTCCAGATGATCGACAACGGCGAGGCCGACGACAAGATCGTGGGCATCCTGCACAACGACCTGATGTGGGACCGCGTCCGCGACATCCGCCAGGCGCCCGCCGCGCTCATCGAGCGCCTCGAACACTACTTCACCACCTACAAGCTGGTGCCCGGCCACAAGTCGAAGCAGACGATCGCCAAGACCTACGGCGCCGTCCACGCCCGCAAGGTCGTCACCGCCGCCATCCGCGACTACGACGAGACCTTCGCGAAGCTGTCGGGCACCGGCGGCGACCCGCCCCGTTCGCCCGCGACCCCCGCCCGCAAACCCCGCCGCGCCTGAGCGGGCGGGACCAGCCGCGTACGGGGCCTGCCCGTTGCCCTGCGTCGCGATTTGCGGTAAAGTGATGGTCCCCGCACCGAACGTCCCCGCGCCCCGATCCCTCTGACCGAGGAGACTCGTCATGTTGCGTCGTATTTCGTTGCCGTTATTGACGTTGACTGCCGTGGCCCTGCTGGCGGCCCTGCCGGCGTCCGCCCTGGACGTCGACCCGGGCCTGCGGGCGGCCCTGGCCGCCAAGGCCGACGGCGGCACCGTGCCGGTGCTGGTGCTGCTCCCCGGCGACGCCGGCCTGGAGTCCCTCGTCCCGTCGCTGGAGGGCCTGACGCCCTCGGCCCGCCGCGCCGCGGTCATCGCCGCGCTGCGCGACCGCGCCGCGACGGCGGAGGCGCCCGTGCGTGCCGCGCTGCGGGCGGCGGCGGCCGCGGGGCGCGTCGAGAAGGTGCGGTCGCTCTACGTGGCCAACGCCCTGCTCTTCGAGGCCGACGCCGCGGCGGTGGCCGTCCTGGCCGCCGACAAGTCCGCCGGCGCGATGCGCCACGACCGCGGCTACGACCTGATCTCCTCGGTGATGGACTCCCGCGTCGCCGACGCGCCGGCGCCGACCGGCGGGAGCCCCTTGCTGGCGAACGTCTGGAGCATCGGCTGGATCAACGCCGACGACGTCTGGGCCCTGGGCTACCACGGCGACGGCATCGTCGTCGGCCACATCGATTCGGGCGTCTGGCTGGCGCACCCCGACATCGCGAACCGCCTGTGGACCAACCCCGGCGAGATCGCCGGCAACGCCCTCGACGACGACGCCAACGGCTACGTCGACGACGTCCATGGCTACGACTTCGGCGACCTCGACGGCGACCCCAACGACGACTCCGCCAGTCCCGGCCACGGCACGCACACCGCGGGCACCGTCGCCGGCGACGGCGCCGGCGGCACCGCCACCGGCGTGGCGCCCGGCGCGCAGATCATGGCCTGCAAGGCGTTCGCCGCCGACGGCTCCGGCACCCTGGGCATGATCTGGCAGTCCTACCAGTACATCCTGGAGAACGGGGCGCGCCTGATCACGATGTCGCTGGGCGTCCCCGGCGACCTGGACCCCTCGCTGATGCGCGCCGAGCGCGAGACCTGCAACATCATGCGCACGGCCGGCATCACCATCTTCAACTCCTCGGGCAACGACCACGCCGCCTACGATCCCCCGATCGAGTGCGGCCTGACCGCGCGCGTCCCGGCCCCCTGGAACGCCATCGACGGCACGCGCTACTCCTCGACCGGCGGCGTGGTGGCCGTCGGCGGCACGGGCTTCATGTCCAACGCCGGCTACACCTCGTCGTCGTGGGGGCCCGTGAAGTGGGACAACGTCGATCCGTGGAACGACTGGCCGTACAACCCCGGCGTCGGACTGCTGAAGCCGGACGTCTCGGCCCCGGCGGTCAACGTGAACTCGCTGGTGCCCCCGAGCGGCTACTCGGGCAACACCTGGAGCGGCACCTCGATGGCCTGCCCGCACGTGGCCGGCGTCGCGGCGCTCATGCTGCAGAAGAACCCGACCCTGTCGCCGGCCGGCCTCGACTCGATCCTGGAGCTGTCGTCGCTGGACCTCGGCTCCGTCGGCAAGGACAACCAGTTCGGCGCCGGCCGCGTCGACGCGCTGGCGGCCGTGAACATGGTCCCGGCGACCCAGGCGCCCCAGCTGTCGTGGAGCTCCTTCGAGATCCTCGACGCCACCGCCGACGGCGTCATCGACCCGGGCGAGGCCTTCGACGTCGTCTTCACGCTGAACAACACCAGCGCGCTGGTCGCGGCCACGTCCGTCGCGGGCGGCCTCGCGGTCGTCGCGGGCGGGCCCGCCACGGTCACCGAGGGCGCCGCCGTCTTCGGCGCGATCGCGGCCAACGGCGGCACGGCGACCAACGCCGCCGACGTCTTCTCGCTCGTCGCGGCCCCGGGCGCGGCCCAGGGCGCGACCTTCACCATGCTGCTGACGGTCACGGCCCAGGACGGCTACGAGGTGACCTTCGACGCCGAGTACTTCGTCGGCCTGCCCGAGTGGCGGACGCACGACGCCGGAAACGTCCTGGCCACGGTCACCGACACCGGCTCGCTGGGCTACACCTTCGCCACGCAGGCGGAAGGCCACGGCTTCGGCCCCGCCGGCGCCAACGGGCTGTACGTCGGCTCGTTCTGGGGCGGCGCCACCGTGAGCTACGTGTGCAACCACGACTACGCCGAGGGCGCCACGAGCTACGACTGGCAGACCGTCACGACCCCCAACGGGCGCATGGCGGACCTGGGGACCGTGTTCGCCGACCAGCACTACCAGGCGATCTTCAAGGATTCCGGCAACCTCGTGCCGCGCAACATCACGGTCACGCAGGAGAGCTTCGCCTTCGCCGACGCGCCGAACGACGACTTCGTCATCCTGCGCTACACGGTGCGCAACAACGCGGCGACGACGCTCAGCGGCTACTACACCGGCATCTTCTGCGACTTCGACATCAACGATTCGTCGCTGAACCGCGGCGCCGTCGACGCCACGCGCCGCCTCACCTACATGTACCCCGACGGGGGCGGTTATTACTACGGCATCGCCCTGCGCGAGCCGACCACGGCCAAGAACCTGACGCTGATCTCGAACCCGACGCAGGTGTATCCCAACGGCTTCATCAGCGACACCACCAAGTTCCGCCTGCTGAACGCGACGATCTCGACGCCGACGACCTCGACGGCCAACGACTGGTCGGCCCTGACGTCGGCCGGACCGGTGACCATCCCGTCCGGCGCCGAGGCCGTCTACCTCTACGCGCTGGTGTGGGGCGAGAGCCTGGCCGACCTGCAGGCCAACACGGACGCGGCCCTGGCCGTGGACCTCACCGGTTCGACGCCGGTGGCCGACGCCGGCCTGCCGCGGGCGCTCTCCCTGGCCCAGAACTCGCCCAACCCCTTCAACCCGCAGACGACCATCGTCTTCGCGCTCGACCGCGCCGCCGGCGTGCGGCTGGGCGTGTACGACCTCCAGGGCCGCCTGGTGCGGACCCTGGCCGAGCGCGTCTACGCCCCCGGCGAGCACAGCGTCGTCTGGGACGGCCGCGACGAGTCCGGTGCGGAGATGCCCTCGGGCCTCTACCTGTACCGGCTCGAGGACGGCCGGCGGACCCAGACCCGCAAGATGGTGCTGGTGCGGTAAGGCGCCCGTCGCCGCGGCGACCGGACGGCCCCCCTCCCGCGACGGGAAGGGGGCCGTCGCCGTTGACGGCGGGGGCCGGCGGCCCCATGCTGGAGCCATGGAGACGCGACCTTTCCGACAGAACGTCGTGTTCGGGGCCGGCGCCCTCGGCAGCTGGCTGGGCGCGCGCCTCGCGCCGCCGGCCGTGCTGGTGGCCCGCGGCGAGCACGCGCTGGCGATGCGCGCCGCGGGCCTGCGTCTGGCCGGCGTCGAGAACGCCGTCGTGCCGGTGGCCGTGGCCGACGCCTGCCCGCCCCTGGAGGCCGACGCGCTGCTGCTGGTGACGGTCAAGGTGATCGATCTTGCGGCCGCGGCCCGCGCCGTGCGCGACCGGCTGCGCGAGGACACCGTGGTCGCGGTGGTCGCCAACGGGTTCGCGCCGCAGGAGATCCTGGGCGAGGCCCTGGGCCGACCGGTCGTGAGGGTCGTGGCGGAATTCGGCGCGACGATGGACGGCCCGGGCCGCGTGTCGGCCTGGGGCGGCCGCGCGCTGCTGCTGCACGGCGTGCGCGAGGATCGGGTCGCGGCGGCGCTGGCGCCCACCGGCCTGCGCGTCGAGCGGATCGACGACCTCGCGCGGCATTCCTGGGAGAAGCTGGCCCTGAACTGCGTGGCCAACCCGCTGGCCGGCCTGACCGGCCGCCGCAACTGCGACCTCGCCGACGACGACCTGGCCGACCTGCGGCTGGCCGTGACCCGCGAGGTCATGGAGGTGGCGGCCCGCGACGGCGTCGACCTGCCCGACGAGCTGCCCGAGCGCATCGACCTCGTGCTGGCGCGCTCGCGCAACCTCAACTCCATGGCGCAGGACCTGGCGCGGGGCCGCCCCACCGAGATCGAGCACCTCAACGGCTTCGTCGCGCGGCAGGCCGAGGCGTTCGGGATGGACGCGCCGCTGAACCGCTGGCTCGCCGCGCTGATCCGGCTGCGCGAGGGGAAGTCCGACTAGCGCCCCCGTCCCTACTCCCGCCCTCGTCTCTACTCCCGCCCCCGCCCCTGCCAGGCCAGCCCGCCCACGATCAGCGCCAGCCCGCCCAGGGTCGCCGGCCGCACGGCCTCGCCCAGCACGAACTGGATGAAGACCAGCGACAGGAACGGCGACAGGAAAATGAGGTTGGCGACGCGCGAGGTGTTCTGCGCCAGCTTCAGCGCCGTCAGCCAGATCACGAACGTGACGCCCATCTCCACGACGCCGACGTACAGCGCGCCCAACAGGCCGGGCCCGTCGGCCGCGAGATCGCCCCGCGCCCAGCCGTACAGCAGCACCAGCGGCGCGCCGACGGCGAAGTTCACCAGCAATCCCGACGCCGGCTCCAGCCGCGAGCGCGCGTTGCCGAGCCAGTAGAGCGCCCACAGCAGCGTGCTGCCCAGCGCCAGGGCCACGCCCGTCGGATCGACGCCCCGCCAGTCCCGCAGGTCGCCGCCGGTGCTGATCACCGCCACGCCCGCGTAGCACACCAGCCCGGCCAGCAGGTCGCGCGCGCGCGGGCGCTGCCCGAGCAGGGGCACCGACAGCCAGGTCAGCGTCAGGGCCCAGGTGTAGTTCAGGGGCTGCGCGACCTGGGCGGGCAGGCGGTCGTAGGCCTCGAACAGGATCAGGTAGTAGAGGCAGGGGTTGACGACGCCCAGCCCGGCCGCCAGCAGCAGGTCGCGCCGCGGCGCCCGCCGCAGGGCCGTCCAGCCGCGCCGCGCCGTCACCACGCCGGCCAGCACCAGCAGCGACACGGTCGCCGACCAGGCCAGCAGGGCGACCGGCGAGAGGTGCCGCAGCGAGAGCTTGAAGGCCGTCGCCACGGTCGACCACAGCAGCACCGTGACGAGGCCCAGCAGGGTGGCGCGACGCTGATCCTTCATGGCGGCCAGCATGGGGCCTGGAGGCCGGCGGCGCAACAACGACGCGGCCCCCCTCCGGGGAGGGGGGCCGCGCGACGGTCGTGGTCGCGGTCAGCGGATCACCGGTACATCGACTTCACGTCGCTCCAGCTGGCGTCCTCGTTGCTCACCAGCGCGGCGATGTTCACGGTCGTCGTGCTGCAGGAGTCGTCCCCGTAGCCGTCGACGATCATGTAGTACCAGCCCGCGGCGGCGGCCGCGTAGGTGATGGTCTCGTAGCCCTCGGACACCGTGTCGTCGGCGCCGGCGACGCAGGTGTTGGCCGCGTCGGCGCAGTCGGTCACGAGCCACAGCGCGGCGTCGTGGGTACCCTGCATCGAGGCGGAGAAGGTCTCGCCCAGGTCCAGGTGGATCTTGTAGACGAGGTCCTTGCCGGCCGAGGAGTAGCCGGTGCAGCCGCCGCTCGGGGCGCTGTAATCGTCGGCGGCCAGGCACAGGTCCACGACGAACTCGTCGAGGCCCTGCGCCTGCAGGTCGATCGCGCCCTCGCAGAGGTCGTTGGCCGGCGGCGGCGGCGGCGGCGGCGCGCCCTCGTCGATGGACACGGCGTCGAGGTAGTGGTCGGCGCCGTCGTCACCCGCGTAGATGAAGGCGATCGTCACGGTCTGGCCGTCGTAGGCGGACAGGTCGACGTCGACCGTGTCCCAGATCCAGTTGCCGGCGGTGAACTCGTTCAGGAAGTTGTAGACCTCGACGCCGCCCACCTCGACGGTGAAGTTGGCGTTCACGGCCCAGTAGACGCTGCCCTGGGTGGCGAAGATCAGGTGATCCTCGTTGGCGGCCGAGTCGATCAGGTAGTCGAAGGACAGGACCTCGTACTGGGGGATGCCCGCCTGCCAGGGGATGTAGGCCGCGGCCGCGCCCTCGTAGGGGGTCGCGGTGTCCTGGACCCAGGTGTACGCGGGGTTGGTGATGGTCTGGGTCCAGCCTGCGGGCGGGAAGGCGCCCTCGAAGCCCTCGACGTAGGCGCGCACGGCTTCGGTGCGGTAGACGTTGCGGCCGTCGTTGGTGCGCGGCGGATCCTTGTCCGCGGCGACGGCGGCGATGGCCAGCGACAGGATGGCCAGGATGACCAGCGGTAGCAATCTGCGACGCATGATAACCCCCCGAGTGATGGATGATGCCGTTGAGGATCGGAGCCGCCGGCTGTTCCCGGTCGCGCGCCCGCCCGACATGATTCGCCGCGTAGGGCGCGGCCTCCCGAGCGACAGGATCTCAAGCACATCCGTGGGAATCGTAAACCGCCATCCATGGTGGGATCCACGCATCTATTTTGACATATAGACTGTTTTGCCGTCAATACAATTGATGCAATATGCGATTCGAGTGGGGCTACATGCCCAGGCGGCCCAGCACCCGACCGGCCAGCGGCGCGTCGTTGTAGACGAAGAAGTGCAGGCCCGGCGCCCCTCCCTCGATCAGCCCGCGCGCCTGCGCCAGGGCGTGGGCGACGCCGGCCTCGGCGGCCTCCTCGGCGCCGCGCGCGTGCTGCACGGCGTCGATGAGCGCGTCCGGCAGGTCGACGTGGAAGTGGCGGGGGATGTTCGTGAGCAGGCCCTTGCGGCCGACCACCTTCAGCCCGGGGATGATCGGCACGCCGATGCCCGCCGCGCGGCAGCGCGACACGAAGTCGAAGTAGACGGCGTTGTCGAAGAACATCTGCGTGATGACGTAGGCGGCGCCGGCGTCGACCTTGGCCTTGAGGTGCTGCAGGTCGTAGGCCGCGCTGGGCGCCTCGAAGTGCTTCTCGGGGTAGCCGGCCACCCCGATGCAGAAGTCCGTGGGCGAGGCGCCGGTCATGCGGTGCAGGTAGTGGCCGGCGTTCATCGCCACGACCTGGCGCACGATGTCCACGGCGTGCTCGTTGCGGGCCCCGGGGCGCACGGCCCGCCAGTCGGTCTGGTCGCCGCGGACGGCCAGCAGGTTGCGGATGCCCAGGAACGACAGCTCGATCAGGGCGTCCTCGGTCTCCTCGCAGGTGAAGCCGTGGCAGAGCAGGTGGGGGACCGTCTCGATGTCGTGGCGCCACTTGATGGCGGCGCACAGGCCCAGCGTGCCGGGGCGCTTGCGGGTGATGTGCCGGTTGAAGGTGCCGTCGGGCCCCTCCTCGAACCAGCTGTCGGCGGCGTGGTTGGTCACGTCGACGAACAGGGGGCGGTAGGGTTTCAGCAGCTCGACGGCCCGGTGCACGTCCTCGATGCTGGCGCCGCGCTCCGGCGGCGTCAGTTCGAAGCTGAAGAAGGGGTCGCGGCGGGCGGCGAGCGCTTCGGCTATGTTCATGGGCCCCGATCCTGGTTAACATGTGTGGCCGGCCGGAGGGATGATAACAGAGCGCGGCCGCGGCCGCACCCCGAGACGGCGGCAACGACGGGAGTCGGGCGGATGGGCTACCTGGAATCGCTGCGCGAGCGCGTGCTCGTCTTCGACGGGGGCATGGGCACCGGCATCCAGTTCCGGGCGCCGGACCCGGACGATTTCCAGGGCCACGACGGCTGCAACGAGTGGCTCAGCCTGACGCGTCCCGACCTGATCGCCGACATCCATGCCTCGTTCCTGGCGGCCGGCTGCGACGCGGTCGAGACCAACACCTTCGGCGCCTTCTCCGTCGTGCTGGACGAGTACGGCCTGGGCGCCGAGACCCGCCGCCTGGCCGAGGCCTCGGCCCGCATCGCGCGCCGTGTCGCCGACGACCACGCCGCGCCGGGGCGCCCGCGCTTCGTCGCCGGCTCGATCGGCCCGGGCACGAAGCTGCCCAGCCTCGGCCACATCGGTTTCGACGACCTCGCCGCCTCGTACGAGCCCCTGGTCGACGGCCTGATCGAGGGCGGCTGCGACCTGCTGCTGGTGGAGACCTGCCAGGACCTGCTGCAACTGCGCGCGGCCCTGGACGCGGTTCGCCGGGTCGGCGAGCGCCGGCGCGTGCGGCTGCCGGTCGGCGTGCAGATCACGGTCGAGACCACCGGCACGATGCTGCTGGGCACCGACACCCTGGCCGCGCTGGCCGCCCTGCTGCCCCTGCGCCCCGACACGATCGGCCTGAACTGCGCCACCGGCCCCGACGCCATGCGCGACCACGTGCGCACGCTCTGCCGCCACAGCCCGGTGCCGGTGAGCGTGCTGCCCAACGCCGGCCTGCCCCGCAACGACGGCGGGCGCATGGTCTACGACCTGACGCCGGAGCACTTCGCCGACACGCTGGCCCGCTTCGTCGAGGAGTTCGGCGTCGGCGTCGTCGGCGGCTGCTGCGGCACCGAGCCGCGGCACCTGGCCGCCCTGGTCGCTCGCCTGGGCGGGCGGGCCGCGCCGCGGCGCGACGTCGAGCCGCTGGAAGCCCTGTCGAGCCTCTACCAGGCCGTGCCGCTGGCGCAGTCGCCGCGCCCCCTGCTGGTCGGCGAGCGCACCAACGCGAACGGCTCGAAGGCCTTCCGCGAGCGGCAGGCCGCCGGCGACGTCGAGGGCCTCGTGGCGATGGCGCGCGCGCAGCAGGACGAGGGGGCCCACGTCCTGGACGTCTGCCTGGCCTTCGTGGGGCGCGACGAGACCGCCGACGTCGCGGCCCTGATGCCGCGCCTGAACGTCGAGGCGCAGATCCCGGTGATGATCGACTCGACCGAGCCGCCGGCCATCGAGGCCGCGCTGAAGCGCCTCGGCGGCCGCTGCATCGTCAACTCCATCAACCTCGAGGACGGGGAGGGCCGC
>PNOJ01000072.1 GCA_013824755.1 Gemmatimonas sp.
GTAGCGCCAGGCGGGGCTAACGTGTTGGTGGAACTGGCAGTTGTGGTTGGGGCAGTGGGGCGGTTGCCAGCCGGGGGTGTTGGTGGTCATGCCCCTGGCGCGGCAATGACCGCGCCAGGGACAATTTCAGAACCAGAACCGATCACTTCCTGGCCGTCTCCTCCACCATGACCGCCCGCCGCTGCAGAAAGGATTCGTTCTGCGGATCCTTGGCGATGGCCTTGTCGATCCAAGCCAGCGCCTCGGCCGTCATCCCGCGCGCGTAGTAGACCACCGCCACCGTGTCGCAGACCTCGGGGTCGTTGTCGCTCAGTTCAGCGGCGCGCAGGGCGTGGGTCGTGGCTTCCTCGAGGCCCTGCTTCTGCTCCGAGAGGGACCAGGCCAGGGCGTTCAGGGTGCGGACGTCGTCGGGGTTCAGCTTCAGCAGTTCGTGGAAGGTGGCGGTCTGGCCGGGCAAGTCGCCGGCGCGGCCCTGCGCCCAGGCCGTGAAGCCGAGCAACTCGCCGCGGTCCACGGCGTCCGGGAACGCCGCCAGCAGGCGCTGCAGGTGAGTCACGGCCGCCGGGTAGTCGCGGGCCATGGCCTCCATCTCCGCCAGGGCCTGCAGGGCCGGGGCGGCTTGGCCCTGGGCGTTGGCCGGGTCCAGCTCGAGCACGCGGGACAGGGCCGTGCGGGCCGGTTCGACCTCGCCCCGCTCCGCGTGCTTCGCGCCGAGGCGGCCGAGCAGTTCGGGGTCGTCGGGCGTCGCGGCGACTCGCGCCTGCAGGTCGGACAGCGTGTTGCGGCCGGCGACGTAGTCGACGACCGTGGCGAGGAACTCCTCGGCGGGGCGGAAGCCCAGGAAGCGGTCGATCTCGGTACCGTCAGGGCGGCAGAGCACCATCGTGGGCATGGCCTTGACGCCGAACTGCTTGGCCAGCGGCTTGAACGGCTCCTGGTCCACGTCGACCTTGTAGGTGACGAGCTTGCCCAGCTCCGCCACGACCGCGGGCTGGTTGTAGACCTGGGCGTCGAGCATCTTGCAGGGCCCGCACCAGGTGGCGAAGAAGTCGATGAAGATGGGCTTGCCGGCGGCGGTCGCCTCGGCGACGACCTCGGCCCAGGGGCGGCCCTCGCGCCAGTCGAGCGGCGACTCGGGGGCGGGGGTCTCGGCGACGGCGAGGGGAGCCGCGGCCGCGAGGGCCAGGGCGATGAGGGCGAGCGTGCGCATGGTTCTCCTCTAGAGCGCGGTGAAGTGCTGGACGGCCCGGTCGGCTAGGTCCTTGAGTCCGCCCCAGTATAATCCCAGCAGCAGGGTCGGCGCCGCCAGCAGGACCATCGTGACGTAGTGCAGCGGCGCGATCGGCACCGCGGGCGCGTCGGCGGGCGCCTTCGTGAAGTACATCGTGCGTGCGATCTTCATGTAGTAGAAGAGGCTCACCACGCTGTTGAGCACGCCGACGATCGCCAGCCAGTACCAGCCCTCGTGCATGACCGCGGCGAACAGGTAGAACTTCCCGATGAAGCCGGCGGTCGGCGGCAGTCCCGTCAGCGAGAACAGGAACACGATCATCATCGCGGCCGCCCAGGGCGAGCGGAAGCCCAGGCCGGCGTAGTCGTCCAGGTGCTCGCTCTTGAGCGAGTTGTTCAGGGCGATCACGAACAGGAAGGCGCCCAGGTTCATCAGGGCGTAGACCAGCAGGTAGAAGAGGATCGCCTGCAGGCCCTCCGCGGTGAGCATCAGGAAGCCCATCAGCAGGTAGCCGGCGTGGGCGATGCTGGAGTAGGCCAGCAGGCGCTTCACGTTGACCTGGCGCACGGCGACCAGGTTGCCGAAGGTCATCGTCGCCACCGACAGCACGGCGATCAGCAGGCGCCAGTCGACCCGGTCGACCGCCGGCTGCATCGTGGTGTAGAAGAAGCGGATCATCAGGGCGAAGCCGGCCGCCTTGGGACCCACCGAGAAGAAGGCGGACACCGGCGTGGGCGCGCCCTCGTAGACGTCGGGGGCCCAGAAGTGGAAGGGCACCATGGCGATCTTGTAGCCCAGGCCCGCCAGCAGCAGCACGCAGACCGTCAGCAGCGACAGGGGGTCGCCGGCGCCGGCGGCCAGGGCGTCGCGGACGCCGAGGTAGGTGAGCGACCCGGTCAGGCCGTACAGCAGCGACAGGCCGTAGAGCATGACGCCGGAGCTGACCGCCCCGAAGATCACGTACTTCAGCGAGGCCTCGGTCGCGCGCAGGCTGTTGCGCATGTACCCGGCCATCACGTAGCTGCTGAGCGAGACCAGCTCCAGGGACAGGTAGAGCATCAGCAGGTCGCGGGCCTCGGCCATGACCATCATGCCGCCGGTCATCAGCGCGATCAGGGCGTAGTACTCGCCCTTGTTCTCGCGGGTCCGACCCATGATCTCCTCGCTCGCCCAGGAGATCAGCAGCGTCGCCACGGCGATCAGCGAGAACAGGATGCGGAAGAAGGCCGCCATCCCGTCCACGGCCACCAGGCCGCCGAGGATCGTGCGCTCGGGCGCGTCCAGCCCGGCGAAGGAGAGGGCCAGCGCCGCCAGGGCGCCGGCCAACACGATGGCGAAGGGCACGACCGGACGCCGGCGGACGACCAGGTCGCCCAGCAGGGCCAGCAGGAAGGCGCCGAACATCACGGTCTCGGGCAGGAAGCCGCCCAGGTCCGACCAGTCCGGGATCTGCAGCATGTCCACGCTCACGGGCATCTCCCCGTCGCGGCCGCGGCTAGCCGGCCACGACCTTGATCAGATGGTTCAGCGACACCTTCATCAGGTCGAGCACGGGCATCGGGTAGACGCCCAGGACCAGCACGATGATGCCGATGGGCACCAGGGTGAACAGCTCGCGGGCGCTGATCTCGGGCAGCGAGTCGTACTTCGCGTTCTTCTCGCCCAGGAACACGCGCTGCAGCATCCACAGCACGTAGGCGGCGCCCACGACGATGCCCAGGGCGCTGACGATGGTGATCGTGCGGTGCGTCGGGAAGGCGCCGATGAAGACCATCGCCTCGCTGACGAAGCCGCTCAGGCCCGGCAGGCCGACGGCCGCGAAGAGCGCGAACGAGAAGACCGAGGTGTAGACCGGCAGCTGCAGGCCCAGGCCGCCGAAGCCGTTGATGTCGCGGTGGTGGGCGCGGTCGTAGATGACGCCCACGCAGAGGAACATCATGGCCGTGATCGTGCCGTGGTTGAACATCTGCAGCACGGCGCCGTTGATGCCGACTTCGTTCATCGCCGACATGCCCAGCAGCACGTAGCCCATGTGGCTGACCGAGGAGTAGGCCACGAGCTTCTTCATGTCCGTCTGCGCCATGGCGCAGAAGGCGCCGTAGAGGATGTTGATCGCGCCCAGGATCGCCATCGGCACCATGAAACCGACGGCCTGGTCGGGCAGCATCGGGTAGCTGATGCGCAGCAGGCCGTAGGTGCCCATCTTCAGCAGCACGCCGGCCAGGATGACCGAGACGGCCGTGGGCGCCTCGACGTGCGCGTCGGGCAGCCAGGTGTGGAAGGGGAACACCGGCACCTTGATGGCGAAGCCGATGAACAGGCCCATCCAGATCGCGAAGCGGACGTTGGCCAGGTCGAGGATGCCGCCGTGGTTGGCCTGGTCCATCATGTGCAGCATGTTGAAGGTGTGGCCGCCGGTGACCGGGTCCTTCACGTTGTAGTAGAAGGCGATCATCGCCAGCAGCATCAGCACCGAGCCGGCCAGCGTGTACAGGAAGAACTTGATGGCGGCGTACTCCTTGCGCGGGCCGCCCCAGATGCCGATCAGGAAGTACATCGGCAGCAGCATCACTTCCCAGAACACGTAGAACAGGAAGAAGTCCAGCGCGCAGAAGACGCCCATCATGCCGGCCTCGAGCAGCAGGAACAGGCTGAAGTAGCCCTTCACCGCCTTATCGATCCGCCAGGAGGCGATGATGCACAGGAACGACAGCAGGGCCGTCAGCAGCACCATCGGCACGCTCAGGCCGTCGACGCCCAGGAAGTACTCGATGTTGAAGCTCTTGATCCAGGTGTAGTGCTCCGTGAACTGCATGCCCGCGGTGGTGCGGTCGAACTGCAGGAAGAGCTGCACCGCGAGCAGCAGCGGCACGGCGGTCGCGGCGGCGGCGATCCACTTGGTGAGGTCCTTGTACCGGCCGGGCAGGCCGGCGATCACCGCCGCGCCGATGACCGGCGCGAAGGTCATCCAGGACAGGAGATGGTCAGCCATCGAGACGCTCCTCTCGGGGTAGCACCGCTACAGGGCGCGGAAGACGAACACGAGCAACAGGACGGAGAAGCAGGCGTACGCCAGGTACGACTGCACCCGCCCGGTCTGGACGCGCCGGAAGCCCTCGCCGGCTCCCTGGATCGCCGCGCCCACACCGTTGACCAGGCCATCGACGACGTACCGGTCCGCGAGACCGGCGAACCAGCTCAGCACGCGGGTCAGGTACCCCATGCCGTTGACGATGCCGTCGATCACCAGGCGGTCGAAGGCGCCGTTGAGCCAGCTGAACCACAGCGTGAAGCGGTAGACCGTCGCCGCGTAGAACTCGTCGAAGAAGTACATGTTCTGCAGGACGTGGTGCACGCGCGGCAGCCGCGCCAGGACCGCCGGCGCGCTGATGCGCCCGCGGACGTAGGTCAGCCACGAGACCAGGATGCCCAGGCCGGCGACCAGGATCGACAGGACCATGGCCGTGATGTGCGCCTGGTGGCGGACGTGGGCGTCGTGGGCGTCGCCGTGGGCCGCTTCGCCGTGGGCTGCTTCGCCGTGGGCGGGCGCCTCGTGCGTCGTCCCCTCCGTCGCCGGCTCGGCGTGCGCCGGCCCGCCGTGGGGCTCCTGCGGCAGGGCGTGTTCGTCGTGCGCGTCGTGCGCGGCGGCCGGGACCGCGTGGGTCTCGGCGGCGTGCGGCGCGCCGGGCGCCTCCTCGACGATGCGCGCCATGTCGTACGGCGCGACGAAGCGCGAGAACCAGCCGTCGGTCGGCCCGCGCCAGCCCGAAGAGACCACGGCCAGGACGGCCAGCGCGACCAGGGGCACCGTCATCGTCCAGGGCGACTCGTGGGCGTGGTGGTGGCGCTCCTCGTCGCGGGGCTTGCCCAGGAAGGTCAGGAACACCATGCGGAACATGTAGAAGGCGGTGAGCCCGGCCGCGGCCAGGGCCAGCAGGAAGGGCACGTAGTGGGTCTTCGTCATGCCGAAGGCCAGCGCGCCGGCCAGGATGGCGTCCTTGGAGTAGAAGCCCGACAGGAACGGCACGCCCGAGATCGCGAGGGTCGCGATCAGGAAGGTCCAGAAGGTGATCGGCATCTTGCGGCGCAGGCCGCCCATCAGCGGCATCTCCTGCGTGTGGACGGCGTGGATGACCGAGCCGGAGCCGAGGAAGAGCAGGGCCTTGAAGAAGGCGTGCGTCCAGAGGTGGAACATGCCGGCCGAGGCGACGCCGACGCCCATCGCCATCACCATGTAGCCGAGCTGGCTGATGGTGGAGTAGGCCAGGGACTTCTTGATGTCGGTCTTGACCACGGCGATGGTCGCGCCCAGGAAGGCCGTGATCGCGCCCACGTAGGCCACCACCAGCAGCGCGTCGGGATCGAACAGCGGCAGCAGGCGGGCGACCATGTAGACGCCGGCGGCGACCATCGTCGCGGCGTGGATCAGGGCGCTGACCGGCGTGGGGCCCTCCATGGCGTCGGGCAGCCAGATGTGCAACGGGGCCTGCGCCGACTTGCCGACGCAGCCCATGAACAGGCCGACGCCCGCCAGCGTCAGCAGGCCGCCCGACAGCGGGTCCAGGTGCGCGGCGGCGAACAGCTCGAAGTAGTTGAAGGTCCCGTAGGCCGTGAAGAAGATCAGGATGCCCAGGAAGAAGCCGAAGTCGCCGACGCGGTTGGTCAGGAAGGCCTTCTTGTTGGCGGCGGCGGCCGACGGCTTGTGGAAGAAGAAGCCGATCAGCAGGTAGCTCGCCAGGCCCACCAGTTCCCAGAACACGTACAGGAACAGCAGGCTGTTGCTGAGCACGATGCCCAGCATCGAGAAGGTGAAGAAGCCCAGGAAGGCGAAGAAGCGCTCGTAGCGGCGGTCCCCGTGCATGTAGCCGATCGAGAACAGGTGGACCAGCAGGCTGACGGTGGTCACCACCACCAGCATGATCGCGGTCATGCCGTCGACCAGGATGCCGGCGTCGGCCGTGAAGCGGCCCAGGTCGAGCCAGCGCACGCCCCCCTCGACCCGCAGGCCGGGGTCGCCGGCGGCCCAGAAGCGGGCGAAGATCCGCACCGCCAGCAGCCAGGCGGCGCCGAGCAGCCCCGTGCCCAGCCAGTCGCCCTGCCGCGGCAGCTTCTTCCCGAAGAAGAAGAGGACCGCGTAGGACAGCAGCGGCAGCAGCAGGATCGCCAGCGCCGTCAGCAGGATGGCATGTTCGCTCATCGCGATGCTTCTCCCTTATCGCTTCAGCCGGTTGACGGTGTCCACGTTGACCGTCCCGAAGTTGCGGAACATCGCCAGCACGATCGCCAGGGCCACGGCGGCCTCGGCCGCCGCCAGCACGATGACGAAGGCGGCCACGATGTGCCCCTCGACGCCGCCGTCGACGAAGCGGGCGAAGGCCACGAAGTTCAGGTTCGCGGCGTTGAGGATCAGCTCCACGCCCATCAGCAGGGCGACGGCGTTGCGGCGCGTCAGCACCGCGTAGAGGCCGAGCCCGAAGAGCAGGGCGCTCACGGTCAGGTAGTGCTCCAGGCCGACGGTCATGACCGCACCTCCCCGTCCCCCGCCGCGTCGTCCGCAACGTCCGCCGGCGCGCGCTCGCGGATCAGGATGGCCGCGCCGACCATGGCCGCCAGCAGCACCAGCGAGGCGTACTCGAAGGGGAAGACGAAGGTCGTCATCAGGCCCGTGCCGATCTCGGCCACAGTCGCCTCCGGGGCGCCGGTCGCGCGCTCGGGCCAGCGGGTGCCGACGATCACCATGTAGATCAGGGCGAAGGCCAGCAGGGACAGGATCGCCGCGGGCACGGCCCGGTCCAGGCCGCGGCGCGGCGCGTCGCTGCGCGGGATGCGCGTCATCATCACCGCGAAGATCACCAGCACCAGGATGCCGCCGATGTAGACGACGGTCTGGGTCACGGCCAGGAAGTCCGCCCCCAGCTGGGCGTAGAGGCCGGCCACCCCGAACAGGGTGAACAGCAGGCTGAAGGCCGCGTGCACGACGTTGCGGCTGGCCACGACGAAGAAGCCGGACAGCACCGTCAGCAGCGCGAAACCGTAGAAGACGAGGTCTCCGCTCACGCTCCCCCTCCTTCCCCGCCGCCGGCGCCGGGCGCCGTCTCCGGCAGGTCCGCCCGTCGGGGCGCCTTGGCGATCCGGTCGGGGTCCGGCGGCGCCGCCGCGACCTGCTCCACGAAAAATCCCATCTGCAACCGGCGCTCCTTGTGGCAGGGCACCGGGTGCGCGGGGTCGACGAACTCGTAGACCAGGCGCTTCCGGTCGTAGAGCGCGTGGTCGTAGTCGAGGCTGTGCTGGCAGGCGAAGGTGGGGCACTCCTCGGTGCAGAGGCCGCACCAGATGCACTTGTTGTAGTCCACCGCGTAGCGGTGCATGAAGCGGTCCTTGCCCTTGCCCATGGTCTCGATGTAGATGCAGTCCACGGGGCAGACCTTGGCGCAGCGCAGGCAGCCGTCGCAGAGGTTCGTGTCGTTGATGATGAAGCCCTTGAACCGCGCCGGCAGCACCCAGCGCTCGTCGGGGTACTGCAGCGTGACGGGCTTGCGCACCACGTGCTTGGCGGTGATCCTCATGCCCTTCAGGGCCGAGGCCACCGCGTCGTAGATTCCGCGCAGATACTGGGTCATGTTCCGCTCCGGTGGCGCGACGGTCAGCCCGCCTGGCCCGTCGCCAACATCCAGATGCCGGCGCCCAGGACGCAGACCAGCGCCAGGGGCACCATCACCTTCCAGCACACGTGCATCAGCTGGTCGACGCGCAGGCGCGGCAGCGTCCAGCGCAGCCACATCTGCAGCAGCACCAGCAGCACCGCCTTGATCACGAACACCAGGCCCGGCAGGAACACCGGCCCGAACAGCGGCTGCCAGCCGCCCAGGAACACCGCCGTGGCGATGCAGGAGACCAGGAACAGGTTCGCGTACTCGGCCAGGAAGAAGAACGCGAAGCGCATGCCCGTGTACTCGGTGTGGTAGCCGGCCACCAGCTCCGACTCGGTCTCGGGCAGGTCGAAGGGGCCGCGGTTCACCTCGGCGATCGAGGCCACGAAGTACAGCAGGAAGGCCACGAACAGGAACGGGTCGTGCAGGAAGTGCCAGCGCCAGATCCCGCCCTGCTGCGCGATCACGATGTCGTTCATGTTCAGCGAGCCGGTGATCATCACCACCGGGATGCAGGCCAGGGCCAGCGGGATCTCGTAGCTGACGGCCTGCGCGGCGCCGCGGGCGGCGCCGTAGAGGGACCACTTGTTGTTCGAGGCCCAGCCGGCCATCAGGATGCCGATGGTCGCGGCGCTGCTGACCGCGAAGATGTAGAACAGGCCCAGGTCCAGGTCGGCGGCGATGAAGCCGGGCGCGAAGGGGATCGCGGCCCAGGCCATCAGCGAGCCGACGAAGATCACGAACGGCGCCAGCAGGAACAGCGGCTTGTCGGCGTCCTGCGGGACGATGTCCTCCTTGCCGAGGATCTTCACCATGTCCGCCACCGGCTGCAGCACGCCGTGCCAGCGGCCGACGCGCATGGGGCCGTAGCGGCTCTGGATGAAGCCGGCCACCTTGCGCTCCGCCCAGGTGAAGACGATCGCGCACAGGGCCATCACCAGCGCCATGATCAGGGCCATGGTCAGCCCGCCGGCGACCAGCAGGCCCAGCGGCGAGAGGCCGTCGCCGAAGATCCGCGCGAAGAGGTCGGTCATCACTTGCATGGCGTCACCTGTCGATCTCCCCGAGGACGATGTCCAGCGACCCGACCGTCGCCACGAGGTCGGAGAGCATCATGCCCGGTCCGACCTTCTCGATCACGTGGAGGTTCGAGAACGACGGCGAGCGCACCTTCGTGCGGAAGGGCTTGCTGCCGCCGTCGGCGAAGACGTGGTACCCGATCTCGCCCTTGCTGCTCTCGGTGCGCGTGTAGAGCGAGCCCTGGGGCACCTTGACCAGCTTCTTGAGGTCCTCGGCCTTGACCGGGCCGCCGGGCAGGGCGTCGACCGCCTGCCGGATGATGCGGCACGACTCGTACATCTCGCGCATGCGCACCATGTAGCGGTCCCAGCAGTCGCCGACGGTGCCCTGCTCCCCCTCGCCGTAGGGGATGTCGAACTCGAAGCGATCGTAGATGGAGTAGGGGTCGTCCTTGCGGCAGTCGAAGGGGACGCCCGCGCCGCGCAGCACCGGCCCGGTGCAGCCGTAGGCCAGGCAGGTCGCCAGGTCGATGACGCCCACGTCGGCGGTGCGCTCGATGAAGATCTTGTTGTACGACAGCAGGGTGTCGTACTCGGGGATCTTCTGCTCCATGATGTTGACGAAGGCCAGGACGTCGCGCTCGAAGCCGTCGTAGGCGTCGAAGCGCAGGCCGCCGATGTCGAAGTAGTTGTAGAGCATGCGGCCGCCGGTGAGGCGCTCGAGGATGTTCAGGATCTCCTCGCGCTCGCGGAAGCAGTAGAGCAGCGGCGTCCAGGCGCCCATGTCCAGGCCGAAGGTGCCGATGGCGATCAGGTGGCTGGCGATGCGCTGCAGCTCGGCGCAGATGACGCGGATGTGCTCGGCGCGCTCGGGCACCTTGACGCCCAACATCCGCTCGACGGCCACCGCGTAGCCGAAGTTCATGTTGATCGGCGCCAGGTAGTCGAAGCGGTCGGTGTAGACCATCCACTGCCGCCAGTCGCAGCCCTCGGCGATCTTCTCGGCGCAGCGGTGCAGGTAGCCGATGTGCGCGGTGACGCCGTGGACGATCTCGCCGTCGGTGCGCACCAGCAGCCGCAGCACGCCGTGGGTGGCCGGGTGCTGGGGTCCCATGTTGATCTCGAGCAGCTCGGAGTGCAGCTCACGCCGCACGTCCTGCCCGCCCCAGCCGCGGCCGGCCGCCGTCTCGCTCATGCCCACCTACCCTTGGTTCCCGGTCTCGGGTCGCGTCGTCTCGTCGGGCTGCTTCGGCTCGTCCGGCCGCTTCACGTCGTCGGGCAGCGTCACGCCCGACTCGTCCCACTTGCAGGCCGCGTAGTCGCGGCCGTCCAGGGGCACGCCCTGCCAGTCGCCCGGCATCGCGTAGTCCTTGCGCAGCGGGTGGCCCACCCAGTCCTCGTCCAGCAGGATGCGCTTCAGGTCGGGGTGGCCCGCGAAGCGGATCCCGACGAGGTCCCAGGCCTCGCGCTCGTGCCAGGCGGCCGTCGGCCACACCGCGGCCGTCGAGGCCACCTCGGGCGCGGCGCGGGGCACGCGCACGAACAGCGTGTGCTTGTGGCCGTGGCGGTGGGAGTAGAGGGCGTAGGCCACGCCCAGGTCGCCGTCGCCGACGCGGTCGGAGGCCTGCGGCCGGCCCAGCTCGTCGTAGCCCAGGATGTCGACGCTCTTGCCCTTGCCCGAGGCGTCGTAGCCGTCCCAGTCCAGGCCGGTCAGGCACATCAGGGACTCGAAGCCGAGCGCCGGGTCGTCCCGCAGGAACGCCGCGATCTCGGCGACGCGCGCGGCCGCGACCAGCGAGCCCTTCTCGAACCCGTCCACGTAGTCCGACACGGCGTCGCCGAACCGGCTCTGCAGCAGCGCGTGGATGGCCGTCGCTTCCATGGTCGTCCCGTCCCGTTCAGCGTTTGACGTAGGGGATCTTGCGGGCGTAGTCCGCGACCCACTTCGGAGGCTTGGCGTCGTCCCGGCGGCCCCGGATCTTGTCCTGCAGGCGCATCAGGCCGTCGAGCAGCACCTCGGGGCGCGGCGGGCAGCCCGGGATGTACACGTCCACCGGCACGATGAAGTCCACGCCCTTGACCACGTGGTAGCCGTACTTGAAGTAGGGGCCGCCGCCGATCGCGCACGAGCCCATGGCCACCACCCACTTGGGCTCGGGCATCTGCTCGTAGATGCGCTTGAGGCGCGTGGCCATCTTCGCCGTCACGGTGCCCGAGACGATCATCAGGTCCGCCTGGCGCGGCGTGGCGCGGAAGGCGCCGGCGCCGAAGCGGTCGATGTCGTAGCGCGTGGCCGAGGCGGCCATCATCTCGATGGCGCAGCAGGCCAGGCCGAAGGTCACCGGCCAGACGCTCGAGAGGCGCGCCCAGTCGAACAGGTTGTCGACGGTGGTCAGGATGAAGTTCTTGTCGTCGGAACCGGCCATGGCGGCCAGGTCCTCGGCGAGGTGGAAGTCCAGGCACTGCTCGCGCCGCGGGTCGTAGCCCGCGGGCGGAGTCACGGACTCGACGTAGTCGTTGCGGTCCTGCGTCATTCCCCGCCCACCTCCGTGCCGCTGCGGCGCGCCAGGCTCTTGACCCAGTCCAGGTCGCCCTTGACCCAGATGTAGGCCAGGCCGATCGCCAGGATGCCGAGGAACATCGCCATCTCGACGAAGACCAGCGAGCCCGCGGCCTCCGACAGGGGCCGGAACACGACCGCCCACGGGTACAGGAAGATGACCTCGACGTCGAAGACGATGAAGAACAGCGCCACCAGGTAGAAGCGGATGTTGAAGCGCACCCACGAGGAGCCGCTCGGCAGCTCGCCGCACTCGTAGGTCACCGCCTTCTCCCCGCCGGGCTTGCGCGGGCGCACCAGCCGGGCGATGCCCAGGGCCAGGTTCCCGAAGAAGATCCCGAACAGCAGGAAGAGCAGGACGATCGCGTAGCCGGCGTGCAGCCCGGTCGCGACGGCGGCCAGGCAGGGCGTCTGTGTCATCGGGCACCAACCCCGTGCGAAGGGTGACGGATGGTCCCTGTCGCGGACGGTGCGGGGCGGAGCGAAGTCGCGATCCGCCGCGCGGCATGTTGCTGCCTATACAGGTTGTTGCGGCGGGAACTGTCAAGCGGCGATCAATCCAGAACAAGACGGTCCGATATTTCGACCGCAACACGGAACGCCGCTAAACGGACGCCAATCCGGCATTCTCGCGGGTTCCTTCTTTTAGTGAACGCTCGCTCACGGCGCGGCGCAGCGCGTGAAATCCGCACAGCCCCTGCGGCGGACCGCGAGGCGTGCGGTCTGCCGCAGGAGCCGGTTTCATCCTGCACGATCCCGACGGGGGCGGCGGATCGAGGACCCGCAACGAGATGTTTCGCGCGGCGGGGACGGGCGGGTCGTCGCGCCGGGGGGCGCCCCATGGCTCCGGGCCCCGCTACCGTTCGCTGCCTGGATCCCCGCTTGCTGCCCCGCGGTGGAGCCGTTCACGCCCACCTCCACCGACGGAGTGCACCATGCGACGCCCGATCACGCTCCTGCTGACGCTCGCCCTGATCGCGCCGGCGGCGACGACCGCCGCCGCGGAGACGCTCACCAACCTGTTCTTCCTGCACCACTCGACCGGCCGCAACGTCATCGCCGAGGGCGACGTCCGCGACTGCATCGCGGCCCACAACGCCCAGCACGGCACCGCTTACGCCTTCTGGGACCACGACTACAACGCGCTCGGCCTGACCGGGCCCGACGGCGACAAGCCCGGCGTCAGCTACCAGATCCCGGGCGACAACACCGACCCCGACGGGCTGCTGACGCTATGGACCACGTCGAACGGCGCCCGCAACCTCATCCTGCAGAACCACCAGGTCATCGCCTTCAAGTCCTGCTACCCGGCCTCGAACATCGAGACCGAGGCCGAGCTCGCCGCGCGCAAGCAGTGGTACCTGCAGATGCGCGACGTGTTCGACCTGCATCCCGGGCACGTGTTCGTGGTGGTGAGCCAGCCGCCGCGCCACCGCCTGGCCACCAACACGGCCGAGGCGACGCGGGCGCGCGCCTTCGCCGACTGGCTGTGCTCGGACGCCTACACGGCCGGACACCCGAACGTCGTGGCCTTCGACCTGTTCGACCTGCTGGCCGCGCCGGACGACGGCTCCGCGGCGGCCAACCGCCTGCGCTACGCCTACGAGCGCAGCCACTACGACGGCGACTCCCATCCCAACGCCGCCGCCAACGCGGCGACCGGCCCCGCCTTCGCCCAGGTCCTGATCGCGGCATCGTCGGCGCTGTCGGTCACCACCGGCGCCGGCGACCTGCCGCTCGCGCCGGCCGTGCGGCTGGGCAGCCACCCGAACCCCTTCAACCCGCTGACGACCGTGACCTTCGCCCTGGAAGCGCCGGCCCGGGCACGGCTGACGGTCCACGACCTGTCCGGAGCGCTGGTCGCGGTGCTGGCCGAGGGCGAGCTGGCGACCGGCAACCATGCCGTGCCCTGGGACGGCCGGCGCGCCGACGGCAGCGCTTCGGCTTCGGGGGTGTACGTGGCGCGCCTGCAACTGCCCGGCGCCCAGGCTACGACGAAAATGCATCTGGTGAGATGACTTCCGCCGCCGGACTCGATGGGAGCCGCGTGCCGGCACGCGGTTCCCGTCGCGCTGTCCAAGCACAACCCATGTTGAATTGACGCATTCAACCTCGATATTGATACTTATAGTTTCAACTAACAATATTTAGGCTTAACAAGAATTTCCTGGACAGCGGCCGATCCGCCTCCTAGATCTGGGGGCGAGAACATGAGAGTGGTTCTCATGATCTCCGCCCCAGGCCACCCGGAGGTTGCAGATGCCGTTCACGAAGCTCCTGGCCGCCGTCCTCTGCGCCGGCCTCACCGTCGCCGCGTTCCCGGCCGCCGCCGGGGACCGTCGCCCCGCCCTGCCCGGGGGGATCGACGACAAGCCCTACCTGTCGCGCGGCGGCGTCGACATCATGCTCGGCGGCTACATGGACCACGAGTTCGAGTGGGTCGAAGACGGCGGCAGCACCTTCGACCAGCACCGCTTCGTGCCCTTCATCACCGCGCGCGTGTCCGACCGCGTGACCGTGTCGAGCGAGATCGAATTCGAACACGGCGGCTTCGTCGGCGGCGGCGGCGAGGGCGAGATCAAGCTGGAGTACGCGGTCATGGACTACCGCTTCCGCGAGGGCTTCCAGTTCCGCGGCGGCCTGATCCTCTCGCCCCTGGGCGCCTTCAACCTGCGCCACGACACGCCGCTGAACGACCTGACCGAACGCCCGCTGGTGGATCGGCAGCTCATCCCCTCGACGCTGAGCGAGTCGGGCATGGGCGTCTTCGGCACGCTCTACCCGAACGAGGACCTCGTCCTGGGCTACGAAGCCTACCTGGTCAACGGCTTCGACGAGGGCGTGCTGTCCGGCAACGCCGGCGCCAAGAAACTGCGGATCCGGTCCGGGCGCGGCAGCCAGGAGCAGGACAACAACCGGGACAAGGCTCTCGTCGCCCGCCTGGGCGCGAGCCCGCGCCCGGGACTGAACCTCGGCGCCTCGGTGCACACCGGCAACTACGACGACGACGGCGAGAAGCGCCTGACGATCGCCGCGTTCGACGGCCAGGCGGTCTTCGGCGCGCTGGAGCTGCTGGGCGAACTGGCCTTCGCCGCGGCCGATGTCGACCGCGTCGCCGAACCCGGTCTCGCCGAGAGCCAGCGCGGCGCCTACGGCCAGGCCGGCTGGCACGTGCTGCACGACCGGCTGCTGCCGGGTTCGGTCGTCACCCTGGTCGCCCGCGTCGACGCGATGGATTACGACACCGACGTCGACGGCGACCAGTTATCGGCGCTGACCCTGGGCGTCAACTTCCGCCCGACCGAGGAGTCGGTCTTCAAGCTGGACTACGCCTGGTCCCGCACGACCGCCCGCGGCGCCGGCGAAAGCGTCGACGCGCCCGGCCGCCTGTTCTTCTCCGTGGCCACCTACTTCTAGGGAGTCGACGCGCATGCGCACGCTCTGCACCTGCCTGCTGGTCGCCGTCGCCGTCGCCACGGCGGCGGCGGCGCCCGCAGCGCGGCCGCCGGCCGAGCATCACGTCTACCAGACGCTCGACGAGGCCCTGCGCGAGGTGTTCGCCGGGGCCGATTCGACCTGGACCGAGAGCTGGACGCCGGACGACGCCGCCCGCACCGCGCTGGCCGCGCAGCTCGGCGCGCCCCAGCCCGCGGGGGAGATCGTCTTCCACCGCGCCCGCGCCGGCGGACGCGACCTGGGCTGGGCCGTGACGACCGACGAGATCGGGCTGCACGAGCCGATCACGATCCTGGTGTCGGTCGACGCTGCGCACGTGGTCGGCCCGGTGCGCGTGCTCGTCTTCCGCGAGTCGCGCGGCGGCGAGGTGCGCCGCAAGCGTTTCCTCGAGCAGTTCCTGGGCAAGACGCGAGCCGACCCGCTGCGCCTCACGCGCGACATCGACGCCGTCACCGGCGCGACCTACTCCTCGCGTGCGGTGACCGCCGGGGTCAAGCGCGTGCTGGCCCTGGTGGACGCGCGCTACCCCCGCGAACGGAGCGCCCCGTGAAGCCGCCGGCTCGGCACCTCCATCGCTGGCTGGGCGCGCTGCTGCTGCTGCCCCTGCTGGCGGTCACGGCGAGCGGCCTGCTGCTGGGCAACCCGCACTGGCTGGATCGCGGCCGCGACCCCGTCCTGCGGGTCGTCGCCGACCCCGTGCGACCGGGCGTGCTCTGGCAGGGGCGCGCATCGGGGCTGTGGCGGTCGGAGGACGCCGGGAGCGCGTGGCGCGAGGTGCCGATGCTCTCGCCGCCGTTGGAGGTCGCCGGGATCGCCGTGGCGGGCGACACGATCTGGGCCGCGGGCGCCGCCGGCGACCTGGTGGTCTCGCGCGACGGCGGCGCGGTCTGGGAATCCCTGCCGGGCCTGCCCCTGGACGGCGCGCGCGTGCGGGACCTCGGCACCGGCCCCGGCGGCGCGCTCTACGCGTGGACGACGCGGGGCCTCTTCGCCGGCGCGGACGGCGGCCGCGCGTGGACCGCGCGGGGCGATGCGCCGGCGGCAACCCCGACCGACCGCGTGCGCGCGCTGCACACCGG
>PNOJ01000073.1 GCA_013824755.1 Gemmatimonas sp.
GGGGAAGAAGGCCAGCAGCGGGAAGCGGCCTTTCAGGGAGCGCGCGTAGGTGGCATCGGATTCGGTGTCGCTGCCGACCGTGTCCAGGATCAGGGCCACGTCATTCCAGTAACGCGTCGACTGCTGCACCGCGCGGTAGGCGTAGATCTCACCGAGGGCCTTGCGGGCGAAGGCCGGCTCGCCGATGGCGAACCAGGCCATCGCCTCGATCCAGTTGTTGCCGTGGCTGCCCGCGGCCATGCCGTAGCCGTAGCGGGGGTACCGCAGCGGCGGCATCGCCTTCGCCACGGCGACGGCCTCCTGGAAGCGGCCGGCCCCGGCCAGCAGCAGGCCGCGCAGCAGCTGGTCCTGGTCGTCAGCCCCCGCTGCGGACATGCCGTCCCCGCGCTCGAGCAGGGCGAGCCCCTCCTCCCAGCGCGCCGTGTCCCGGCACAGCCAGGCGTGGGCGCGAGAGATCCCTCGCGCGGTCTCGGCGCGGCCCTCCAGCCGGAGATCGTGGGGGCAGGCCTGCCAGGCGGCCGTGAAGGCGGCGTCGGCCCGCGACCAGTCGCCGTACTGGGTGAGGGTGTCGCCCAGCCTGAACCAGGCCTCGGTGCAGGCGGGATCGATCTGCACGGCGCGTTGCAGGACCGGCATCATGCGGTCGAAGTCGTCGACGGTCAGGCGGCCGTCGGCGAGCAGCCCGTTCCCTTCGAAGAAGCTGAGGGCGACGCCGCTGCGGCGCAGCAGGCTGGGGATGTCCTGATGCCACCGGTGGAACCGCGCCAGTTCCTCGTCGGCCAGCCGGCGACGCCGTTCCTGGTCCGCGACGGGCAGGGCCCGGAAACCGGCGAGATCGACCGGCGCGACCTCGGCGGCGATCGCCGGCGCACCGTCGGTGAACGGCGGCGGCGGCGCCGTGCTGCGGCAGCCGGCGACCAGGGCGAGGACGAGGACGGCGGCGACGGTGGTCGGATACCGCATGTCACGCTCCGGGCTCGGGGATGGTCATGGTGCCGAGGGAATGCCGTCGATGATGGCTGAACGTAGGGAGAACGCTCGACCCCCGCCACTCAATCCGCGCCGCCGTCCACCAGCTGCCAGAGGTACCAGGCCGCCAGCGAGCGGTACGGGGCCCAGCGCTCCCCGATCGCCGCCATCGCCTTGGCCCTGGGCGTCTCGGCGAGGCCGAGGTGCTTCTGCACGCCCTTCTGCAGGCCCAGGTCGTCGACCGGCCAGACGTCGAGCCGGCCGAGGTGGAAGATCAGCATCATCTGCGCGGTCCAGACCCCGATGCCCTTGACGGTGCAGAGCGCGGCGGTCGCCGCGGCGTCGTCGAGGCGCCGCAGCGCGCGCAGGTCGAGCCGGCCGTCGTCGAGGCGCGCGCCGAGGTCGCGCAGGTAGCCGAGCTTCTGCGAGGAGAGGCCGGCGCCGCGCAGCTCCGCGTCCGACAGCCGCAGCAGCTCCCGCGGCGAGGGGAACGCGTCGCCCGGCGTGAGCGCGCGCACCCGCCTGGCGATGGTGGCGGCGGCCTTCAGGGCGAGCTGCTGGTGCACGATGCTCGTGACCAGCACGTCGTAGGGGTCGCGCTTGTCGCCGAAGGCCGGCAGGTAGGGGCCGGCGCGGCGGATCACGCGGCCCAGCGCGCGGTCGCTGCGCGCGAGGTGGTCCATCCCGGCCTGGTGGCGCGGGCTGAGCACGACCCCCTCGCGGTGCAGCAGCCGGACCTTCAGGTCGGTGCCGCCGGGAGCCGAGAAGCCGCCCAGCACGCCGCCCGCCGCCAGCACGCGGTGGCAGGGCACCAGCAGCGGCAGCGGGTTGCGGGCCATGACCGTGCCGACGGCGCGCGAGGCCCCGGGCGAACCGGCGCGCTTGGCGAGCTCCGCGTAGCTCACCGTCGCGCCGGGCGGGACCCGGCACAGGGCGCGCGAGACCTTGCGGGCGAAGGGCGGCAGGCGCTCGAGATCGAGCGGCACGTCCCGGAAGTCGTCGGGTTTGCCGGCCAGGTGGGCGCGCACGCGGCGCGCGAGGTCGCGCACGGCGGCCGGGGGCCGCGCGGGGTACTCGCGGCCGGGCGCGGCGCGCTCCAGCAGCTCGCGCACGGCGTCCTCCGTGAGATCGGGCAGGGCCAGGGCATCGACGCCGCGGCGCGTCCAGGTCAGGCCCCAGGGGCCGAGCGCGGAGTCGAAGACGGCGGCGCCGGGGGCGAGGTCTCGGAACACGTCGGCCTCCGATGTCGGCTCGCGGCGCGGTAGCCCGTCCGCGGGCGATGGGTTAGCTTGTGGGTCGGCTAGGCCGCGCGCATCGTACCCCGAGGGGTCGCGCGGGCGCAACCCGGACCCCGCAGCGGTGGAGATCGCAGATGAGCGCGACGACGGCCCCCCACCTGTTCGCACGACCGCCGCACCGGCCCGGCCTGGCGCCGGCCCCCGTGCTGCCGATGTCGCGGCCCGAGATGGAGGCGCTCGGCTGGGACAGCTGCGACGTCGTGCTGGTGACCGGCGACGCCTACGTCGACCACCCCAGCTTCGGCATGGCCCTGGTGGGGCGCCTGCTGGAGGCGCAAGGCTTCCGCGTCGGCATCATCGCCCAGCCCGACTGGCAGTCGGCGGAGCCGCTGCGAGCCCTGGGCCGGCCGAACCTGTTCTTCGGCATCTCGGCCGGCAACATGGACTCGATGGTCAACCGCTACACCGCCGACCGCAAGGTGCGCAGCGACGACGCCTACAGCCCCGGCGGCGAGGGCGGCCGGCGGCCCGAGCGCTCGGTGCTGGTCTACGCCCAGCGCGCGCGCGAGGCCTACCGGGACGTGCCCGTGGTGATCGGCGGCATCGAGGCCAGCCTGCGCCGCATCGCCCACTACGACTACTGGTCCGACAAGGTGCGCCGCTCGGTGCTGCCCGACGCCAAGGCGGACCTGCTGCTCTACGGCAACGCCGAACGCGCCGTCGTCGAACTCGCGCACCGGCTGGCCGCCGGCGAACCCATCGCGACGATCACCGACCTGCGCGGCACCGCCCACCTGCGCCGCGGGGTCCCGGAGGGCTGGCTGGAGCTCGACTCGACCGAGATCGACGAGCCGGGCCCGCCGTGCGTCCATCCCGACCCCTACGCCGCGGAGCCGGACTGCGCGAGCGCGCCGGCGGACGCGGCCGCGGCCGCGCCGCGCCCGCAACCCCACCGCGGCCGCCTCGACCGCGCCCGCACCGTCATCCGCCTGCCTGCCTACGAGCAGGTCGCCGCCGACCCGGTGCTGTACGCCCACGCCTCGCGCGTCTTCCACCTGGAGACCAACCCGGGCAACGCCCTGTCCCTGGTGCAGCGGCACGGCGACCGCGACGTCTGGCTGACGCCGCCGCCGGTCCCGCTGGAGACCGACGAGCTGGACCGCATGTACGAGTTCCCCTACACGCGCCGCCCGCACCCGTCGTACGGGAAGGCGCGGATCCCCGCCTGGGAGATGATCCGCTTCTCGATCTCGATCATGCGCGGCTGCTTCGGCGGCTGCACCTTCTGCTCCATCACCGAGCACGAGGGGCGCATCATCCAGAGCCGCTCGGAGGCCTCGGTGCTGCGCGAGATCGCCGAGGTGCGCGACAAGACGCCGGGCTTCACCGGGACCATCTCGGACCTCGGCGGGCCGACGGCCAACATGTACCGCATGCACTGCCGGACGAAGGAGATCGAGAGCGCCTGCCGGCGCCCCTCGTGCGTCTACCCGGGGATCTGCAAGAACCTGAAGACCGACCACGCCCCGCTCATCGCGCTCTACCGCAAGGCCCGCAAGCAGGCGGGCGTCAAGCGCGTGCTGGTGGCCTCGGGACTGCGCTACGACCTGGCGGTGCGCGACCCCGACTACGTCCGCGAACTGGTCACCCACCACGTGGGCGGCTACCTGAAGATCGCGCCCGAGCACACCGAGGCGCGGCCGCTCGCGCACATGATGAAGCCCGGCATCGGGTCCTACGACCGCTTCAAGCAGCTCTTCGAGCGCTTCTCGAAGGAGGCGGGCAAGAAGCAGTACCTCATCCCCTACTTCATCGCCGCCCACCCCGGCACCACGGACGAGGACATGTTGAACCTGGCGCTGTGGCTGAAGCGCAACGGCTTCAAGCCGGACCAGGTGCAGCAGTTCCTGCCCACGCCCCTGGCCTCGGCCTCGACCATGTACCACACCGGGCACAACCCGCTGCGCAAGGTGCGCCGCGAGCCGCCGAACGTGGAGGTGCCGCGCGGGCTGCGCCAGCGCCGCCTGCACAAGGCCTTCCTGCGCTACCACGACCCGCTGAACTGGTCGCTGCTGCGCGAGGCGCTGGTGCGGATGGGGCGGGCCGACCTGATCGGGCCCGGCCGGGAGCAGCTGGTGCCGGCGGCCGGCGCGTCCGCGCCGAAACGGCGCCCGGCGCGCGGACCCGTCCGGCCGAAGCCGCCGCCGAAGCGCCACTACGAAGAGTGAGCCCGCCGCCGTCACACGAAGCGGCCCCCGCCCGAAGGCGGGGGCCGCTTCTGTCCAGGTACGTGTCCGGGACCGAATCCCGGCTTCTCGACGTCCCTCCCTACTTGGCCGGCTCGGCCGTCAGCAGGTTGGGGATGTCGGGGTACACGGCTTCCACCGGCACGATCGAGCCGTCCTCGACCATGATGTTGAACACGTGCCAGCCCCGCTGGCTGTCGTTCCAGGTCCGGTAGAACGTGGCGGCCGGGGTCGGGTCGCCGCCGCGGAACACCTTGACGGTGCTCAGCGAGCCGTTGACGCCATCCCCGGAGTACAGGCGGACCAGGTACTCGTAGTGGTCCCGAACGCCCGGGGCCAGGAACGCGATGCGCACGTTCTCGGGCCCGTACCCCGACGTGTCGTCGGTGTCGAGGTCGGCGGTGGGGATCACCGGCGTGTGGTAGGCCAGGTGGTTCCCCGCGGCGTCGTACAGGTGGGAGTCGAGATCCCGCGGCTCGGCGCCCCACGTCAGCTCGATGCGGTAGGCCACGCCGTAGAGCGAGCCCAGGAACTCGAGCCAGCGCGTGTTGGTGGCGAAGTCGAAGCCCGAATACTCCGTGGCGTAGGTGTTGAACTCCGCCGGGGTGCGGGGCAGCCAGATCGCCACGCCGTTGAGGCCGGGATCGCCGCCGACGTTGCCCATCCCGGTGTCGACTAGCTGCTCGCCGGCGTTGGCCACCGCCCTCGCCGCCGTCTTGACGGCGGCGGGGATGTCGTCACCCTCGACGTCGGCGACGCGATCGAAGAAGTCCGGCAGGTCGCCGTTCTGCTCGTAGGGGTCCAGGTTGGAGGTGTCGCCCACGGTCCTGACCCGGCGCGTCGCGTTGAGGATCGCCATCAGGTTGACCTTGAAGCCGTCGAAGTCCTCGTGTCCGAGGGCCTGGTCGACGAAGGTGCGCAACGACGACTCCAGGGCGCCGTACTTGCTCAGCTCGTAGGTCGCGCTGTAGGTCGTATTCGGCGCCGTCGGGCCGTCGACGCACTTGGTGGCGGCGGCCGCCGCACCGGCGTTGCCGATGAGCGTCTGCACGACAGCCGGGAACTTGCCGTTGTTCTCCGAGCCGAAGCGCACGGTCTCGTGGGACACCATGTAGTCGAAGTAGTCCTTGGAGATGGCGGCCACCTCCACGCCGCCCATCAGGCAGCCCTGGTACCAGACGACGTCCAGCTTCTCGCCGACCATCGCCTTGATGTCGCGGTAGACCGCCTGGAGTTCGTACATGTTCAGGGCGTCGCCGCCGTCGTAGCACATGGCCTTGGCGCCTTCGTACCACAGCTCGTTCGGAACGGCGTGGTCCTCGCCGAACCAGCTGCCGCCGTGGTTCGAGAGCACGATCATGTACTTGCGGGCCGGGAACTTGGCGATGCCCCAGGTCAGGAAGTCGTGCAGGGTGAGCGGGTGCCCCATGTTCAGATCGTCGGGGTAGTCGGCGTCCTCGACCGCCGCGCCCGGATTGCAGATGTAGCGCTTGCAGTCGGTGTAGCCGGCTCCGTTGTCGCCGTCGAACAGGACCGCGGCGTACATGTTGGCGTTGATGGCGCCGGAGATCTCCGCCGCATAGGCGGAGCGGGAAGCCGAGAGGCCGCCTTCGCCGTCGGCGTAGACCAGCAGGGTCCAGTCGCGCGTCGCCGGCGGGGCCTGGACCGTGAAGCCGACCCAGTTGCCCTGGCCGCTGTAGCCGTCGAGGATGTCCTGGCCCATGTCGTAGATCTCGTCGCCGTCGACGTCGATCACGATGTCGTACTGGCCCGCCGCCAGCGGCGAGGGCCACAGCAGGCGCCGTCCGGCGTTGGTGCAGCCGTACTGGACGGTGTCGCCGATCGGCGTGGTCACGGGATCCAGGGGATCGCCGTCCTCCCAGAGCTCCTGGTGAGGCACGATGTACCAGTTCACGTAGCGGTCGCCGCCGAGGTTGCGCATGCGCGCGACGGGGTTCAGGTAGACGTAGACGTTCTCGTTCGTGTTGAACACGTCGCGGTAGACGTAGTTGTCGTCGGCGCTGAGGCGCTCCACGACATGGCCGTCGATGAGCGTCTTGGCGACGTCGGTCTCCTGCACGACGAAACCCACGCCGATCTGGCCGTCGAGATAGTCGCCGGCGCTGTAGACGCCGTCGCGATCGACGTCGACGATCACGTCGTAGGAAACGCTCTCCTCGTTGCCGGCGGACTGCCAGATGGCGGTGGGAGCCAGCTCCCCTTCTGCGTCCAGCACGACGCGCTCGACCGACTCGGTGTAATCGAACAGGTACATGCCGGCCGCCCAGTCGTAGCGGTTGGGCACGACGTAGATGTCGACCTCGGCGTCGGCCGTGCCGTTGCCCATGGTGAAGTACACCATGTCGCCGACGTCGTAGTTGTTGGCGTGGACGCCGGTCTCGTCGCAGGGCATGCCCCAGAAGGCCGTGGGCTCGTTCACGGTCAGGGTGAAGGAGATGGAGGTGCCCAGCACGTCGACGTCGTAGTCGCCGGGCTCGGGATCGTAGATGACCGAAGAGGCGTCCATCTCGCCGTTGCCGTCGGTCGTGAGCTCGTAGCGGCCAAGCAGAGTCTTGGCGGCGTCGCTGACCTCGATGGTGTAGATGGTGTTCGGTTCGAGCTCGGCCAACGACAACGAGACCTGCTCAAAGGAATCGAAGCTTGTGGTCTCGCCTCCGTCGTCGCCGACGAGCGCCGTCGTCCCGGCCGGCGGCGGCGGATTCGAGGGCGAGTCGTCGCCGCCGCAGGCGACGAACAACATGGAGGCTGCAGCGCACAGCGCCAGCAGCCAGAGAGTCGAGCGTGACATGAGTATCCCTCCCCGGTTGGTGCGCCGTCTGGTACGATGTGGGGGTGCGACAACGGCGCTGGATCCGGAACTGCACGGCCCCGTGGTGGGGATCCTAACAGCCTGGATGTCAATAACTCAACAGCTTTATCGGGCCCCGGCCGCCACCGGGAACCGCCGCGATGGAAGCGTGGTTGCAAGGTGCGCCGATTCCTGCAAGCATGGGGCCCACCCCGGCCGGAGGTCACGTCATGACGCGCTCCATGAAACCCATGATCGTCCTGTTTCTCATGGTGCTCACCACGGGTTGCCGAGAGACGCCCCCCCGTGCCGCCGTCGCGGACGACCCGGGTCCCGCGCGCCACGAAGGCGCGGTGGTGACGACGACCGACGAGGCGATGGTCCCCGCCGACGACCTGAAGCACTTCCCCATGCCCGAGAACCTGCCGGGAACGGATCTGGTGCGGGGAGAAGTGGAACTGCTGCCGCCTGGTCCGGCGCCGTCACCCGGCAGCCCGGGCGCCCTGTCGGTCATCACCCGGGGCGACACGACCATCGTGACCGTCGCCTCGATCGACGTCAACTGCTGCACCAAGCAGATCAGGCCGTCGGTCGAAGTACGGGACGGGGTGGCGGAGGTCAGGCTCTGGGAGTACATGACCGACGTCTGCGAATGTTTCACACGGCGCTCGGCACGCTTCCGTCTGGCGCCCTTCGACCCGACGGGCCTGGAGTTCCGGGTCTACGGCAACGACCGCACGTCGCCGTGCGGGACCGGGCGCGCCCCCGACTGATTCAGGCAGCACCGCTGCTTCGCGGCCACCCGGGTCAGAACCGGGTACCGCCGGACGTCGCTCACGTCAGGGTGACGCCGAACCGGGCTCGAGCAGCCTGAGCGGCGTCTCGATGACGACCGGACAATCGGCGGCCACGACCACGCGGACCGATCCGCCGGCGAGGCTGCCGAACTGGGCCCAGACGTCGCTGGCCGCGTTCATCTTGGCACGCACGCTGAACCTGCCGTCGGCGCCGGTGTCGTCGTGGTCCATGATCGCGTTGTCCACGCCGCGGCTGAAGACCCGGGCGCCCGGGAAGGGCTGTTCGTCCGGGCCCAGCACCAGGCCCTCGATCAGGCAGATATCGTCCACCGGCAGGTTCCAGCTCCATGTCGTGACGTGATCGATGTCGGCCACGAAGCTGCCGACGACGTACGTCGAGGCGCCGTCCTCGCGCCAGCGACCGGTCGATACGTCGAACCACCACATCGGGATGGACTCGCCGAGCATCTTCGCGTCCATGTGCAGGCTCAGCGTGGCGGTCCGACCGGGAGCCAAGCGGACCGCGGCGGACATGTCGGCGTTGAACATGTTGACGCCCATGAAGCCGAAGCTCTCGAACAGCGTCGTGGTACCGTCCTCGCGGAGGCCCTCGAAATCGCCGGGGAAGGCCGCGTAGAACGCCTCGTCCCCGGGCACGACGGTCGTGACTTCGAGGTTCACGTCGCCGATGTAGGGATCGCCGTCGACATCCACGAAGGCGCCCGCCCCGAACGAGATCGAGCCCTCGGCGGTGTCGGCGGAGCCGCCGGCCGCGCCGTCGATGACGAACTCCTCGGTGTAGGGCAGAAACACGTCCGGCAGTTGCACGCTGTCGCCGGCGATGACCCGTACCACCCGCTGGACAGAAAGGTAGCCGGCCCGGGCGATGTTCACGAGGCGCTGGCCCGTCGGCACGTCGGCCAACGAGAAGTAGCCCTGCCGGTTGGTCGTCGTGGACAGGGTGCCGACCGTGATCATGGCATCGCTGATCGCGACTCCGGTGATGCCGCCAGCGACGAAACCGGAAATCGAGCCTGTGGCCGCCGGCTCCGGGTCGCCGCCGCCGACATCGCCGCCGCAGCCGCAAACGACGAGCAGGCCCGTCGAGAAATGCAGGAGCAACCATGACAGCTTCTTCAAATCTCCGCCTCCCTGTCGTGTGAGTCGAACCCGACGCCCATGTCAGCCACCACTCGGAACGCCGTCGAGCGGGCCCGCCGATGGCGAGCCCCGGAACGGGATGCTGCTGATCCTGGTAATATGACCTAACAATCGCCAATCTGCTGGTGCTTACACGACCGATGAACGATTTTCTGCGGCGCGACGGGAATGCTTGTACGATCTTGGGGCTCCGGCCCCGCCCCCCCCCGCGAGGAAGCCATGGCCCTGCTGACCCTCAAGGACGTGACCCTGGCCCATGGCGGCCCGCCCGTGCTCGACGGCGTGGACCTGCGTTTGGAGAAGGGCGAGCGCGTCTGCCTGCTCGGGCGCAACGGCGAGGGCAAGACCACCCTGCTGCGCGTGCTCGCCGGCGAGGCGCCCCCGGACGGCGGCGACGTGATCCGCGCCGCCGGCCTGCGCGTGGGCCTGCTGCCCCAGGAGATCCCCGCCGACCTGCGCGGCCGTGCGGCCGACGTGGTGGCCAGCGGCTTGCCGCCGGACGTCGAGCCCTGGGAGATCTCCCACCGGGTCGCCGGCATCCTGGACCAGGTCGCCCTGGACGCGGACGCCGAGGTCTCCGAGCTGTCGACCGGCCAGCGCCGCCGCGTGCTGCTGGCCCGCGCGCTGGCCGGCGAGCCCGACCTGCTGCTGCTGGACGAGCCGACCAACCACCTGGACATCCCGGCGATCCGCTGGCTGGAGTCCTTCCTGCTGCGCTGGCGCGGCACGCTGCTGTTCGTGACGCACGACCGCGCCTTCCTGCGCGCGCTGGCGGGGCGCATCGTCGAGCTGGACCGCGGCCGCCTGCGCGACTGGCGCTGCGACTACGACACCTTCCTGCGCCGGCGCGACGAGGACCTGGCCGCCGAGCGCCGCCAGCGGGCCGAGTTCGACCGCGTCCTGGCCCAGGAGGAGGCCTGGATCCGCCAGGGGGTGCGCGAGCGCCGGACGCGCAACGAGGGGCGCGTGCGCCGGCTGCTGGAGCTGCGCGAGGAGCGTTCCGTCCGGCGCGAGCTGGGCGACGCGGCCCAGATCGCGGTGCAGGACGCCGAGCGCAGCGGCAAGCTGGTGCTGCGGGCCGAGGGCGTCGACGCCGGCTACGACGGGCGCGCGGTGGTGCGCGGCCTGACCACCACGGTCCTGCGCGGGGACAAGGTCGGCGTGCTGGGTCCCAACGGCGCCGGCAAGACGACGCTGCTGCGGGTGCTGCTCGGGGAACTGGAACCGCTCGCCGGCCGGGTGCGGCAGGGAGCCAACCTGAAGATCGCCTACTCCGACCAGCAGCGGGACGCCCTGGACCCGGCGCTCTCGGTGCAGGAGAACATCGCCTCGGGCCGCGACCACGTCGTGATCGACGGGCAGCACGTGCACGTCATCACCTACCTGCAGCGCTTCCTGTTCCCGCCCGAGCAGGCCCGCGCCCCCATCACCCGGCTCAGCGGCGGCGAGCGCAACCGCCTGCTGCTGGCCAAGCTCTTCACCCAGCCGGCGAACGTGCTGGTCCTGGACGAGCCGACCAACGACCTCGACCTCGAGACGCTCGAGCTGCTCGAATCGCTGCTCGTCGACTTCGAGGGCACGGTCCTCTTGGTCAGCCACGACCGCGAGTTCCTGGACAACGTGGCCACCTCGACCCTGGTGGTGGGCCACGACGGGAGCGTGCTGGTGTCGGTCGGGGGCTACAAGGACTGGGAGCGGGTCGAGGCGGCGGCCGCCGCGGGGCTCGCCGAGTCCCGGCCGGCCCCGCGGGAGGGATCGGCGGCGCCGCGGACCAAGACCCGCCCCGAGTCGCCCCGGCGGCTGACCTGGAAGGAGACCCGCGAGCTCGAAGCCCTGCCCCAGCGGATCGAGGACCTGGAGCGGCGACGCGACGAGTTGCACGCCGGTCTGGCCGACCCCGCCCTCTACCAGCGCGCGGGGGGCGAGGTGCCGGCCATGCGGGAGGAACTGGAAACCGTCGAAGCGGAGCTGGACGCGACCTACTCCCGCTGGGAGGAGTTGGAATCCATTCGGGAAGCTCAAGGATGACAATTGCTTCAAATTATGAAGTCGGATCGTACTGATTCATGATTTTGTGCTTGACCGCTCCCAAATCTTGCCGATACTTCCAATCATGAAGCGAATGATGACTCGCCGGGCCGGAAGACGTCGCGATGCCGGAGTTTGACGCCACCCTGGCCTCCCCGGCCCGCCTGGCCATCATCGCCGCCCTGATCCAGGGGCAGCCCAAGAGCTTCATGGAATTGAGAAGCGAGACGGGGCTGGCCGACGGGAACCTGCACGTGCAGACGCGCCACTTGGCCGAAGCCGGTTTCGTGGGGATCCGCAAGACCCGGCAGGGGCGGCGCGAGATCACCACCTTCCAGCTCACCGAGGAAGGCCTGGCCCGTTTCCGGCGCTTCGTCCGACAGCTGCAGGCGGTTCTGGACTCGGAATCCGGCGAGATCCGGGGCACCCCCGGCGGCGGGCCGGGCACCCCCGAGCGGGTCTGGTAGGGAGGTTGACGGATGAAGATCGCCATCGGCGCCGATCACGGCGGGTTCGACCTCAAGACCAAGTTGGCCGCCCACCTGAAGTCCAAGGGGCACGAGGTGCTCGACCTCGGTACTTCATCCCATGAAGCAGTCGACTACCCCGTCTACGCCCTAGCCGTCGCCCAGGCCGTGGCCGAGGGGCGGGCCCAGCGCGGGATCATGATCGACGGCGCCGGCATCGGCTCCTGCATGGTCGCCAACAAGGTCCCCGGCGTGCGCGCCGCCATGGCCTACGACCTCTCCAGCGCCCGCAACGGCCGCGAGCACAACGACGCCAACCTGCTGACCCTCGGCGCCGGCCTGATCGGCGCCGCCCTGGCCGTCCAGATCCTGGACACCTTCCTGTCGACCGACTGCCAGGAGCCCCGCCACCAACGGAGGGTGGCGATGATCGACGACGTCGAGAAGGGAAGCGCCCCGGCCGGCGGCCGCCCCGCCGCCGCCCCCGACGCGTTGTCCCCGGAAGACCTCGACCGCATCGTCGCCAGGCTGGAACGCCTGGTGGGCTCGACGACGGGGGCCGCGTGCGAAGGACCGTGCGTGGCTTCCGCCCCCGACCGCGCGCGGCGCCTGGTGGAGCTGGGCGCCACCCGCCTCGGCCACGGCCCCGGCTCGCCCGGCGAGATCCCGCGCGACCTGGCCCGCTACATCGACCACACGATCCTGAAGCCCGACGCCACGCGCGAGCAGGTGCTGGCCCTGTGCACCGAGGCGCGCAAGTTCCTGTTCCGCTCCATCTGCGTGAACGCCTGCTGGACCAAGACCGTCAGCGACGCCCTGCGGGGCACGCCGGTCTTGACCTGCACGGTCGTCGGCTTCCCGCTGGGGGCGACGCTGCCCGAGATCAAGGCGGCCGAGGCGCGCCGCGCCATCCGCGACGGGGCCCGCGAGATCGACATGGTCATCAACGTCGGCGCGCTCAAGGGCGGCGACGACGACCTGGTGCTCGGCGACATCCGCGCCGTGGTCGAGGCCTGCCGCGACGGCGGCGCCGTCTGCAAGGTCATCATCGAGACCGCGCTGCTGACCGACGACGAGAAGCGCCGCGCCTGCGAGGCGTCGCGCCGCGCCCGCGCGCACTTCGTGAAGACCTCGACCGGCTTCGCCAAGGGCGGGGCCACGGCCGAGGACGTCGCCCTGATGGCGTCGGTGGTCCAGGGCGCCGGCATGGAAGTCAAGGCGTCGGGCGGCATCCGCAGCTACGCGGACGCGCGCCGGATGATCGAGGCGGGCGCCACGCGCATCGGCGCCAGCGCCAGCGTGGCCATCATGGAGGAAGCCGGCGTCGGCGCCGGCGGTTCGTCGGAACGGGCAAGGAGCTGACCATGGTCGACCTGAGGGCTTTCGTCGTCATCGACAGCCTGCAGCCGCAGTTCGCCGCCTTCCTGGCGACGGTGGCGCAGGGCTTCCTGCCCCGCACCGGCCAGGCAAGCCTCTTCGTCGAGATCGCGCCGGGCATGGAGATCAACCGCGTCACCGACATCGCGCTGAAGAGCACGCGCGTGACGCCCGGCATGCAGATCGTCGAGCGCCACTTCGGCATGCTCGAGGTGCACGCCGACAGCCAGGCCGACGTGCGCCAGGCCGGGGCCGCCATCCTGTCGGCCCTGGAGCTGAAGGAGGAGCAGCGGCTGCGGCCGCGCGTGGTCAGCGACCAGGTGGTGCGCCACCTCGACGACCACCAGTGCATGCTGATCAACCGCATGCGGCACGGCAACATGATCATGGCCGGCCAGACCCTCTTCATCCTCGAATGCGAGCCGGCGGCCTACGCGGCGCTCGCGGCCAACGAGGCGGAGAAGGCGGCCGACATCAGCATCCTCGAGGTGCGGGCCTTCGGCAGCTTCGGCCGGGTCTACATCGGCGGGGAGGAGAAGGACGTGGAAGCGGCGCGGCCCGCGGCGGTCCAGGCCCTGGCGGCCCTGACCGGACGCGAGCACGCCTCGTAGGAGGCAGGACCCCAGCCCCCGAGGGAGGCTCGTGATGTCGGATGCTCTGGGTATGATCGAGTGCCGCAGCTTCGCGGCGATGGTCGAGGCGGCCGACGCGATGGTCAAGGCGGCCCGCGTCGAGCTGGTGAGCTACGAGAAGACCGGCGGCGGCTACACGACCGTCGTGGTGCGCGGCGACGTGGCCGCGGTCAAGGCGGCCTGCGACGCCGGCCAGACGGCCGCCGCCCGCGTGGGCGAGGTCGTCGCGGTGCACGTGATCGCGCGCCCGCACGCCAACGTGGACCTGATCATCCCCCTGGGCCGCCAGGTGGAGACGGGCAAGAAGTGACCCCGCGCGGCGGGTCCGGGAGGCGGCCATGAATCTCGCGAAGGTGATGGGCACCGTGGTGGCCAGCCAGAAGGACGAGAAGCTCGACGGCCTGCGCTTCCTGCTGCTGGGCATCGCCGGCCCCGACGGGCAGCTGTCCGGCGGCTCGGTGGTCGCGGTCGACGCGGTCGGGGCGGGCCCGGGCGAGTACGTGCTGTACGCCTCGGGTTCCTCGGCGCGCCAGACGCGGGTCACCGACGGGCGTCCCGTCGACGCCGTGGTGATGGCCATCGTCGACAGCTGGGAGATCGAGGGCGAGGAGCGGTACCACAAGGGTCGCGACGGCTAGCACAGCGAGGGAGCGGCCATGAGCGGGTTGAGCGACCGGCAGGTCGACGAGATCGCCCAGCGGTTGGCGGCGCGGCTGCGCGGCGGCGGGGAGGCGACGGCTACGACGGCAGCCGAGCCGGCGGCGGCCAGCAAATCCACAGCGGCCAACGAGTCGCTGGGCGACGGCGTGTTCCCCGACGTGGACCACGCCGTGGCGGCGGCCACATCAGCGTTCCGCCGCCTGGGCGAGGCGTCGCTGTCGCTGCGCGAGTCGCTGATCGCGGCCATCCGCGCCGCGATGCTGCGCGAGGGCGAGGCCCTGGCCCGCCACGCCTGGGAGGAGACCGGCCTCGGCCGCTTCGAGGACAAGGTCGTCAAGAACCGGCTCGTGACGCTCAAGACGCCGGGGACCGAGGTCCTGCAGCCCCGCACCTGGACCGGCGACCGCGGCCTCACGCTCGCCGAGTGGGCGCCCTTCGGCGTCATCGGCGCCATCACCCCGACCACCAACCCCACCTCGACGATCATCTGCAACACCATCGGCATGGTGGCCGCCGGCAACAGCGTCGTGTTCAACGTGCACCCGAGCGCGCGCAGTTGTTCGATGCGCACGATCCGGCTGATCAACCGCGCCGTGGTCGGCGCCGGCGGGCCGCCCGACCTGGTGACCGCGGTGGCGACGCCCACGGTGGCCTCGGCCCAGGAGCTGATGCAGCACCCCGGGGTGCGCCTGCTGGTGGTGACCGGCGGCGCGGCGGTGGTCAAGGCCGCGATGCGCAGCGGCAAGCGCGCCGTCTGCGCCGGGCCGGGCAACCCGCCGGTGGTCGTGGACCGCACCGCCGACGTCGCCAAGGCCGGCGGCGACATCGTGCGCGGCGCCTCCTTCGACAACAACGTGATCTGCGTGGACGAGAAGGAGGTGTTCGTCGAGGCCGCGGTGGCCGACGCCCTGGTCGCCTCCATGGTGCGCCACGGCGCGCACCGCGCCAGCGCCTCGGATATCGCCCGTCTCGAACGCACGGTCTTCAGCGAGACCCGCGGCCCCGGCAAGCCGGGCGTGATGGAGAAGACGCTGATCGGCAAGAACGCCGGCGAGATCCTCGCCCGCGCCGGCATCTCCTGTTCGGGCGACCCGCGGCTGGTCGTCTGCGAGGTGCCCGAGGACCACCCGTTGGTCTGGACCGAGCAGATGATGCCGGTGCTGCCGGTGGTGCGCGTCGCCGACGCCGAGCACGGCATCGAGCTGGCCCGGCGCGCCGAGCACGGTTTCGGCCACTCGGCGGCGATGCACAGCCGCGACATCGACGCGCTGAGCCGCATGGCCCGCGTCATCAACACCAGCATCTTCGTCAAGAACGCGCCGATCTACGCCGGCCTGGGCGAGAGCGGCGAGGGCTTCACGAGTTTCACCATCGCCAGCCCGACCGGCGAGGGCCTGACCGGGCCGCTCACCTTCAGCCGCCAGCGGCGCTGCTCGCTGGTGGACCACTTCAGGATCGTCTGATGCACACCGAAGCCCTCGCCCTGCTCGAATACGACAGCCTGGCGCTGGGCATCG
>PNOJ01000074.1 GCA_013824755.1 Gemmatimonas sp.
GCCGCTCCCCCGCCGTCCTAGACCGATCCCCGCCGGGCGGCGATTGTCAAATCCGCTCCGGTAGTTGATCTTGTAGCGTTCGCCGACCTCCGCGCCCGGGCCCGGCCGTAACCTGTGAAGGGACCTCAGACCCATGACGATCGCGAAACTCCCCCGCTTCCTCCTGTTCGCGCTCCTCCTGGCGGTCGCCGCCGGTTGCGGTGGCGGCAAGCAAGACGCTCCCGCCGGAGGCGCGCAGGCCGAGGCCCGCGCCGGCGGTCCCGGGGGCCAGCCCGAGGAGCCGGCCGTGCCGGTCGCCGTGGCGCCGGCGGAGCTGGGGGCCATCTCCAGCTACTACAAGGCGACCGCGACGCTGGAAGCCGAGAAGGAGGCGCAGGTGCTCGCCCGGGTCGCGGGCGTGATCGCGTCGCTGTCCGCCGAGGAGGGCGACCGGGTGGGCGCCGGGACCGCGCTGCTGCGCATCGACAACAACGAGTACCGCTTGCGCGCCGACCAGGCCGCGGCGGCGGCGGCGAACCTCCGCACGCGCTTCCAGCGCCTGCAGGCCATGCGCGACGAGGACCTGGCCACGGTCGAGGAGTTCGAGGCCGCCCGCAGCGAGCTGGCCCGGGCCGAGGCCGACGAGGGGCTCGCGCGCCTGAACCTGTCCTACACCGAGGTGGTCGCGCCCTTCGGCGGGCGCGTGACGCGCCGCCTGGCGAGCGTCGGCCAGAACGTGTCGGTCGGCACGCCGCTGTTCGCGCTGGCCGACTTCGATCCCCTGCTGGCGAAGGTCCACGTGCCCAGCCGCGAGTTCAACAAGCTGCGGCAGGACCAGGCCGTCGAACTGGTGCTCGACAGCGTGGGCCAGCGCGTGCAGGGGCGCATCAAGCTGATCAGCCCGGTCATCGATCCGGCCAGCGGCACGATCAAGATCACGATCGAGATCCCGTCGTACCCCGAGGGCACGCGACCCGGCGACTTCGCCCAGGTGCAGATCGTCACCGAGCGGCGCGACGGCGCGGTGCTGGTGCCGCGGTCGGCCGTGCTGACGGACAAGGGCGAGACCGTCGTCTACGTGGCGGCCGGCGAGGACGGCACGACCGCCGAACGCCGCGTCGTCGAGGTCGGCTTCACCGACGACGAGCGGACCCAGATCCTGACCGGCCTGGCGGCGGCGGAGCGGGTCGTGGTCAAGGGGCAGCGCTCGCTGAAGCACGGCTCGAAGCTGAAGATCCTCGCCGAAGGAGCCGGCTCCTGATGCGCGCGTTCGTCGATCTCGCCGTCCGCCGCCGGGTCAGCGTCGTGATGGCGGCGCTGGCGATCATCGTCTTCGGGGTGGTGGCCTACGGGCGCCTGGCGCTGGAGCTGTTCCCGGACATCACCTACCCCTCGCTCACGGTGCGCACCGAGTTCCCCGACACGGCGCCCCAGGAGGTGGAGAACCTCGTCACGCGGCCGGTCGAGGAGTCCGTCGGCGTGCTGCGCGGCCTGCAGTCGATCCACTCGGTGTCGCGGCCCGGCATGTCGGAGGTCACGCTCGAGTTCGAGTGGGGCGCGGACATGGACCTGCTGTCGATGGAGGTCCGCGAGAAGCTCGACCGGCTGATCCTGCCCGCCGAGACCACCGACCCGGTCGTGCTGCGCTACGACCCGAGCCTGGACCCCATCATCCGGCTCGCGCTGTCGGGCACCGACGACCTGACCGTGCTGCGCCGGCTCGCCGACCGGCAGCTCAAGCAGGACTTCGAGACGCTCAAGGGCGTGGCCGCGGCGCAGATCAAGGGCGGCTTCGAGGAGGAGATCCAGGTCGACGTCGACCAGGACCGCCTCGCGGCGCTGGGGCTCCCGCTCGAGGCGGTGCGGCAGGTGCTGGGCGTGGGCAACGTCAACCTGCCCGGCGGCGCCCTGCGCGGGCGCGACGACCAGTACCTGATCCGCACCATCAACGAGTACGACGACGTCGCGGAGATCGCCGACCTGATCGTGCGGCGCGACGAGCGCGGCGTGGTGCGCATCGGGGACGTGGCCGAGGTGCGGCGCGGCGTCAAGGAGCGCGAGGAGATCACGCGGGTCGACGGCGCGGAGTCGGTGGAGATCTCCCTCTACAAGGAGGGCGACGCCAACACCGTGACGGTGGCCAGGCGCCTGCGCGAACGGCTCGCGGAGTGGCAGGAGGGCAAGCTGCCGCCGGGCACGCAGCTGACCGTGCTGTTCGACCAGTCGCACTTCATCCAGCAGTCCGTGGACGAGGTGCGCGACGCCGCCCTGGTCGGCGGCCTGCTGGCGATCCTGGTGCTGATGCTGTTCCTGCGCGACCTGCGCAGCACGCTGATCATCGCCACCTCGATCCCGATCTCGGTGGTGGCGACCTTCGTCGCCATGTACAAGCTCGACATCACCATGAACGTCATGTCGCTGGGCGGGCTGACCCTGGGCATCGGCATGCTCGTGGACAACTCCATCGTGGTGCTCGAGTCGATCTACCGGCGGCGCCGCGAGGGGGCTTCCCTCTACCGCGCGGCCGTGGACGGCACCTCGGAGGTCGCCGCCGCGGTGACCGCCTCGACCCTGACCTCGGTCGCGGTCTTCGTGCCGATCGTGTTCGTCGAGGGCATCGCCGGGCAGCTCTTCCGCGACCAGGCCCTGACGGTGACCTTCAGCCTGCTGGCCTCGCTGGTGGTCGCCATCACGCTGATCCCCATGCTGAGCGCGGCGGGATCCAGGCTGCCGGGCGATGCCGAGCGACGGCGGGAGACCGCCGCCGCCCTCCCCGTCGACGACGAATTCGCAACCCTGCCCGCGGCGACGATGACCCTCGGCCGCTTCTCCCACGCCTTCGACGCCCTGCTGCGCTCCTCCCTGCGCCGCCGCTGGCTGACGCTCGGGATCGGCTTCGCCCTGTTCGCCCTGTCCATGGTCGCCGTGCCGCTGCTGCAGACCGAGCTCATCCCCCAGCTCAGCGAGGGCGAGTTCTTCTTCGAGGCCACCCTGCCCGAAGGCGCCTCGCTCGCGGCGACGGACCGCGCCCTGCAGGTCATGGAGCGGGCGGCCGACGCCGAACCCGGGGTGGACGTGCAGTACGCGACCGTCGGCAGCCGGCTGGTCTCAGGCGGCCTGTCGGTGAACACGCGGGCCGAGAACCTCGGCCAGCTCAACGTGGTGATGAAGGACCGCGGCGACGGCGCCGCCGAGGCGGCCGTCGCCGACCGCATGCGCGCCGCCTTCGCCGACCTGCCCGACCTCGAGGCGCGCTTCGGCCGCCCGTCGTACTTCACCCTCAAGACGCCCGTCGAGGTGATCGTCTTCGGCGACGACCTCGAGGACCTGCGGGCCTACTCCCTGGAGATCGCCGCGGACCTGGCCGGCGTGCCGGGGCTCGTCGACGTGCGCTCGTCGCTCGAGGCGGGCAACCCCGAGCTGCAGGTGGTGTTCGACCGCGAGCGGCTGGCCTCGCTGGGCCTCGACATGGGCGTGCTGTCCGAGACGCTGAAGAACCGCGTCCTGGGCGTGGTGCCGACGCGCTTCAAGGAGGAGGACCGGCAGATCGACATCCGCCTGCGCAACCGCGAGAGCGACCGCCACACGGTCGAGGACGTGCGCAACCTGGCGCTGCCCGGCCCCGACGGCTCCACCCTGCGCCTGACCTCCGTGGCCGACGTGCGCGAGGACCGCGGACCGGCCGAGATCCACCGCCTGCAGCAGCAGCGCGCCGCCGTCGTCTCGGCGAACGTCGAGGGGCGCAGCCTGGGCGCGGCCGTCGTCGACGTGCGCGCCGCGCTGGCCGGCCGGCCGCCGCCCCCGGGCCTGACCGTCGAGCTGGGCGGCCAGAACCGCGAGATGCAGGTGAGCTTCGACAGCCTGCGCTTCGCGATCCTGCTGGCCGTCTTCCTGGTCTACCTGGTCATGGCGGCGACCTTCGAGTCGTTCCTGCACCCGCTGCTGGTGCTGTTCACGATCCCCATGGCCCTGATCGGCGTGGTGCCGGCGCTGCTGCTGACCGGGACGCCGGTCACCGTCATCGTCCTGATCGGGGTGGTGATCCTGGTGGGCATCGTGGTCAACAACGCCATCGTGCTCGTCGACGCGATCAACCGGCTGCGCCGCGCGGGACTGCCGAAAGCGGAGGCGATCGTCCGCGCCGCGCACCTGCGGCTGCGGCCGATCCTGATGACGACGTTGACCACGGTGCTGGGCCTGCTGCCCATGGCCCTGGCCTGGGGCGAGGGCGCCGAGCTGCGCGCGCCGCTGGCGATCACCGTGGCGAGCGGGCTGCTGCTGAGCACGCTGCTGACGTTGATCGTGATCCCGGCCGCTTACCTGGCCGTGCCTTCGCGCATCGGCGACGAGCGCTAGGCGCGAGGAAGGGACCGTCCGCATGACGCTGCCGGAAATCGCCATCAAGCGGCCCGTCTCGATGCTGATGCTGCTGGCGAGCATCGTGCTGCTGGGCGTGGTCGCCCTGACGCGCCTGCCGCTGGCGTTCATGCCGGACATCCAGGAACCCGAGCTGTTCGTGCAGCTCCCCTACGAGAACGCCTCGCCCGAGCAGGTCGAGCGCATGGTGGTGCGGCCGGTCGAGGACGCGCTCGGCTCGGTCAAGGGGCTGCAGAGCCTGTGGTCGAGCTGCGACGGCGAAGGCGGGCGCATCCGGCTGGGCTTCGACTGGGGCGCCGACCTGCACCTGGCCCGCACCGAGGTCTGGGAGCGCATCGACCGCATCCGCGGCGACCTGCCCGAGGACCTCGGCGACATCCAGGTCAGCACGAGCTGGGACTCGCGCGACTCGGAGTCGCCGATCCTGGAGGGACGGCTCAGCTCGCCGCGCGACCTCAGCGAGAGCTACGACCTGCTCGAGCGCAAGATCATCCGGCCGCTGGAGCGCGTGCCCGGCGTGGCCCAGGTGCGGCTCGACGGGGTCAACCCGCGCGAGGTGCGCATCAACCTGCGGCTGGCCGACCTGGAGCTGCACGGCATGGACGTGCGCGACGTGTCGCGCCGGCTGCGCAGCGGGAACTTCGACCAGTCGCTGGGCCGGATCGTGGAGGGCGACGCCCGCTGGACGTTGCGCACCGTCGGCACCCTGTCCACCGTGGAGCAGATCCGCGCCCTGCCGCTGCGCGCCGACGGGCTGCGGCTGTCCGACGTCGCCGACGTCGTCTACCAGGAGCCGCCGCTGGAGTACGGCCGCCACCTCGACGGCGACTTCGCGATCGGCGTGAGCGTGTCGCAGGAGTCGCGCGCCAACACGGTCGAGGTCTGCGACGCGCTGGCGGCCGCCATCGAGCGCATGGGGGACGACCCCGAGCTGCAGGACGTCAACTTCCTGGTCTGGTTCAGCCAGGGCGCGGAGATCCGCAAGACCCTGGGCGACCTGTCCTTCACCGGGGTCTTCGGGGCGATCCTGGCCGCGGCGGTCCTCTTCCTGTTCCTGCGCCGCGTCTCCACCACCGTCGTCGCGGTGCTGTGCATCCCGTTCTCCCTGGTCGTGACCTGCGGCATCATCTGGGCCCAGGGCAAGTCGCTCAACACGCTGACGCTGCTGGGCCTGATCGTGGGCGTCGGCATGCTGGTGGACAACGCCGTCGTGGTGATGGAGAACATCTTCCGGCACCGCGAGGAGGGCGCCGACCGCGTGACAGCGTCGCGCGAAGGCGCGCGCGAGGTCGCGAACGCCGTGACCGCCGCCACTCTCACCTCGGTCATCGTCTTCATCCCGCTGATCTTCAACAAGCCCAGCGAGATGAACGTCTACCTCAAGGAGCTGGCGATCACGGTCTGCCTGGCCCTGCTGGCCTCGCTGTTCATCAGCCAGACCCTGATCCCGCTGGCGACCGCCTGGTACATCCGCTCCGCGCCGCGCCCCCGCGGGCGCTGGATGCTCGGCCTGGAGCGGGGCTACGAGTCGCTGTTGCGGGCCAACCTGCGGCGCCGCTGGCTGGCGCCGGTGATCGGCCTGGCCGTGATCGCCTCGGCGGCCTACCCCTTCACGAACCTCGAGATGAATTTCGACACCTCGAACACCGAGCTCTTCGTCCAGGTGAACTACGACTACAGCGAGGAGCTGAGCCTCGAGCGCAAGCAGGCCCTCGTCACGCAGGTGGAGCAGGCCCTCGAGCCCCACCGCGCCGAGCTGATGGCCCGCTCGATCTACAGCTTCTGGAGCGACAACTGGAGCATGACCCGCATCTACCTCGAGGAGGGCAAGGCGGAGGCCGCGAACATCGCCCGCGTGCGCACCGCGCTGCGCGGGATGCTGCCCGAGATCGCGGGCGTGCGCCTCGACGTGCAGGAGGAGCATCAGGGGTGGCGGCACGGCGGCGGGCGGCGCGTGGCGTTCCAGCTCGTGGGCGAGGACACCGAGGTGCTCATGCAGCTGGCCGAGGAGGCCACCCAACGCGTGGCCGCGATCCCCGGCCTGCTGGACGTGGGCGCGCGCCAGCAGGAGGCCCAGCAGGAGCTGCACATCGAGCCGGACCGCGAGCTGATCGCCAGGTACGCGGTCTCGCCGGACCAGGTGGCCGACGTGGTGGGCCTCACCTACCGCGGCCGGCGGCTGCCGCGCTTCCGCACCGAGGACGGCGAGCGCGAGATGCGCCTGACCCTCGAGGAGCAGAAGACCGAGAGCCTGTCGCAGCTGTCGAACCTGCCGCTGGTGACCGCCGGCGGGGACCTGGTGCCCCTGGCCGCCGTCGCCGACTTCGTGCCGAAGCCCGGCCGCGAGCGCATCGAGCGCGACAACCGGCGCACGAGCGTCTGGGTGGGCGCCCGCTTCGAAGAGGGCACCAGCGACCGCTTCACGCCGCTGATCGCCGCCGCGATGGAGGGCATGACCTTCCCCTACGGCTACTCCTGGACCTTCGGCGCCTGGCAGGAGCGCCGCCAGGAGCAGTCCCAGGAGTTCCTGACCAACCTGCTGCTGGCGCTGCTGCTGGTCTACGCGGTGATGGCCGGGCTCTTCGAGTCGGCCCGCCAGGCCCTGGCGCTGATGGTCTCGCTGCCCTTCGCGGTGGCCGGCGCCGCCTGGACGCTGCACCTGACCGGCACGGACTTCGACCAGCCGGCCGCGATCGGGCTGCTGCTGCTGATCGGCATCGTGGTGAACAACGGCATCGTCATGCTCGAACACATCAACCAGTACCGCCGCCGCGGCCTGGACCGCACCGAGGCGATGGTGCGCGGCGGCCGCGAGCGGCTGCGCCCGATCCTGATGACCGCCCTGACCACGCTGCTCGGCCTGCTGCCGATGGCGATCCAGAAGCCGTCGCTGGGCGGCGTCTATTACTACTCGATGGCCCTGGTGATCATGGGCGGGCTGTTCGTCAGCACCTTCCTGACGTCGGTGCTCCTGCCCGCGACCGCGACCCTGTCCGAGGACATGTTCTCGATCCTGGGCAGATTGCCAGGGCGGCTGCGCCGTCGCCGATGATCGACCAAACACAACCGACCCGAAGGAGCTCCGCATGAGATCACTGTCGATCGCGCTGCTGTGCTGCGCGGCCGCGGCGGCCGCCGGCCCCGCCGCCGCGGAAGAGGCCCGCCTGCTGCGCATGCCCGACGTCTCGGCCGCACACGTCGCCTTCGTCCACGCCGGCGACGTCTGGATCGCCGGCCGCGACGGCGGCGAGGCCCGCCGCCTGACCACCTTCGACGGCTTCGAGGCCTCGCCGAAGTTCTCGCCCGACGGCCGGCAGGTCGCGTTCTCCGGAAATTACGACGGCAACCTCGACGTCTACGTGGTCGGCGTCGAGGGCGGCGAACCGCATCGCCTGACCTGGCACCCGGGCTTCGACGTCGTGCGCGGCTGGACGCCCGACGGCTCCCGCGTGGTGTTCGCCTCGGGGCGCGAGACGGTGCCGCGGGCGCAACCCAAGCTGTGGACCATCGGCCGGCAGGGCGGCCTGCCCGAGGCGCTGCCCCTGCCGCGGGCCGCCGCCGGCGCACTCTCGCCCGACGGCAAACGCCTGGCCTACCAGCTGGTCGAGCCCTGGGAGGCCGAGTGGCGCAACTACCGCGGCGGCCAGGCCCAGCCGATCCGCGTCGTCGATCTCGCGACGCTCGCGGTGACGGAGCTGCCCTGGGACGGCAGCAACGACCAGGCCCCGGTCTGGCTCGGCGGCACGATCTTCTTCCTGAGCGACCGCGACCTGGCCATGAACGTCTGGGCCTACGACGTCGCCACCGGCGCGCTGGAGCAGCGGACGCGCTTCAAGGAGTTCGACTGCAAGAACCTCGGCGGCGGCGCCGGCCGCCTCGTCTTCGAGAACGGCGGCCGCCTGCACGCGCTGGACGCCGCGGGCGGCGAGCCCCGCCCCGTGGCCGTGACCTTGAACGGCGATTTCCCCCAAGCCCGGCCGCACTGGGAGGACGTCGCCAAGCTGATCACCGGCATGGCCCTCTCGCCGACGGGCAAGCGCGTGGCTTTCGAGGCCCGCGGCGAGATCTTCACCGTGCCGGCCGAGAAGGGCGACATCCGCAACCTCACCGACAGCCCGGGCGCCGCCGACCGCGCCCCGGCCTGGTCGCCCGACGGCCGCCTGCTGTCCTGGTTCTCCGACGAGAGCGGCGAGTACCAGCTGGTGATCGCCGACCAGTTCGGCGAGAACCGCCGCACGGTGCCGCTGCCGAACCCCACGTTCTACTACACGCCCCGCTGGTCCCCGGATTCGAAGCACCTGGCCTTCGGCGACGCCGACCGCGTGCTGTGGGTCGTGGACGCGGCCTCCGGCAAGCCGACCCGGATCGACGACGAGGGGTTCGCCAGCCCCGAGCGCCTCATCGCTCCGGTCTGGTCGCCCGACTCGCGCTGGATCGCCTACAGCAAGCGCCTGACGAGCCAGTTCAACGCCGTGTGCGTGTACTCGCTGGAAACGGGCAAGTCGACCCGCGTCACCGACGGTCTGGCGGACGCCGTGTCGCCGGCCTGGGACGCCTCGGGCAAGTACCTCGCGTTCCTGGCCAGCACGGACTACGGCCTGAACGTCGGCTGGCTGGACATGAGCTCCTACAACCAGCCGCTGAACCGCTCGCTCTACCTGGCCGTGCTCGGCAAGGACGAGCCGTCGCCCCTGAAGCCGCAGAGCGACGACGAGGAGCCGAAGGCCGGGGACGAGGGCGGGAAGGACGAAGGCAAGAAGGACGAGGGCGGGAAGGACGACGAGAAGAAGGACGAGGTCGTCGTCCGCATCGACTTCGCCGGCCTCGACCAGCGCATCGTCGCCCTGGACGTGCCGCCCCGCAACTACGAGCGGCTGACCGCCGGCGCCGCCGGCACGTTCTTCTACGCCGAGAACGTCCCGAACCAGCCGGGCCTGACGCTGCACGCCTACGACCTGGAGAAGCGCGAGACCAAGAAGCTGTGCGACGGGATCCTCGCCTACCGCGTGTCGGCCGACGGCAAGAAGCTCCTGCAGGCCAAGCCGGGCGACAAGTACCTCCTGACCGGTCCCGACGGGAAGGCCGAGGAGGGCAAGGGCGACCTCGACCTCGCCGCGCTGCGCATGAAGGTCGACCCGGCCGCGGAGTGGCGGCAGATCTTCCGCGAGGCCTGGCGCTTCCAGCGCGACTTCTTCTACGTCGAGAACGTCCACGGCCTGGACCTGGACTGGGCCTACCGCACCTACGCGCCGTGGGTCGAGCACGTGCGCCACCGCGCCGACCTGACCTACGTGCTGGACATCCTGGGCGGCGAGACCTGCATCGGCCACTCGTTCACCGGCGGCGGCGACGAGCCCGAGGTCGAAACCGTGCCGGTCGGGCTGCTGGGCTGCGACTTCGAGGTCGCGGACGGCCGCTACCGCCTGCGCCGGATCTACACGGGCGAGAACTGGAACCCGGAACTGCGGGCGCCGCTGAGCGGCCCCGGCATCGACGCGCGCGTCGGCGACTACCTGCTCGCGGTCGACGGCGTCGAACTCACCGCCGGCATGAGCCCTTACAGCCTGTTCGACCGCAAGGCCGACCGCCAGACGGTCCTGACGCTCAACGACAAGCCCGAGCTCAAGGGCGCGCGCAAGGTGACCGTCGTGCCGGTCGCCGACGAGGAACCGCTGCGCCAGCGGGCCTGGATCGAGGACAACCGCCGGCGCGTCGACGAGCTGTCGGGCGGCAAGCTGGCCTACGTCTGGATCCCGGACACCGGCGGCGAGGGCTACGCCGCGTTCCTGCGCGGCTACTTCGCCCAGCAGGACAAGCGGGGCGCCGTGATCGACGAGCGCTACAACCACGGCGGTTCGATCGCCGACCTGATGGTCGACGTCATGAACCGCAAGCTGCTGGGCTTCTTCAACAATCCGGTGGGCGACCGCCAGCCCTTCACCGCGCCCAACGGCGCCATCTGGGGCCCCAAGGTGCTGGTCATCAACGAGATGTCCGGCTCGGGCGGCGACATGCTGCCCTACATGTTCCGCAAGCTGGGGATCGGCCCGCTGGTGGGCACGCGCACCTGGGGCGGGCTGGTCGGCATCTGGGACGTGCCCGGGCTCGTCGACGGCGGCTTCATCACCGCCCCGCGCGGCGGCTTCTACGACACCGACGGGAAGTGGGCGGTCGAGGGCGAGGGCGTCGCCCCCGACATCGAGGTCGAGGAGACGCCCGCCGCGGCGCGCGAGGGCCGCGACCTGCAGCTCGAGGCGGCGGTGCGCGCGGCGCTCGACCTGCTGCCGGGCGCGGCCGTGGAGATCCTGCCGCAGCCGGCCGACCCGGTGCGGTCGCGGCGGCCGCGCTGACTTTCCCCGCACGCAGACGAAGGGCCCCGTCTCCGGCGGAGACGGGGCCCTCTTCCGTGGCGGCGATGCTCTACAGTTCGATGCCCAGCAGCTTCGCCAGCTCCGTCACGCCGCGGTCGAACTTGCCCAGCGCCGCCTCGATGGCGTCGGGGCGCGTCAGGTCCACGCCGGCCTTCTTCAGCAGGTCCAGCGGCGGCTCGCTGCAGCCGCCCTGGAGCATCGACAGGTAGCCGTCGACCGCGGGCTGGCCCTCCGTCTTGACCTTCTCGGCGATGGCGATGCCGCAGCTCAGGCCCGTGGCGTAGCTGTAGACGTAGTACTTGTAGTAGAAGTGCGGGATGTAGGCCCACTCCAGGCCGTCGTCCGCGCCGAGCGTGTAGCCCGGGCCGTAGTAGCGCTGCACGAGGTCGCGGTAGGTCTCGTCCATCAGCGACGCCGTGACGGGCGTGCCGGACTCGACGAAGCCGTGCACCCTGCGTTCGAACTCCGAGAACAGGGTCTGGCGGTAGATCGTGGTGCGGATGCCCTCGAGCTCCTCGACCAGCAGGGCGGCCCGCTCCTGCGGGTCGGCGGCGTGCGCGGCCAGGTAGTCGGTCAGCAGCGCCTCGTTGCAGGTCGAGGCGATCTCCGCCAGGAACGGCACGTAGCGGGAGCTGTGGTAGGGCTGGTGCGCCATGGACAGGCTGCTGTGCAGCGCGTGGCCGTACTCGTGCGCCAGGGTCGACAGGTCGTCCAGCCCGTCCTGGTAGTTCATCTTCACGTACGGGTGGCGCCCGTAGACGCTGGCCGAGAAGGCCCCGCTCTCCTTGTCGTCGCTGGGGTAGAGGTCCAGCCAGCCGTGGCGGGGGTCCAGCCCCGTCTCCAGGTCCGCGACGTACCGCGCGCCCAGCGGCGCCAGGGCCCGCGGCAGGATCGTCAGGGCGTCGGCGAAGGGCACCTCCTTGCCGGCGGCCGCGACCATGGGCACGTAGAGGTCGTGCAGGCGCAGGTCCTCGAGCCCGAGCGCCTTGCGGCGCAGCTCCATGTAGCGGTGCAACGGCGCGAGGTTGGCGTTCACCGCCGCGATCAGGTTGTCGTGGACGGCGACCGGCAGGCCGTCCTTGTCCAGGTACGCCTCCAGCGCGGTGTCGTAGCCGCGGGCGCGCGCGTACATGACGTCCAGCTCGCACTGCCCGCCCAGCGTGGCCGCAAAGACGTGCTGGAACTGCCGCAGCGTGGCCAGGAACGCCCCGACAGCCTCGGCGCGCACCGCGCGGTCGGGCGAGAGGCGGAAGCGCGAGTAGTTCGACAGCGTCAGCTGCACCTCCTTGCCCTCGGCGTCATGGACGACGGGCCAGGCGATGTCCGACAGCAGCGCCTGGAAGGACTCCTCCACGCTGCTGGTGATCTCGTTGAGGTCGATCTCGGCCCACAGGTTGTCGCCCGCGAGCTGCAGGACGCGCTCGGCCTGCGGGTCCAGCACCCGGTCGCGCCGCCGTCCCAGGTTGTCCAGGTAGCTGCGGTACGCGGCCGGCCCGTCCTTGGCGGCGTAGGCCTTCTTCAGGGCCGCCGCGTCCAGGGCCAGGGCCTCGGCCCGGATGAAGCCGGACGCCGCGGTCAGCTCGTCCAGCAGGGCCAGGCCGCGCTGCGAGCGGGCCTGGGCCGTCTCGTCGGTCAGGGCGGTGTCCAGCGCCAGGTTGGCGTACTGCTGCACGTGGCTGACGCGGTCGTGGAGCGAGAAGTACAGGGCCAGGCAGTCGCGCAGGGCCCGCGGGTCGGACAGGCGTCCCCGGAAGGCCGCCAGGCCGCCGATCTCCCGCTGGAGTCCGGCGCGCGCCGTCTCCCAGGCCGCCGCCGTCGGGAACAGCGGCGTCAGGTCCCATTTGTACACGTCCGGCACCTGCGCGCGCGTCGCGTTGGCGTCCTGGGCGTAGACCGGCAGATCGGCGGCCGTCGCCGCCGCGGCGAGCAGACCGCAAGCGACCAGCACGACAGCGAAACGAACACGGATCATCGACAACATGAGCGCCTCCTGGAGCGGACACCGGCGGAAATCGCCGATTGCGTCCTGAACGGGACAACCTATCATAGCCCCTGACCGCGGGCCTGTCCCGCTCAGTTCGCGCCCGCGGGCCGGAAGTTGCAGCCATTCCCAGAAGGACCGCCGTCCGCACATGAAATTCCGCCCGCAGCTGCCCGCCGACCTCGGCGCGACGTACACGCGAACGCTGCTGATCGTGCTGCTGAACCTGCCCCTGGTCTGGGGTTGCCTGCTGTGGGACCTGCGCGGCGTCGACGCCACGGCGCTGACGGCGGCCTACGGGGCCGCGGTGCTGGCGGGATGGTACGTGCTGCCGCTGCTGGTCGTGCTCGGCGCGGTGTTCCTGCTGCTGCTGCCGGTGCGGCGGGCCGCGGCGGCGGCGACCGCGCTGGCCATGGCGGTCTACGTCTACTACCTGCTGCTGGACGCCGTGGCCTACGGCGTCATCCGCATCCACATCGACTTCTTCTGGCTGGAATACCTGGTCCGGGACTTCGCGGGTCTCGGGCTGCCCGCCTCGTCGGTGGTCACCGCGGGCGTCGCGCTGGTCCTGGTGCTGCTGGCGGAGTTCGGCATCCTGAAGCTGTCGGGCCGGCTGCGCCCGCCGCGCCGGCTGGCGCCCCTGGTCTGGGCCGCGGCGGTGCTGGCGATGACCGCCAGCCAGGTCCTGCACATCGTGGCCTACCAGAGGAACGACAGCCGCGTCACGGTGCTGACGCCGCACCTGCCCTTCTACGTGCCCTTCACCTCGCACCGCAACGCCGACAAGTACGGCGACCTGCTGCCCTTCGCGATGGACGAGGACGCCGCGGTGCTGGCGGAGTCGACCGCGTCGCTCACCTACCCCCTGGCCCCGCTGACCTTCGACCCCGCCGCGGCGCCGAGCCCGCCGAACCTGGTGGTGATCCTGCTGGAGAGCTGGCGCTTCGACGCGATGGACGCGGAGGTGACGCCGAACATCCACCGGCTGTCACTGGAATCATCGTCCTTCACGGACAATCTCAGCACCGGCAACCAGACTACCGCCGGCATCTTCGGCATCTTCTACGGCCTGCACCCGACCTACTGGGCGGCGGTCAAGGCCAACAGCGCGCGGATCGACAACCCCGTGCTCGTCGACGCCATGACCGAGCGCGGCTACGCCTGCGCCCTCTACGCCCGCTCCAAGTTCGGGCGCCACAAGATCCAGGACACGATGTTCCGCGGCATCGCGCTGCACGAGGACTTCGCGGGCAAGAACGTCCCGGAGATGGACGTCGACCTGACGGAGGGCTTCCTCGGCTTCCTGCGGAAGCAGGCGGCCCGCGGCGGCCCCTTCTTCGGCCTCGCCTTCTACAAATCTTCGCACTACGACTACTGCTACCCGCCCGAGCACGAGATCGACCGGCCGGCCAAGAACATCAACATGGCGTTCATGAACGCCGACACCGACCCGACGCCCTACCTGAACGACTACCGCAACGCCGTGCGCTACACCGACACGATGGTCGGCCGGGTGATCGACGAGCTGCGGGCGCTCGACCTGCTCGACAAGACCATCGTCATCGTGACGACCGACCACGGCGAGGCCTTCAACGACGACCGGGCCAACTTCTGGGGGCACGGCACCAACTACACGAAGTTCGAGGTGCAGGTGCCGCTGATCATCCGCTTCCCCGACCGCGAGCCGGGCGTCTACACGCACCGCACCTCGCTCGTCGACATCGCGCCGACGCTGCTGACCCGCTACTTCGGCTGCACGTCCGACCCCCGCACCTACTCGAACGGGCGCGACCTGTTCGACGCGGCGGCGGCGCCGCGCGCCTACGTGGCCGCGAGCTACGTCAACCACGCCTTCATCTTCGGCGAGGACGTGCACGAGATCCTGCCCCTGTCGACCCGCAAGTACCGCTTCGACGACGCCAAGGCAACGGGCGGCGACCCGCCTTCAGGACTTCTCCGATCCGTCATGGAGGAGATCAACCGATTCTACAAATGATGCGACTTCAAGTTATTTCGTTCACAGCACAATTGGACTCGCTCCCGCTTCACCGCCCCTGCTAGACTCGTATCTGGCCGGTGACGCCGCCGATGCACGGTCGGCGTCCTGGAGTCCGGCCCCCTCGCACGCTCCTCATCCATAACCGACAGGAGTGACGATGTCGCGGAAAGCTCTCGCCACCACACTCGCCCTGTTCGCCCTGATCCTCCTGCTGGCCTCGCCCGGCTTCGCCGCCGACACGCGCGCCTTCGTGCCCGCGCAGGACGGCTACGCCACGCAGGCCCCCGAGGTCGCGACCTACGCCGCGGACCGCGTGCTCGTCCAGCTGACGCGCAACGGCCTGGCCGCCTCGCGGCTGCCCCAGCTGCTGGACAAGGGCGCCCGCGCCCCCGGCGCCGCGACCGGCCTGGCGTCGCTCGACGCGCTGGCCGCCGCCGCCGGCGTGCGCGCCGTCGAGCGCCCCTACGACCTGCCCGCCGACGCCGCCAAGGCGGCGGACCTCGGCGTCGACCGCTGGTTCATGTTCCGCTTCGAGACGAAGCAGGACATGGCCGAGGTGGCCAAGACGCTCGGACGCGACCCGGCCGTCGAGGCCGTGTCCCTGGACTGGGTGGCCTTCCCGGCCGCCGTCCCGGCCGACCCCCTCTACGCGGACCACTGGGGCCACAACAACACCGCCCAGCTGCCCGGCCTGGACTGGGGCGGCACCTACGACCACACCCTGACCACCACCGTCGGCACCGTCGGCTTCGACGCCAACGCCCAGGTCGCCTGGGACGGCAGCCAGGGCTACGGCAGCAGCAGCGTCGTGGTGGCCATCATCGACAGCGGCGTGGACATCGACCACCCCGACCTGCGCCTGGTCACCGGCTACGACTTCGGCAGCAACGACACTAACCCCGACGACAACAGCACCTCCGCCGGCCACGGCACCTGCTGCGCCGGCGTGGTCGCCTCGATGAACAACACGATCGGCTGCGCGGGCATCGCCGCCGGCGTCAGCATCATGCCGCTGAAGGTCGCCACCGCCACCGGGGCGATGTACTTCTCGGCGATCCAGAGCGCCCTGTACTACGCGGCCGACAACGGCGCCGACATCG
>PNOJ01000075.1 GCA_013824755.1 Gemmatimonas sp.
GCGCTCGTCCCGGCGCCCGAGATCCCAGCGGGCGCCCATCGCGGTCGAGCGCAGACCGCCGCGCCAACGGCCGGCCGCCTCGTCGACGGCGCCGGCGCTCGCCGGCTCGTCGTCCAGCCAGGACAGGGCTGCCACCTGGTCGGCCGGTTCCAGGCGATCGATGCTCGCGACGAGGCTGTCGGCCGGTTGGTCCCGCGCACCGGCATCGTCGCCGGGCACGGCCCGGCCCGTCGCGGAAGACAGGAGGCACACACGACCGCGAGCGCGCCCCGGCACGTGCGCCGCAGGCGGTTCATCGACGTCCCCGGGGGCAGGTGACGAGGTCCCAGCGGTGCGTCGGACCGAGCGTCGGGTGGACCAGGTGCGAGGTCCGCACCAGCAGGCGGCCGCGCCGCCAGGCGGTGGTCACGCCGGCCGCGCCGCTGGCGCCGTCGGCGACGAGGCCGCAGCCGAACGGCGCCCCCAGCCGCAGGTCGCCCGCCGCCCGCCAGGACGCGTCGCCGCGATCGTCGCGCCGCAGTTCGCAGGTGGCGCTCCAAGCCGCGGCCCGCCAACGGACGGACAGCCATGGGCGCGGGCCGTCGGCCTCGTCGCCGCGGCGCACGACCAGGGGTACGACGTGCAGGGAGGCCGCGAACCCGCCGCGGGCGACCCCGGCGAACGGCGCCAGCTCCAGGGCTTCGCGGCCGAGTACGGACGCGTAGACCGGCCGCCGCCAGCGCCACGCCAGACCGCACCAAGGCCGCCACACGCCCGCGACGGGCTCCCGACCGCTGCGGGGCTTCTTCCGCAAGCCGCCGAACACGGCGCGCAGATCCACCAGATCCTCGCGCCACGCGCTGCCGCCCAACCGTTGCCACGACAGCGCCGCCGACCAGGGAGCGGACCGCCGCCCCGCCGCCAACCGACGCAACGGCAGGTCGGCCATCCCGTGGAGACGCGCCAGGCCGCAGGCCGTCCAGGCGCCGTCGCCGGCGGTCCCGTCCAGCAGGTCGGCCGCTGCCGGCGGCTCGCCACACCAGCCGTCGTCGAAGTCGCGGATGCCCGCCGCCGCCGGCGCGCCCGCCCCGCCGACACCGAGGGCGGCGGCCAGGCAGACCGCCAGCGTCCCGCGGCGCCCCCTCATCGCGCCGCCGGCGGCGCCGCCACGACCAGCAGGCGCTGCCGGTCGATCCGGCCGCCGTCCGGATCCTGCCGCGTGAGCACCGCGACGTAGGGACCCGGCGGCACGAACCCACCCGCGTCGTCCCTGCCGTCCCACGCTACGTGGCGACGGCCGGCGCCGAGATCGTCGCCGCCCAGATCCCGCACGCACCGGCCCCAGAGGTCCCACACCGAGAGCCGCCAGGACTGCGCCGGCGGGGCGAGGTTCATGGTGAAGCTGACACCGCCGCGGCCGGTTGTGAAGGTGCCCGGAGACGCCGCCAGATCGCCGGCCGGCGCTTGCCACGGGGACTCGAGGCTGTTGCGGCAGCCCGGGGTGGCGCCGGCCGCGGCCATGCAGGTGCCCCAGAGATCGGCCGGATCGCCGGCCGCCGCCGCCGCCCGGCGCTCGAGGCTGCGCCCGCGGGTCACGACCGTGCCGCGGGCGCCGAGCGTCGCATGGTCCCGCACCACGCCGTCGGCGTCGCGCAGGTGCACGCGTTCGGCATAGGGCAGGTCGTCCCCCGGCGAGTTGTTGAGCGACGGCCAGGCGCCGGTCAATTCGGCGAGCGGCGGCACCGCCGCCAGGCCCGGGCAGGGCGGCGGCGCCCCGGCCGCCAACCGCGCCGACCACCACGCGCGGAAGGCCTCGGCGTCCTCGGCCAGCACGAGCCGCTCTCCCGGCATCAGCACCTGCGATGGCAACCGCACGCGCGCGGCGCCGGCGTCGGACAGCGTGTAGCCGGCGAGTTCGACGGGACCATCGGGCCCGGCGGCCAATTCCAGCCACTCGCAACCGTCGCCTTCGGGGTTCGCCATCACCTCCCAGATCGAGAGCGCCGCCGCGCCGACGTGGTAGGTCCCGATCTGCAGCGGCTGCAGATCGACGCCGGGCGCAACGAGTTCCAAGCCGAGGTTGAGATCCCCGTCGAATGCCGGCGTCAGCCAGAATTCGAGTGTGGCCTCGGACTGCGGCGCGAGGACCAGCCAAGGCGATTCGGCGAGCGTCCCCGACCCGGTGTCGGTCAGACGCGCGGTGCCGTCCGGGAGCGCGGCGAGTCCCGTGTTGCGCAGGGTGACGGCGACGGCGACGGCGACACCGGGAGCCGGCAGGCTGGGCGGTTCCGGCGTGAAGGTGAGCACCTGCCAGCCGTACGACGGGAAGTTGGGCCGGCCGGGCGTCGGCTCGGCGCAGACGACCCAATCCCGGTCGTTGCGGCCGGTGTCCGCCCCGTCCGGACGGCGCCCGAGGGACGCGCCGGCGGCGCCCGGATGCGGCGCCGTTTCGAAGAAGGCCGGATCCGCGAGATCCCCGTAGCCCAGCAGATCCAGCACGGCCTCGCCCCGCCGCAGCCGGACCGCATCGGGGCCGTTCTGCAATCTCAATGAAACCAGAGCGTTGGGGGCGACATCTCCAGTCCAGCCCGAATCGGCGATCAGCCAGCGGGCCCCGGGCGCGAGGCTGTCGCCCGGCGCTCCTTCCCAGCGCCGCTCCCAGGCGGGAGCCACGGCGCCGTTGGCGAACTCCAGTCGAACGCCGGCGAGATCCAGCGTTTCGGCGCCGACGTTCAGGAGTTCCACGAACTCCGCCCCGCCGTCGGCGCCGGGCGGATCGTAGAGGACCTCGTTCAACAGGGGTTCGGCGACGCCGGTCCGGGCGGCGAACAGCGAGACGGACATCGCGACGGCCAGGGCCGTCGCCGGCAGGCGGGCTGGAAAGCGCAACAGGGGACGATCCCGCTTCCGGGAGGAGAGCCGGGAGGTGCGGACGCGATCCTAGAGCATGCCGCGCGCGCGGCGGACGGCCCATTCCGCGCCCAGCAGCAGCGTCGCGACGGCGATCAGCCACCAACCGTGGACGAGGCGGACCTCGGACCGGCGCTCGCCGGTGGCCGCGGACCAGTCCGCGGCATCCAGGACGCCGGCCAGGGAACGGGCGGCGCCCGGAGCGTGCCCGTCCACGTAGTACCCGCCCCAGGCCGCGGCCAGGGCACGCAGGCGTCGCCGGTCCTGGCGCACCTGCGCCTCTTCGGGCAACGCGGAAACCACGACGAACTCGCGCTCCGGCCCCAGCGCGGAATCCGTGCCTGCGGCGACGGGTCGTACCCGGTAGCGGCCCGGCGCCTGGGGCGGCAGCGTCACGCGGCCGCGCCCGAGTTCCCCGGGCACCGGAGTGGGCGTGAACGACCGCGGCGCGCCGGCCGGCGTCGTGTCCCGCAGTTCGAGCGCGATCGCGCCCGACATCCCTTCCCCGCGCAGACCGCGCACCTGCGTCTCCAACCGGATGGCTTCGCCCTCGCGGTAGAGGGTGCGATGCCCGGCGATCGTGACGCCGCCGAGTTCGTCGCCGGCCGCCGTCCAGACGAGCAGGTTGCGGGCCAGACGACGCACGGGATGCTCGGTCACGCCGGCGGCGCTCGCCGGCGGCTGCCAGAAGGCCAGGGTCCACAGCTCGTCCGTCCCCAGCCAGGCCACCGCTCCCTTGCCGGCGGCGCCGATCGCGAGCAGGGGCGATGGTCCGGCGCCGTCGCGTCCGGGCGACGTCAGCAGCACCTTCGCCTCGGGGCGCGCCCGCGCCGGCGCGCTCGGTCCCAACGGCGGCAGCCACGCCCACGCCGCGGCGTCGGCCGACAGGCCGGACAGCAGGGAATGGCCGGCCTCTTCGCGACGGACCTGCAGGGACCCGCTCCCGCCGACGGCGCCGCCGCGCACGACCGGGAGCAGGCCGGCCAGCGCCGCAGGCAGGTCCGTCCGCGGGGAATCGACCACCAGCAGGCCGAGACCGTCGCCGACCGCCGCGGCGAGACCTTCGACGTCGAGATCCCCCTGACCGGCCGCATCGCCGAGCAGGATCACCCCGTCCCAGTCCAGCCAGCCCGCCGCCCCGCGCGGCGGCGTCCAGGGCGCGCCGTCCAGCCGCAGGCCGCGCTCCCCGGGGTGGACGACGTCGAGCGTCAGGCGCCGCTCCTGGGCGGCGGCCTGGGCGAACACGCGGACGTTCCAGTCGGGCCGGCCCGAGATCAGCAGCAGCTTCTCGCGATCCTGTCGGACGGCCACCGCCAGGGACACTTCGTTGTTGGCGAGGTACCGCTCGTTGACCAGGGGCGCGACCAGCAGGCGCGCCACCTGGAGACCCGCCGCGCGGGGCGTGAAGGCGAGCTCCACGCGCAGGGTCGGGTCCCCGGGCCCGACGACGGCCGTGACCGCCGCCAGCGTGTCGGCGTCCTGGACCAGCGCGAGCCGCAGGCGCAGGTCATCGCGGCGCGGGGGACCGCGCACGGCCACCACGGCCTCGACCACGACCTGGTCCCCGACGAAGGCCGTCTCCGGGTAACGCACGTCCGCGAGTTCCAGGTCGGCGGGGCCGGAAGGGTCGCCGACCCCGATCAGCAACGGCAGGGCGCCGTCCGTCGGCGCGACCGGCCCCTGAGCGGCGGCCTGCGTTTCCTGACCGTCGGTCACCAGGACCAGGGCCCGCAGGTTGCGCGACGACCAGGCGCGCGTCGTCTCGGCGGCGAGCCGGCCGAGGTCCGTGCCCACAGCCGACGGCGGTTCGCCGGGGGCGTCCCGCAGGGCTCTGGTCGCCGCCAGCCCGTTGCCGCGCAGCACGGTCGCGCGCACGGGCGGGTCGCGGCGCGCCAGCAGGGACTCGACCTGAGCGGCCCACGCCAGCGCCCCGTCCCAGCGCGCCGGATCGCCGGGGGCGTCGCGCAGGCCCATGCTGGCGGAGTCCTCGACGACGATCACGGCCTCGGGCGGCAGCGCGACGTCCCCCGACCGCTGCAGCCGCGGCCCGGCGATGGCGGCCAGCAGCAGCACGACGGCGGACGTGCGCAGCCCCGCCAGCAGGCGCCGCACGCCGCGAGGCGCGGGAGGTTCGGTGGAAAGGTAGTGGCGGCGGACCCAGAGGGCCGCCGCCACCGCGATCAGGACCAGCAACGGCAGCCAGGCCGCCGGGATGGCCCAGGCCAGGTTCACCTCAACCGTTCCTGATGGCGGCGTGGGCCGCCGCCAGGCGCGCGATGGGCACGCGGAACGGCGAGCAGCTCACGTAGTCCAGCCCCACCCGGTGGCAGAAGTCCACCGAGCTGGGGTCGCCGCCGTGCTCGCCGCAGATGCCCAGGTGCAGGTGCCGGCCGGAAGAGCGGCCGCGCTCGACCGCCATGGCGACGAGCTGGCCGACGCCCTCCTGGTCGAGCTGCTGGAACGGGTCCGACGGCAGCACGCCCAGACGCACGTAGTCCGGCAGGAAGACGCCGGCGTCGTCGCGGCTGTACCCGAAGGTCATCTGGGTCAGGTCGTTGGTGCCGAAGCTGAAGAAGTCGGCGTGCAGCGCGATCTTGTCCGCCAGCAGGGCGGCGCGCGGGATCTCGATCATGGTGCCGACGAGGTAGTCGACCTTCGCGCCGACCTCCTTCATCACCCGGTCGGCGATCGCCACGGACATCTCGCGCATGTCCTTCAGCTCGCGCACCGTGCCCACCAGGGGGATCATGATCTCCGGCTTGACGTCCACGCCGCGGGCCTTGACCGCCAGGGCGGCGCGGATGATGGCCTCGACCTGCACCTCGTAGATCTCGGGGTAGGTCAGGCCCAGGCGGCAGCCGCGGTGCCCGAGCATGGGGTTCATCTCGTGCAGCGATTCGATGCGGTGCTTGACCGCCGCCACGGTGGCGCCCAGCTCCCCGGCGAGCTCCGCGATCTCGGCCTGCTGGTCGGGCGTGGGCAGGAACTCGTGCAGCGGCGGGTCCAGCAGGCGCACCGTGACGGGATGGCCGGCCATGGCCTCGAAGATCCCCTCGAAGTCGGCCTGCTGCAGCGGCAGGATCTTCGTCAGGGCCTTGCGGCGTCCGGCCTCGCTGTCGGCCAGGATCATCTCGCGCATCTTCTTGATGCGGTCCTCGCCGAAGAACATGTGCTCGGTGCGGCACAGGCCGATGCCCGCGGCGCCGAAGTTGCGCCCCTGGCGTGCGTCGTGCGGCGTGTCGGCGTTGGTGCGCACGCCCAGGGTCCGGCGCGCGTCGGCCCAGGCCATGATGCGGTTGAGGTGCGGGTCGTCGAGGCTGGGCGCGACCAGCGGCACCAGGCCGCCGATCACCTGGCCGGTGGTGCCGTCGATCGTCAGGTGGTCGCCGGCCTTGAAGGTCTTGCCGCCGATGGTCATCGACCCGCCCGGGTAGTCGACGGCGAGATCCCCGCACCCCGCCACGCAGGGCTTGCCCATGCCGCGGGCCACGACGGCCGCGTGGCTGGTCATGCCGCCGCGGGCGGTGAGGATGCCCTGAGCGCTGTTCATGCCCTCGATGTCCTCGGGGCTGGTCTCGCGGCGCACGAGCACCACGCGGCGTCCGGCCTTGACCGCGGCCACGGCGTCCTCGGCCGAGAACACGATCTCGCCCTGCGCGGCGCCGGGCGAGGCGGGCAGGCCCTTGCCCAGCACCACGACGCTGGCCGCGGGATCGATCTGGTCGTGCAGCAGCTGGTCGAGGTGCCCGGGTTCGACCGCCAGCAGCGCCTGGTCCGGGGTCATCAGCCCCTCGGTCTGCATCTCGGCCGCGATGCGCACGGCGGCGCGGCCGGTGCGCTTGCCGTTGCGGGTCTGGAGCATCCAGAGCTTCCCGTCCTGGATCGTGAACTCGATGTCCTGCATGTTGCGGTAGTGCTGCTCCAGCTTCTCGCGGATGCCGCACAGCGTCGCGTAGGCCACCGGCATGACCTCCTCGAGCGTGGGCAGGTCGCGCACCGGGTTGCCCTGGGGCAGCCGGTCGCGGCCCTGGAGGTTCAGCGCCTGCGGCGTGCGGGTGCCCGCCACGACGTCCTCGCCCTGGGCGTCGACCAGGAACTCGCCGTAGAAGAAGTTCTCGCCGTTGGACGGGTCGCGGGTGAAGGCGACGCCCGTGGCGGAGTTGGCGCCCATGTTGCCGAAGACCATGGTCTGGACGTTGACGGCCGTACCCATGTCGTGCGGCAGGCGGTTGAGGTTGCGGTAGCTGACCGCGCGCGGCGTGTTCCAGCTGCGGAAGACGGCTTCGACGCTGCCCCAGAGCTGCTCGCGGGGATCGGTCGGGAAGTCGCGGCCCGCGGACTTGCGCACGATGGCCTTGAACTCGGCGATCAGGGCCTGCAGGTCCGCCACGCCCAGGTCGGTGTCGAGCTTCACGCCGCGCTTCGCCTTCAGGGCGTCGATGGCGTGCTCGAAGAGCTCGCCGTCCACGCCCATGACCACGTCGCCGTACATCTGCAGCAGGCGGCGGTAGCTGTCGTAGGCGAAGCGCTCGTTGCCGCTGCGGGCGATCAGGCCGCGGACCGTCTCGTCGTTGAGGCCGATGTTCAGGACGGTGTCCATCATGCCCGGCATCGAGACCTTGGCGCCCGAGCGGCACGAGAACAGCAGGGGATCGGCGGGGTCGGCGTACTTCTTGCCCATCACCTTCTCGATGCGGGCGATCGCCGCGTCGACCTCGGTGCGCAGCGCGGCCGGGATCGCCGGCGCGGCGAGGTAGTCGAGGCAGCAGGCGGTGGTGATCGTGAACCCGGGCGGCACCGGGATGCCGATGCGGTCCATTTCGGCGAGGTTGGCGCCCTTGCCGCCGAGCAGTTCCTTGCGGGCGCCGTCGCCCTCCGCCTCGTGGTTGCCGAAGAAATAGACGCGTTTGCCTTCCATCGTGCTTTCCTCCCCTGTGACTGCGGCCCGGGCGTCCGGCGAGGGACCCCGCTGGTCTGCGGTGAAATGGCCCGGCGGCGGCGCCGGGCCAGAAGATCGGAGCGTGCGGCACCCGCGCGGGACCGCGTCAGCGGATGATGACGACCTTGCCGTAGAAGTCCTCGCGCGCGGGCATCTCCACCTTGTAGATGTAAACGTCCGACGCGAGCAGGTCGCCGTGGCGGTTACGGGTGATCCAGGGCATCAGGTTGTCGATCTGCTGCTCGGGCCCGAGGTCGGCCACCTGGTCTCCGTCCAGCGTGAAGACCTGGACCCGGCTGCCCGGCGGCAGGTTCTTGAACGTGACCTTCTCCCCTTCCGAACCGCTGAAGCCCGAGGCCTGGCGCAGGGGATTCGGGTAGACGAAGATCTCCGGGCCTTCGACGGCGCCCGCGGCCGGCAGGGACACGAAGAACCGCTGCCGGTTGCCGTCGCCGCCGAACAGCGAGAGCGGGTCGCCCGGGAAACGGGTCGAATAGAGGCGCTGGGCGGTAATCGAGGACGGCGACGCGGACGCGATGTTGCCGTAGTCGAAGGTGGTGACGGCATAGTTGTAGTCGAACCCCTCGTAGACCGTGTCGTCGAAGAACGTCACCGACGACGGGTCGGAGAAGTCGAAGCAGGCGGCGCGCTTGTCCGCGTAGCAGTTGGGCGTATCGTTGTAGCTGGTGTCGCCGCAGTAGCCCTCGATGCAGGATTCCGGGTTGGACTTGTCGTAGTAGCCGATCAGCTGCATCGCGTCGGGGTCGTTGCCTTCGCTCCGCCACACCGCGTACCCCTGGAAGTCCTGCGCGAGGAGCGAGAAGCTCGTCGAATCCGCCACGGCGCCGGCGCCGAAGGAGATCGTCAGGCCGAAGTCGAGGTCCTGGTACTGCGGATCCGTCTGGGACTTCTTGATGGTGTCGGACAGGCGGATCGGCGTGCCGGGGATGTAGATCCCTCCCCCGTACGTGGACAGCCAGTAGCGCTGGCCGGGATCGGCGGCGAGGTGCAGCCGCTTCAGGGAACGGTTGGCGGGCTGGGCCAGATCGTCCGCCGACCAGACCGTGTCGCTCCTGGCGCAGGTCAGCAGGGCGAAACCGTCGGCGGTCGCCAGGTAGGTGTCGCGCTCGGTGTCCAGCACGAGCGAGGTGATGACCGGAAGGGTCGCGGGATCCGGCCAGGCGATGGACGCACCGACCTGGTGCCAAACGAGGCCCCCGTTGCCCGTCCACCAGAGCCCCGCGTCACTCGTGCCGGCCATGATCCGCGCGGGGTTGGCCGGGTCGACGGCGAAATCCACGACGGAGAGGGGCAGGGAGCCGGGGTCCAGCAGTTCGTTCCAGATCCAGTTCCAGTTGTTGCCGCCGTCCGCGCTGGCATAGATCCCGAAGCTGTTCACGCCGACGTACAGCCGCCCGCCCTGGTCGACGATGCGGTTGATGACGGGCGGCGCCTCGCCGCCGCCGATCGGGAAGTTCAGCGGCACGCGCAACGTCGCCAGCCGCGCGTAGGACACGGCGCGGTCGCTGGAGACGAACAGGTCGAGGTTGCTGACGGCGACGTAGAGGGCCTCCGGCCGGCGCCAGACCAGGTCCGTCACCCGACGCAGGTTCCAGATGCCCGAGGGGTCGAACACCGACTGCTGCTGGGTGAAGGTCTGGCCGCCGTCCCGGGTGAGGAACACGCCCTGCTTGCTCGTGCCCACCAGGAAGGTGCCGGCGTCGTCGGGAGCGAACACCAGGGCGGTGATCACGGACTCGCTGAGCGAACCGTCCGGAAAGAGGTCGACGGCCAGGCGCCGCCAGTCGCTGCCGGCGTCCGGCTTGTACCAGAGCCCGCGGGTCAGGCGGTCGCCGAGGGCGGCCAACAGCGTCCCGGGCGAGGTGGGCGCCTCCGCCAGGACGTTGACGTCTGCCTTGGAGAAGTAGGGCGGCAGGCCGGCGTTGCGCTGCGACCACACGCCGTCCTGGTCCATGGCCAGGACGCCGCCGTTGTTGCTCAGGTTGACCTCGCCGAGGATCCGGCCCGTGACCGACTGGTTGAGGTTGGACCAGGAGATCAGGACACTGTTCTCGGTGGCGGAACCGACCTCGCCACCGAAGAGGCTGGTGCAGAGCAGCTCGCGGTCGAATTCGTCGCGGTAGGACCCGTCCAGGGTCACCTGGAAGCCAAGGCCGACGGTGTCGATCGGGACCGCGCACGTCGAGGCTGCGTCGTCGATGGCGGGCCAGGTGATCTCGGCCCCGAACCGCCCCGTCGACGACAGCGCGATCGTTAGGGATTCCGGCGAGACCAGCCGGAGCGAATCCAGGACGCAGACTTCGGGGGGGGTCGCGGACGCCGCGGGCAGCGCGCCGAACAGCAGCGGCAGGACCGCAGTCGCCAGAAGTGCCCTCATGGTCATCATCGTCTCCAGGCTGCGCGTGGCGACGTGCCGTTGTCCCGGCTTCCCCGTCGCCACGCTGGCTCGGTTCAGGGCGTCATGGCCAGGCCGAAGTGGTCGTCGAGGACCCAACGGATGACCCGTTTCATCTGCGTGTGGTCGTAGAGGTGCGGGTCGAAGCCCCAGACGACGTCGGCCCGGCCGCCCGGCTTGGTGTCGACGGTCTGGTAGCTGAACAGCCCGATGGGCACCCCGTTCAGGACGGTGCGGCCCGTCGACGGGTTGCGCGCGTAGAGCCCGCAGGGGTTGGACGCCGGGTAGATGAAGTCGTCGTCCCCGTTGGCCAGGTGCAGGTCGAGGATCCAGTCGTAGCGGGGCAGGGCGCGCCACATGGGCTCGACGGCGCGCTGCCCGTTGGCCAGGATCTGGGGCGACCAGGTCGCGCGGCGAGCGGTCTCGTTGTAGTCGTAGTACTCGTCGGCCTGGCTGAAGTTGTAGGGAGAACTGGGCGAAGGGATGCCGCCGCCCGCCACCGAGGCGGCGTCGGACCAGGCGATGTTGTTCCAGACGAAGACGGTATCCGCGAAGGCGCCGGACTGCACGTGCGCGGCCTTGAAGTCGGGATCGATCACGACCGCCTTGGTCCCCACGCAGTTCTGCTTGCGATGGGAGGTGCCGGTGCCGCACAGCGTCGGCGAGTAGTAGAAGCTCGCCGGCGTGAACATCGACGACACGGAGATGCCCAGCCCCCGATACGGGTACTGCAGCGTGCCGAACACGGTCTCGGTGCCGTCGTCCTCCTCGCGGGTGCCGAAGCTCATGCCCCTGGCCTCGCTGCTGCACTGGAAGGATTCCTCGTCGTTGTTGTAGATGATCGGGTAGAGCCACGGGATGCTGAGTCCTTCGCTGGTCATGTTGTTGAGGTGGAAGTTCTGCACGACGCCCGAACCCGCCAGCAGGACGTTGCCCACGTTGCGCTGGTAGGCCTCGAGCCAGACGTAGGCCTCGGTCGGAATCGCGCCCGCCTGGGAGATGTAGGTGCTGGGCTGGAACGACGCGGCGATGTAGCTCGTCTGGACGCGGCGCGCGGACCAGATCAGGGTCTTGTACCGCACGATGTCGCGGTAGCCCCAGTTGCCGATGAGCCGCTCGTTGTCGATCACGTCGCGGTCGCTGCTGTAGCGCGACACGCCGCCGCTCGAGGCGAGGACGTCGTCCCAGAAGGCGTCCCGGTGCAGGTCGTTGTCGTACTGGACCGAGCCGCTGGAGTTCGGCCAGCCCTGGCTCGTCCGGTCCGGAACGTCGTCGATCAGCATCAGCGGCAGCCGGTCGACCTCCTCGGGCACGGGCACCACCGACAGGTAGTACGACATGCGGGTCAGCAGGCCGCTGTTGTCCTTGCACTCCACGGTGAACACGTGCAGGCCCTGGGAGAAGGAGCGGATCGTGGACGAGAAGTTGGCCTCCGAGAGGCCGTACTGGACCGCCCAGCCGGGGTCGTTGTCATCCTGGAGGTCCTGGATGTCCCAGCCGTACCGGTAGGCCGTGACCTCGCCGCCGTAGTCGGCGGCGCTGCCGTGCCACTCGAACTGCAGCGGTTGGTCCTGGGCGATGTCCTTCTCCAGCCGGACGATCCCGGTGCCGATCTCCGTCCCCAGGTAGCGCTCGCGCAGCACGAGCACCGGTGTCTGCGAGTCGACGACGCGGAAGTTGGCGACGGTGGAGAAGTAGCCGCGGTCGAGGCTGACCGCGCCGGCGATGTCCTTGGCCTGCAGGGCGAAGAGGTAGTAGATGATCCTGTTGTCGGCGTCCCGCATGTTGCCCTGGAAGCTCTGCCGCCGCTCGGCGAGTGTGGCGGCGTAGGGGATCCAGTCGCTCCACTGGGGGTCGTCGAAGGTGACCAGGGAGTCGACCACCTGGTTGTACTCGTACCCCGTATAGACGTAGTGGTCGCCCACGCCGGAGGCGTTCGCCACGAGCGAGGTCTTGTACAGGTAACGGACCATGGCCGGGATCCCGAGTTCGTAGTCTTCGTCCCTTCCCGACCAGCCGATGATGAACGACGGCGGCATGGTTTTGGCCTCGGGCGAGTAGCCGCGCAGCGAGTTGGGGCTGTCGACATAGATTTCGGGCGACAGGGTCGTCGACGTGAAGGTGACCAGCGCCGGCGAGGGGTCGACGCCGCCGTGGTCGTCGATGGCCCGCACGATCAGCGTGTGCGGCTGGTAGAAGCGCTGCATCTCTTCGGGCAGGGCGGCGTCGTCCTCGAAACCCTGGCGGTCGGCCGTCACCACGAAGGTCGAGTCGCTGGCCGTCGTGAACCGCCAGGGATTGATGGTGTCGCCGGTGGCCGGGTCGACGGTCAGGGTGTCGCGGATGCTGATGCCGTCGTCGCCGTTGGCGGTCATCTTCCACTGGTAGCCGCGGACGCGCCCGTCGGGGTCGCTGCCGGTCCAGTAGAAATGCACGGTGTATTCCGTGTCCCGCAGGTAGGGCGGCGTGCCGGTGATGCGCGTGTCCGGCAGGGCGTTGACGAGTTCCACGCCACCGAGGTCCGTCTCCGGGCCGCAGCCGTTCACGACCGCCAGCAGCAGGACGGGGGCCATCGCCAGCGCCAGCGCCATCGTCTTGGTGATCTTCAACACGTGAGACCTCCCGGTCCACCGCCGCGCGTCGCGGCCGCCTCGACTAGTACCCGGTCGGGTAGACGCTCCCCGACTGCGTGTAGGCCTTGATCAGGTACGACTTCGTGAACGTCTCGCTCTCGAGGCAGAAGTCGTTGAACCTCAGGCGCGCCGCCACGCCGTCGCCCGGCGTGATGCTGCAATTCTCGTTATGGAACGTCGGCACGCGCACGCCGGTGTAATAGGCGTAGGCGCAGCGCTCGGGGCGGTAGAGGTTGCTGCTCGCGTCGCGGACCACGACCCGGGCCGTGTTCAACCCGAGCTGCCTGGTCGTCAGGTCGACGGCGCGGTCGATGGTGCTCTGCGTCCAATCCGGGTGCTGAGACGCCAGGATGCCCCGGTAGACGTCCACGCCGCTACTCAGCAGGAAGGACGGCACGAACACCTCGACCTGCAGACGCCAGACGCCGTTGTTGTCGTAGTTGTCGGCGAAGCTCTCGTTGAAGGTGTAGGACACCTGGGTCAGGTCGTCCGAACCCCCGCCCTCGCGGATGACGTTGGCCAGGGAGTCGCGGTGCGAGACGATCTTGTAGCGCCACGACATCGCGCGATCGATCGCGTTGCCGTAGGTGAGGTCGGTCGGGCTCCGGCGGGGCAGGAACAGACGCTCGTCCTCGTGGTCCTGCGCGTACAACAGCAGCTTGTACTCGTAGAAATACCCCTGGACGGAGGCCAGTCCGGTGATGTCCGTCGGCTCCTCGTACCAGACCGCGTTGGTCGCCGTGTTGAAGTAGATGGTGCGCGGCACGGTGTAGACCTGCTGCAGCCGCGTCCAGGTGGGATCGGGGGCGACCATGCCGAGCGTGCAGTAGTAGGTCTTCAGCTCATCGCTGCAGTCGTCCTCGGGGTAGCCGCTGACGGCCGGCCCCGTGACGACCTCAACGCATTCGACTTGCGGGCGGAAGTTCGCGTAGAACGCGAAGACATCGGGCGTGCCGTCGCGCCGCTCGTGCTCGTCCAGGGCGCGCATGCTGACCTGGTAATCGAACGAGCCGACCACGAAACTGAGCGTGTCGGAACTGCCGATGGCCGTGTTCTCGGCATCGTCCCAGACGCTGTTCTGCGGGACGCTGTACTGGGTCGCGAAGCGGAACAGCGAATTCTCGCCGCCGAGGAAGCGGCCCACCCCGTCGAACTTGGTCTGGAAGCGCAGGCCGTAGCCGGGCGGCGTCTGACCCGGGATGTCACGCAGGCGCGTATCGCGGCGGTCGTCCCAGCCGATGGCCTTGAAATGGACGACGGACCGCTGGGGCACGCGGGCGCCCTCGGCGAATTGCGACGTCGAGACGGTGCCGTCCGGCCGGAACACCTCGTAGTAGGGGTACTGGTTCGCGTCCGTGGGGTAGAAGGGGTCGCTGTCGTACGACAGCTCCTCGCCGGCCTCGATGACGCCGTCGCCGTCCAGGTCGAGCGGCTTGGCGTGCCCCAGGATCATCGTTTCGGGGTCGTAGTTGTGGACGAAGTTCAGGTCCTGCCGGTCGGACTGGATCTCGACGCCCGCCACGTCGATGGCGTTGACCAGCAGGGTGTGGACGGACGGCGACAGCCGGCGCCGGGAGACGTCTTCGCCGGAATCGTCGTTGCTGAACGCGAGGCTGCTGACGTCGCTGAAGACGGAGACCTGCCGGTTCGTGGCCGGGTCGAACCGCTGCGGGTTCCAGCAATCCGCGCTCGTCGCGTCGCAGACCACGTCCAGCGGCAGGCGGTACTTGAAGCCGAACAGGCCGTCCAGCGGCGGCACCGTGTCGCGGACGGCGAGCATCTCGGGCGAGAACGAGTGGATGTTCGGCGTGGTGCCCCGCCAGGTCAGCCGGAAGGGCAGCGCGTAGCCGATCGTGTCGTAGTCGGCGAAGCGTGTCGCGGGGGTCTGCTCGTCGCCGAGGAAGAACTGGATGTCCGGCTGGCCCAGGGCGTTGCTGAGGAAGTACAGCCGGGCCGGCGTGCGGTCGTAGTCTCCCCGGTCGTCGATGGCCACGATGTGGAACGTCAGGTCCGCCGAGGTGGTCGATCCCTCGTTGATCTGGAAGTCGAAGATCGAGTCGGTCCTGGTCGTGTAGTGGCCGATCTGCAGCGTGGTGATGTTCTCAGCCGGATTGAAGCGGGCGTCCTCTTCGTCGTCGTCGGTCTCCGGGTCCTGGACCGTGCCCGCGGTCAACGCCCAGATGTAGCGTTCGACGCGGCCGTCGGTGTCGGCGCCGTACCAGAAGAGGTGGTGGTGGAACTGCCCCCCCGCCCCTCCCTGCGGCCCCCCGGTCACGTAGGTCTCGGGAGCGTGGTTGACGATGACGGTCTCCGGCTCGAAGGCGCGGCAGCCGAACAGCACGATCAGCGCTGCCGACGACAGCGTCAGCGCCCAGATCCGCAGATGACGGAGGACTCGCATGATGGGTCTCGCCTTTCCGGCCCGGCGTTAGCGACCGGGCGGGCACGGCCGATCCGTCCGCGGGCGACAAACCGGCTATAACAACGGGGAAACACGTCGTTTCCACGCCGAGGAGCGTTTGCGAGCTGCCTGGGAAATATAGGGATCGTCGGGCGGGAGTGTCAACTTCTAGTTTCCCCGCCGCCGCGCCGAACTCCCTACCGGCATTGCGGTTCCGCACGCCGCACCCTGCTCGCCTCCCCCGCTCCCGCCAAGCAGGAGGGCGGCCCTTGCGGACCGCCCTCCCTCGGACGCCGACCCGTGAAGTGACCGGAGTTACTTCACGAGCGCCATCTTGTTGACCGACACGTTGTCGCCGGAGCGCACTTCGTAGAAGTACACGCCCGACGCGACGTCGCGGCCGCTGTCGTTGGTGCCGTTCCACTCCATGACACCGCTCTGCGCCGCAGAGAAGCCGTCATGCAGGGTGCGGACCAG
>PNOJ01000076.1 GCA_013824755.1 Gemmatimonas sp.
GGTTCTGGGGACTCCGCTGCTGGTACACCCGGCTATCGCCGTGAGCGCCACAGCCAAACGGCCAGCCCACCCGGAACGACGCAGGCCAACACGCTCGCCCACATCGGGACCGCCGTCCCGCCGACGGTGATGCCAACCGCGAAGACCAGGCGAAGGAGGTGCAGGAATGCGACCAGCATGAGAAAGACCGCAGACACGACCACAGCCGGCTTCATGGCAATCTCCCTTCATGATGATGTTGCCGTCGTCTTCTATTCGGCCCCCGTCTCTGCAATCACCCGGATCATCTGCGCCAGCGCCCGGTTGAATTCCTCCGGCCGGTCCATCATCAGGAAATGATCCGCGCCCTTCAGGATCACGGCGTCGTAGGCGACCATGTGGCGCCGGTTCGCCTCGACGTTGACGGGCCACAGCTCGCCGTTGATGGTCATGACAGGGATGCGGATCGCATCGAAGACCGCGGCCGCTTCTCCCGTGACGTACTGCATCATCATCTCTTCCATCGCGCTCAGGGCGACGGCCGGCGGCGCGCTCGACATGTCTGTCAGGATCCACTCGCGCAGCCCGGGATCGGTGTCGGCAGCGAACATCCCGGCCACGAAGCCCCGGCTCCCGGTCCGGAAATCGGCCTTCAACGGGGCCAGCATCCCGTCGAGCTCCTCGCGCGACATCCGGTACTCGACGTCTTCCAAGGTGTCCACGCCGATCAGGCCCACGACGAGGTCCGGCATGAGGCGCGCGGCCTCCGCGATCACCGAGCCTCCCATGGAATGACCGATCAGGATGACGCTGCGGCTGCCCGACGCCTCCACCACCGCCAGCACGTCCTGCCCGAAGGACGCCATCGTGAACCGCTCGCGCGCGGCGCCGGAGTGGCCGTGGCCGGCCAGGTCCAGCGTGATCACGCGATGATGCATCGAGAACTGCGGCACCTGGGCGCGCCAGTAGCGGGCGTCGCAGCTCCAGCCGTGCACGAACACGAGCGTCGGTTCCCCGGTGCCGCAGACTTCGTAGGCGATCGGCACGCCGTCCCCGGACGGGACGACGCGCGGCCATTCCGTCTGGGCCTGCGCACCTCCCGCGGCGAGGACCAGGATCGCCAGGCAACGTGCCAGGATCCACGTTCGTCCCGCCACCGGCTTGCCGGCGAACCCGCTCCTGCGACGAACCGCTCCCATATCAGCCGCCATGATCTCCTCGCTTTCACTGTCCGTTCGTCACGAGTGCAAGCCATCTGCGGTCGGGAAGGCGCCCGGCATCCCGGGGCAGGTGCGGTCTATTCGTCGAGGCTGAGCCGGAACACGACGGGATTGTCCGCATCCGGGCAGCACACCGTCGCCACCGGTTCGTCCTTCCACGGGAACCGGCCGCCGCAGCGCAGGGCCATGATGAATGGGTTGATGGCGTTGTAGGCGTAGCCGCACATGCCCTGCGGGACGACGGCATCGTCGACGACCCAGGACTGGCCGACCTCGTGGAGGCCCGAGGAGCAGGTGCCCGCGCCCATGATCCCGATGACCTCGACCCTCACGCGCTCGCCGCTAGGAGAAGCCACGGTCCACCTCGCAATCCTGTTGGCCGCCGTCAGAAAGTTGCCGCAACCCTACTCCGCGCATCGCTGCTCCAGCAACCTCGAGATCTCGACCTCCGACGGAACTCCGCCCGGGTAGAGCCTTCAGGTGGGTGCGGCTGCTCCCGGCGTCGAGTGTCCGAACAGATCACGACCGGCAACGAGAACGGTCGGGGTGCCATACCCGGTACGCTCGTCCTCGGAGGGCAAGGTGCTGGCGTCGATGATGGTGACCGTCGCCTCGATGGCGTGCGCTTCGATGGCCGCGCGCAGCCGCGCCGCCATCAGCGGACCATTCGCACAGCCGGGACGCGTGAGGAAGCTGATCTCCACCTCTGATCCCTTCGCATCCCCGGAGGATCGCCGTGTAGCAGGCTGTGATGCCCGACGAGCCCGGCCACTTCGACAACACGACACCTCGCGAAGCCCGCGAAGTGCACCGGCTCAGCCGCCGCCTACCGCACCAGCAGCACGACCCTGCTGGCCTGCCCGCCCCCCGCCTCGACCCGCACCACGTACCCGCCGGCCGCCGCCGCCCGACCCGCATCGTCGGCGCCGTCCCAGTCGACCGTCAGGTGCCCCGCCTCCCGGCGCTCGCCGTCGGCCAGCCGCCGCACCAGCCTGCCCGCCAGATCCAGCACCTGCACGCGCACCGGTCCCGCGGACGCCAGCTCGAAGACGATCCTCGTGCGCGGGTTGAACGGATTCGGGGAGATCGTCAACCCGCGGATCGGCGCCGCCGGCGACGCCTCCTCCCGCACCGCCTCCCCCTCCGGCGCGAATCCCAGTTCCACCGAGAACCCGAACACGCCGTCCCCCGCCAGCTCGACCTCTTCGGTCAGCGCCAGATCCCGCCGATCCGCCCCGGCGTTCAGCGGGTTCGCCACGAACGTCGCCCCCCCGCGCCGCACCGTCACCTGCGGCGCCGCGAAGCCCGGCTCTCCGGCGTAGAGCGTGTACCAGTCCGAGGTTTCGGGCGTCGCCCCATCGTGTTCCCGGTGCAGCGCCGCGTGCCCGTCCATCAGCAGCCGCCGCGGGTCCGGGCTCAACCCCAGCCGCACGTACAGCGGCCCCGCCGCCGCCTCCTGCACCGAAGTCGCCAGCGCCGTCGCCCCGCCGGCCAGCGCGTGCGTCATCTGCACCAGCCCGTCCGGCGACGTCGCCACCAGGCTCCCGCCGGCCGGCGTCAGCGTGAACACCTGGTCCGCGTACCCGCCGTTCATGACCTTGTAGCCGCTGCAGCGCGAAGCCCGCCCGTCGGCGTACTCCTCCTCGCCCGGCGCGCTCGGATTGGTCAGCGGGTTGCCGATCAGCACCACGGCGTCGTCGCGGGCCTGGTTGAACTGCACGCCCAGCAGGCACCGCCCCCCGCGCGCCTGCCACAGGGTCCACGCGCGCCCGTTGCGCAGCACGACCTCCAGTTCGCCGTCCAGGTCGGCGTCCACGCGGTAGCACCGCGTCGCCGCCCCCGAGGCCAGCAGACCGCGCGCAGCGAGTCGCCCCAGGCCGCGGCCAGCGACAGCGCCACCGCGTCGCGCGCGTGGTTGTGGAGTCGCAGAGCCCAACCGCTCAGCCCGTCCCAGCTCGCGTCGGGGTACAGCCAGTCGCCGAACCCGTCGCTGTCGCTGTAGTCGGTGGCGTCCTCCTCGTGCCATGCCGTCTCGTAGATCATCGCCGAGAACGACGCCTCGGCCAGCAGCTTCAGTTCGCCTTCCGGCATCGCCGCGATCGCCTGCCAGGTGTCGTGCAGCAGCGTGCCGGGGGTGTTCAGATCGCCGAAGTGCTTCTGCGACGGCAGTCCCGGCCCGTCGGCCCACGGCCCCACGCCGCGCGCGCGGTAGTCGCCCTGCTCGCCCGAGATCACCGGCACCAGGTCGTAGAAGCTCTGCTCGTTGCCCGCCACCCCGCCGTCGTCGTTGTAATACCAGTTGTGGTAGCTGTCCTCGCAGGCGTGCTGCAGCCAGTGGTACGTGGTGATGTCCAGGTCCGAGCGCTGCCCGTGGTCGATCACCCACGACGCCGGCGCCTGCTGCGCGCGGGCGGTCATGTCGGCCAGCGTGACCAGCTCGATCCAGGGGTGGTTGGCCAGCCAGCGCACGGTCTGCTGGTAGAGGTTGGGGTTGTCGTTCGGGACCATCTGGCCCGAGACCGCGGCGAAGCTCTTGCCCGCCAGCGCCTCCCAGTCGTCGAAGACCAGCACCAGCTGCGGGTCGCCCGACAGCGCCTTCTCCAGCAGGCTGGCGCGCGCGTCCAGGTGCAGGCCGCCGTCCTGGACCCAGAACTTGGTGGCGTCCTCGCGGTGGTTGATCATCCAGCACAGCACGCCGTTGATCCGGTGGGCCTTGTGGCGGTACGCGGCGTCGGGCCACAGGCTCTCGGTCGGGTAGAACCAGCGGTGCAGGTGCGCGGCGGCGTCCAGGTAGGTCGCGTCGTAGCCGGCGTCCAGGACGTCCGCGAAGGTGAACCCGTCCAGGGGCGACAGGCCGGTCGGCAGCGAGCGGATCACGCGCTCGGGCACGTGCATCACCTTCAGCGACGACGGCGTCAGCCCGAACATCCGCGCGTGCAGGCTGTCGGCCGCCGCGAAGCTGGCCGCGTTGGCCGCGCCTTCGAAGTACGGCAGGATGTGCTCGGCGAACACGCCGCCGATCAGGGCGCCGGGACGGTCCTGCTGGTCGGTGTCGGCGAAGCGCCCGATCTCCGCCAACAGCGACGGGCCGTCGCTCGGGTCGCTCGCGCCGCCCGGCGCCGGCGACCACCGCAGCCCCGACAGCAGCGTGCCGCTGGCGTGGACGTTCAGGGGCACCCCGAAGATGCGGTGGGTGTCCAGCGTGCGCACGAAGCCCGTGCCGCCGCTGATGCCCGTGTTGCCGGGCGGGTCGTAGACGTGGACGCGCAGTTCGGACGCCCGGTTCAGCGACTGGTTGCCGTGCGCCACCGACGCGTACTGGACGCGCCCGGCCGTCGCGTCGGACATGATCGCGCCGTTGAGCACGCCGTCGCCGCAGCCGCGGTCGTCGTCGACGATGGCGTCGGCCAGATCGCTCGACGCGCCGCCGCCCGCGCACGACCCCTCGGCGAAGTCCTTGGCCGTGGCGACCTGGAAGGCGACCGCCGACGTGCCGTTCCAGCCGGCCGCCGTCAGCAGGGAGCGCGGCACCCTCAGCTCCACCGCGTCGAGGTCCGCCCGCCACGAGCTGCCCCCGAACCAGGAATTCCAGCCCGTGCCGTAGCCGCTGTCGTAGAGGTTGTAGGTGGTGCCGGCCACGTCGCCGGCGGCGTACAGGGCCAGGCAGATCTCCCACGGGTGGTCCGTGCGCACGTCCAGGTAATCGGGCAGCCATTCCGCCCCGCCGAGGGCGCAGTCGACCGTCACGTACAGGTTGAGGTTCCCGGACCAGCCTTCGTTCAGGTCGAAGAAGTCGACCCGCAGGTAGACCTGGTCCCCCTCGATGCGCGAGCTGAACGCCACGAGGTCGCGCCCGGTGTCGTGCCCGTCGCTCCACACCGCGACGTCGCCGTGCTCGTCGAGCGCCCGCAGGTCGGCGTGGGTCCAGTCCTGCAGGTCTTCGTACCAGGTCGTGCCGGCGAGGTCGGTGCCCAGGGACGGCCCCGGCCCGATCGTGATCGCGGCGGCGGCGGGGGCGAATCCCAGCGCGGCGACGGCGGCGGCGGCGAGGGCGATGGCGACGGTGTTGCGGGGCATGAGACGCTCCGTGGGTGACGGTGGAGGACCGGGACGCCGCCCATGATCATAGCACAGTCGCGCCGGACGGACGGCGGTCCGGCGACTCGCGGCTGCCCCTAGACTAGGAGCAGGAACAGCCGGGCGTTCAGCCGTAGCCGAGCCAGTAGTGCTGGTAGGGGAGCAGGCATTTCTGGAGGTGGGCGGCCGCCGTGGCGCGATCGTCGAAGGCCTTGATGTCCTGGCTGCCGAGTTCGTAGGACTCCACCACGGCCCAGAGCTCGCCGATGCGGATCAGGCGCAGCAGCCCGCCCGCGCCGGTCACGTGGGATTCCTCGACGTGGACCGCGTCGAGCAACGGCTCCCACTCGGCCGTCCCGAGATGGACGCTGAGGCCCTTGGCCAGTCTGGTTTTCAGTGTTCTGATCGTCATCGCCGGCCCGGATCGCGGTTCGAGACATCCGCCTGTCAATTTATTGTCTGATTCGGTTAATTCCACAACAATCTTAACGCTGGGCGGCGCCGGATGGACAAATATTTTTGATTCAAGGTGTTGCGGGTCTATTCCACGTGGTCGTAGGCGGCGGCGCCCCCCTGCCAGCGCATCGACAGGCCGGGGAAACCCAGGACCGACAGGTCCTGATCCACCCACCACAGATCCGCGCGGACCGGGTCGACGACGATCTCCATCGAACCGGGGATGGCGCGCAGGCCGAGCCGGCCGCGTTGCCAGGGGACCCCGGGATGGACCGACACGGTCCAGCGGCCGGGCGCGTCCAGCGGCACGGTCAGGCTCGTTCCCGGCGCTGGTTCGACCCGCAGCGAATCGGGCCGGCTCCCGTCCGCTGGCCTGTAGATCAGCTCCACCATGTCGCCGAACACCGGTTCCGCCCCCACCGCGCGGGCCACCGGCGCGACCACGGGCCGGGCCCAGGCCGACGGCATCAGCTGCGTCTCGATGACCGGGCGCAGCGTCGCCACCGCGACGGTCGCGGTGCCGGCGACCAGCCCGCCCAGCAGCAGGCGACGCGACCGCGAGCGCAGCTGCGCGCGGTGGGTCCAGCCCACGCCGGCGGCCGGCAGCAGCAAGGCCAGCAACGGCAGGTTCAACCGGGAGAAGGCGACCGTCAGCAGCGGCCCGACCGAGCCGGCGAAAGTCAGCAGCAGCAGGGCGCGGCGGTGACGCAGGCGGTCTGGGATCAGCAGGCCCCGCAGCACGAGGCCCGCCAGGCAGAGGTAGGCCGCGAACGTGAGCGTCCAGATCACCGCGACCAGGGGCAGCGGCTGCGGCCGCACCACCGCGTGCACGAGGTGGCGCACCGTGAACGCGTCCCCCGACCAGAGCAGGCCCGCGCGCTCGACGACGCGGCGCAGCGCGGCGGCGGGGTCGCGGGAGACCTGGTCCAGCGCGTAGGCCTGCATCGCCGCCTCCGGCGTCTGCCCGCGCGGCGCGGCGAAGCCCGCGACCTCGCGACGCAGGCGCACGTGCGTCTCGGGGCCGAGCCACGTGGCCCCCTCGCCGTCGGCGATCAGCGGGTTGTTGCCCAGCGCCAGGTTGAAGCCGGTGCCGGTGGCCAGCAGGACCGGGCGTCCCTCCTGCCGCCACAACGCCAGCTCCCAGGGCAACACCGTCAGCGCCGCGACCAGGACCATGACGCCGGTCGCGCGCCGGCGGCCGGGCCAGCAGCGGCGGGGCCCCAGGAAGGCGAGCGGCAGCAGCAGCAGGTACGGCAGGCCGGCCGGCCGCGTCAACGCCAGCAGGCCCAGGGCCAGGCCGGCGGTGGCGGCGCGGCGCAGCTGCGTGCGCCCGCCGGCCTCGCCTCCGGCGACGTCGCGCGCCGCCAACGCCCTCTCCCAGGCTCCCAATAAAAGCAGGATGTAGAGGGGTTCGGCCCACAGCGAGGCGCCGAAGAACGAGAACGCCGGGTAGATCACGTGCAGCCAGGCGGCGGCCGCCGCGGCGCGGCGGTCGGCGAGCCGGCGCGCGATCAGGTAGACCAGCGGCGTCGCCAGCGCGCTCCACAGCGCCGACAGCGCGCGGGCGCGGGCGGCGCCGGCGCCGTCGGCCGTGTAGACCGTGCTCATCAGCAGGGGGTGCAGCGGCGGCTGGAAGCCGCGGTCGTAGGCCTGCCGCCAGTGCTCCGGGACGACCGCGCCGCGGGACAGGTCGTCGGCGACGGCCTGCCATCCCTGCGCGCGGCGGTCGTAGCCGTACTCGTCGAAGGAGGGGCGCGCGTCCAGCTTCAGCATGACGGCCACGGCGGCCAGGCGCACCAGCAGCGTGGCCAGAAACAGCAGCAGCACCAGGCGCCGCTCGCCCCGCGGCACGCTCACGAGCGCCCCGCCGCGGCCCGCTCCACGGTCTCGGCCATGCGGTCCCACGAGTAGTGCGCCTTCTCGCGCGCCACCGCGGCCGAGAAGGCGCCCGCGCGGTCCTCGTCGAAGTAGCGGATCAGCGCCGCGGCCAGGGCGTCCGGATCGGAGGGCGGCACCAGGTAGCCGGTCTCGCCGTCGAGCACGACCTCGGGCAGGCCGCCCACGCTCGTGGCCACGACCGGGAGATCATAGTTGTAGGCGATCTGGACGATGCCGCTCTGGGTGGCCGACACGTAGGGCAACGCGACGACGTCGGCGGCCAGGAACCAGTCCTCGACCTCCTCGTCCGGCGCGTAGCCGTCGCGCCAGACCAGGATCCCCTCGCAGTCGGCCGCGCGCCGCGCCGCGGCGTAGACCTCGCCGTCGCCGTAGACGTCACCGACCACCGCCACGCGGACCCCGTCGCCGTAGCGCTCGCGCAGGCGCGGCAGCGCCGCGATCAGGTGGACCACGCCCTTGTAGGCCTTGATGAAGCCGAAGTAGAGCACCACGCGCCCGCCGGCGGGCAGGCCGAGCGCGGCGCGGGCTTCCGCGCGCGAGCGGCGCGGGCGGCCGGGCACGCCGAAGTCGTAGACCGGATGCGGGCAGTCGGCGACCAGGGCCGGGTCGGTGCGCGGCGCCGTGGCGAACAGGTCGCGCCGCACCTGGTCGCTCTGCGCGACGAACGCGTCCCCCTGCCCCAGGGCGAGCCGGGACAGCGGCCCCGCGAACGGGTAGCGCTCGTGCGCGACCACGTTGTCCAGCACGTAGACCACGCGCACGCCCCGCGCCCGCAGCCGGCGCGCCACGCCCCAGTAGCCGGGGGCGAAGAAGGGCAGCCAGAACTTCATCACCACCGCGTCGGGCCGGAACGCCAGCAGGTCGTCGGCGGTGCGGCGCCAGCTCACGGGATCCCAGGGCACGAAGCGGCAGGAGTCGGGCGACGGCATCCAGGCCGCCGTGGCGCCGGTCTGGCTGCGGCCGGGGAAGAGCCGGTCGGGGTACTGGCGGCGGAAGCCGGCCCAGTGCACCTCGTGGCCGCGTGCGACCAGCGCGCGGTGCAGCATCGCCAGCCAGGTGACGATGCCGCCGTGGAAGGGGGGGGCCGGGCCCAGCAGGCCGATCCTCATCGCGCCGCCGCCTGTCGCCGCACCGCCGCGAACACGGTCCCGGGCCGCAGGGTCGGCAGGCAGGGCTCGCTCTCGCGGCACCGCGGCGCGAAGTAGCAGGTGCAGGCCTTCTCGGGTGCGAGGATCTCGCCGCGGCCGTAGAGCTCGAACTCGGCGGGGTTGAAGATGTTGTTCAGCAGCACCAGGCGCTTGCCCAGACCGATCGCCAGGTGCATGGCCATCGTCACCGCCGAGACGACGACGTCGCAGCGGTCCATGACGCCCACGAACCCGTCCAGCGGGAAGGTGCCGGGGTAGTAGGCCCCGGTGGCTTCGGCCAGACGCCGGTTGCGCGCGTCCTCTTCGGGACCGCCCAGCAGCATCACGCCCAGCCCGTCCTCGCGCAGCCGGGTCGCCAGGTCCGCCCAGTGCTCCTCGGGCCACAGGCGGCTGGTCCAGCGCCCGCCGCAACCGGTGTTCAGGCCGACCAGGGCGCGTCCGGCCGGCGACTCCAGGCGCGGCGGCGCGGCCGGGCGGTCCAGCTCGTAGGGTTCGCCCGCGAATTCACAGCCGCAGATCGCGAAGATCTCCTGCAGGTAGGACCGCGTGTTGGCCCGGCTGAGATCGTCGAACAGGCCGGTCAGGAACTTGTCCCGCGCGGCTTCGCGCACCGCGGGCTGGCAGAAACCGTCGTTGCGCAGGGTGAAGCCCATCCGTCGGGACGAACGCGACTCGCTCGTCAGCGCGCAGGCCTCGGGGTCCTTGTCCAGGTTGATGATCAGGTCGAAGTCGGTGTTGCGCGCCCAGACGATCGAGGCGGCGTCGAAGCGGCGCCGGTCCGGCACCGATGCCGGCACCAGCTCCGGGTAGTACGACAGCCAGGTGAGCAGGTGGCGGGGGTAGATCCGGCGCAGGGCCGCGAGCAGCGGCGTCGTGCGCACGACGTCGCCCGCCGCGCCCAGCTTGATCAGCAGGATGCGCCCGCAGCGCGGCGTGAACTCGGGACAGCCCTCGCAGTGGACGCCGCGTTCCTTGTGGGGCGCGCAGGGCCGGTCGCCGCGGAAGTGCAGGCAGTCGCGTCGGACCTCCATGTCAGGGGCCTCCTTCAAGGTCCAGTTGCCGCAGCAGGGCGTCCGCCTCGCGGTCGAGGTCTCCGGGAAGACCCAGCCCGCGGGCCAGGTCCAGGGCGGCGCGGGCCTGGCCGGGGTTGGCCAACGCCAGGTGCAGGCGGGCGAGGTCGAAGGCGCCCAGCGCCTTCTGCCCGCGGTCGGCGGCGCCGCGCACCGCCGCGTCGAAGGCTTCCAGGGCGCCGTACCGGTCGCCCCGTCCCTGGAGGATCCGGCCCAGGCGGCGCTGCGCCTCGCTGAGTGTCCAGGCCGTGGCGTCGGGCTCCGCCAACGCCTGGCGGCAGAAGCGCTCGGCGCGGATGGTGTCGCCGGCGGCCAGCATCGCGTCGGCGTCGGCCAGCAGCGGCGAGCCGTGGACGCGCACGACGTCGAGCTGGCGGCGCAGCTCGCGCTCCACGTCGGCGAGTTCCGGCGGCAGCCGGTGGCCCAGCGCCCGGTCCAGGTGCGCCGCGGCCGTCTCCGCCTCGCCGCGGTTCTTCGCGAGACCGGCCAGCATCAGCTCCGCGGCCGCCGCGTCCTCGCCCAGGAAGGCCGCCTCGGCGAAGCGCGCCTCGGCGAGCTCGGGGTCCCCGCTCTCGAGCGCCTCGAGCCCGCGGTTCATGGCGTACCCGTAGGCCTGCCGTGTCTCGTCCGGCGGCGGACCCAGGAACTTCACCGTGAAGACGCCGCCCCCGGACAGGTCGGCGGTGATCGTCACCGCGACGGCCTCGTCGCGGCCCCAGGGGACGCGGACCTCGTGGTGGGACTCGTCGTTCTGCTGGTAGAGCAGCGAGCCATCCGCCAGGCGCAGCACGTTCACGTGGCAGAGCAGCTGGTCCCCGTCGACGGTCAGCCGCCAGGCCCGCACCGGGATCTGCGGGTACTCGATCCGGAACTGCACCGACTCCCCGCCCCGCAGCAGGTACGTCTCCTGGCCGCGGGCCGTCCAGAGCCCCTCGGGCACGCCCTCGGCCGCGGCCGGCTCGAAGTCGAGCAGCGCGGCGGCGAGCAGCAGGGCGGCGATCATCGCGCTGGCGGCTCTCACGGGGTTTCTCCTTCGACGCGCCCGGCTTCGGTGCTATCTTGGCCGTCGCTCCGAAGATATCGGAAGCGGCCGCCGGCGACAAGCAGCGTCACTCCTGGAGGAGAGCCATGAGCGCCACCGTGAACCTGACCCTGGGCCACTCCCCCGACCCCGACGACGCCTTCATGCACTACGCCCTGGCCCGCGGCAAGATCGACACGGGGCCCTACCGCTTCGAGCACGTCCTGCAGGACATCCAGACCCTGAACGAGCGGGCGACCCGCGGCGAGCTGGACATCACCGCCATCAGTGTCCACGCCTACGCCTACGTGGCCGACAAGTACGCCCTGCTGCCCTCGGGCGCCAGCATGGGCGACCGCTACGGCCCGATGGTCGTGGCCCGCGAGCCCCTCGCGCCGGCGGACCTGCGCGGCCGCCGCATCGCCGTGCCGGGACTGATGACCAGCGCCTACCTGGAGCTGCGCCTGGCGATCGGGGACTTCGAACCGGTCGTGGTGCCCTTCGACCGCATCATCGAGGAGGTCGCCGCCGGCGTGCACGACGCCGGCCTGATCATCCACGAAGGGCAGCTCACCTACCGCAACCAGGGTCTGCACAGCTGCCTCGAGCTGGGCCCCTGGTGGGATGACCTGACCGGCGGCCTGCCGCTGCCGCTGGGCGCCAACACCATCCACAAGCGCCACGGCGAGCGCATGCCCGAGATCGCGCGGATCCTCGAGGCCAGCATCCGCTACGGCCTCGAGCACCGCGCCGAGGCCCTCGACTACGCCCTGGGCTGGGCCCGCGACATGGAGGTCGCCCTCGCCGACGAGTTCGTCGGCATGTACGTCAACCACTGGACCCTCGACTACGGCGACAAGGGGCGAGCGGCCATCCGCGAACTCCTCGACCGCGCCCACCGCGCCGGCCTGATCCCGCAGGTCCACGGACTGGAATTCGTGACGACCTGAAAACGGGAATGACCGACCGCACTCGCCGCGCGCCCCTCACCCAGATCTACGGAGTTGCGAATTTGACCGTATTGTGACATAATTGAGGAAATGTGACGGAATTCTTCCTCCCGGGAGTTCTCATGCATTCGAAGCTCGCCCCCCTGCTGGCCTGCCTGCTGATCTCCTCGGCCGCGGGCGCCCAGACCTACACGCTGGCCGACACGCTGACCGTGATCCAGCGCCCGCTCGTCAACCTCCCCTCGCTGGTGCTGCCGGGGCAGGATCTGGTGATCAGTTGCGTGGCCCCGGTCGGGACCACGGGCTGGACGGCACGGCTCGAGCACGGGGCGCTGCAGATCCCGCTGACGATCGTCGGGGCCGCCTACGACGCCACGACCACCTGGTGGACCATCGCGGCCGCGGTGCCCGACGTGCCGGTCTTCGAGCTCTACGACCTGCGCGTCACCGCCTCCGGCGGGATCGACGACCGCGCCCGCCACGCGGTGCGCGTGCTGCCGCAGTGGCGCACCGACTTCACCTTCGTGCACATCACCGACACGCACCTGCCCACCTACCTCTACTACTACGAGAGCGGCGCGGCGACCGACAGCACCACCAGCGTGGGGCTGCGCACGATCCTGGACGACGTGGCCATCATCAATCCGGAGTTCATCCTGCTGACCGGCGACCTGGTCAACGAGGGCGAGCTCGAGGACTACCTCAGTCGGCGCTACTACAGCCGCGCCCAGCAGCTGCTCGCCGAGTCGGAAGTGCCGGTGTTCCTGACCGGCGGCAACCACGACCTCGGCGGCTGGGACAGCACCCCCCCGAGCGACGGCACCGCGCGGCGCGACTGGTGGCGCTTCTTCGGCTGGCGACGCCTCGGCAACCCGCCCGCGGGCGCGCCGGCCCGCACCCAGGACTACGCCTTCGACTACGGCCCGGTCCACTTCGTCGGCCTGGAGGCCTACGACAACTACGACGCGTGGCGCACGGAGTACTACGGCGCCGAGAGCTACACCAACGCCCAGGTGTCCTGGCTCCAGCAGGAGGTCGGGGCCGCCTCGGCCAGCGAGGCGCTCGTGCTGTTCAGCCATTACGACTTCCAGAGCGAGCTGAACCTGTCCGCCTTGAACATCGACCTGAACCTGTGGGGCCACATCCACAGAGACACCGACGATGCAACCGCGCCCTACGACGTCTCGACCGACAACGCCAGCGGCTCCAACCACCCGTTCCGGGTGATCCGCTGGTCCGGCGGCCAGTTCGACGTGCGCCCCACCCTGGACGCCTACACCGGCGGCAACCTGACCACCGCGTTCACGCCCGACAACAGCGGCACGTCGGACACCGTGTCGGTGCTCGTCCACAACGGGTACAACGAGCGCTTCCACAACGCGCTGGTGAAGGTGAACATGCCCGCCGACGCTCCCGGCTTCCTGGTCACCGGCGGCACACTTGTGCAGGTGGACGACACCGGGCCGGTCGCGGTGTGCTACGTCGAGGCGGTCCTGAACCCCGCCAGCAACCTCACCGTCACCGTGACGGTGGACCCGGACGCCCAGACCGGCGCCGGCGACGCCCCGCACCCCCGCCTGCTGGCCGCGAGCCCGAACCCGTTCAACCCCCGCACCGAGGTCGCCTTCGTCCTGCCGGAAGCCGCCGCCTGCCGCCTGACCGTGTTCGACGCACGCGGCTGCGAGGTCGCCGTCCTGGCCGACGGCCCGCTCCCGGCGGGGCGCCACGTCGCCGCCTGGGAGGGCCGCGACGCCGCCGGCCGCTCGCTGCCCTCGGGCGTCTACTTCCTGGGCCTGCGCGCCGGCGCTTTCAGCGAGACGCGCAAGATCACTCTGGCCCGCTGAGCAGGCCTGCCATTTTTGCACGAATGTACCGCCCGTCCCTGACATCAGGGACGGGCATCATGATCGCTCAATTGCACTGCCGGCCATCGTGCCTTCTCCCACGCTTCGATCTCTGGTAACCTCCCAAGGCAACCCCAACGCTCCCGGGAGGCCTCCATGTACCTGTCGCGCCTTCTCCTTCTCGCGGCCCTGCTCGCCGCCGTCGCCCTGACCGGTTGCAAGCAGCCGGCCGACGACCTCGACGCCTTCCTCGCCGACTACAACGTCCTGTACCGCGACCTCTGGCAGCGGGCCGAGGGCGCGCGCTGGGACGCCAACGTCGACGTCGGCGAGGCCACCTCGGCCGCGCGCGTCGCCGCCGAGGAGGAGTTCGCCGCCCGCCTCGGCGAGGCCGGCCTGATCGCGAAGGCCCGCGCCTACCTGGAGCGCGACGACTTGACCTTCGTGCAGCGCCAGCAGCTGAAGTACGTGCTGCTGAACGCCGCCAAGTTCCCCGGCACCATCCCCGAGGTGACCTCGCGGCTGATCCGCGCCGAGGCCGCGCAGAACGAGCGCCTGTTCGGCTACGAATTCTCGGTCACGCTGCCCGACGGCACGGCGCGGCCCACCGACTCCAACGAGATCACCACGAAGCTGGCCGACTCGCGCGACCTCGCCGAGCGGCGCGCCTACTGGGAGGCGAGCAAGGCCATCGGCCCGACCCTGCGCGACGGCTTGGTCGAGCTGCGGGACCTGCGCAACGAGACGGCGCGCAGCATGGGACACTCCTCGTACTTCGGCATGGAGGTCAGCGAGTACGGCATGACCCCGGCGGAGATGATGGCCCTGATGGACGAGGTCCTGGCGGGCCTGCGCCCGCTCTACGAGCAGCTGCACTGCTGGGCGAAGCACGAGCTGGCCGCCCGCTACGGCGAGCCCGTGCCCGCCCTGATCCCGGCCCACTGGCTCGGCAACAAGTGGGCCCAGGACTGGCCCGGCATCGTCGCGGGCGTCGACCTGGACGCCCTGGTCGCCGGCCGCGACCCGCGGTGGATGATCGAGCAGGCCGAACGCTACTACACGAGCATGGGCTTCGAACCGCTGCCCGCCTCGTTCCACGCGAACAGCGACCTGTTCGCGCTGCCCGACGGCGCGACGCGCACCAAGAACTCCCACGCCTCGGCCTGGCACATCGACCTGGACCGCGACGTGCGCTCGCTGATGAGCGTCGAGCCCACCTTCGACTGGCTGCAGACGACCCACCACGAGCTGGGCCACATCTACTACTACCTGTCCTACAGCAACCCCGAGGTGCCGTTCGTGCTGCGCACCGGCGCCAACCGCGCCTTCCACGAGGGCGTCGGCACGCTGATCGAGCTGGTCGCCGGCCAGACCGCCTACCTGCAGGAGATCGGCCTGATGGCCGCGGCCGACGAGCCCGACCGCATCAGCTGGCTGCTGAACCAGGCCCTGCTGGGCCCGGTCACCTTCCTGCCCTTCGCCTGCGGCACCATGACGCACTGGGAGCACGACTTCTACGAGGAGCCGCTGGCGGCCGACCTGATGAACGCGCGCTGGTGGGAGCACGTCGCCCGCTACCAGGGCGTGGCCCCACCCGCCCCGCGCGGCGAGCAGTGGTGCGACGCGGCGACCAAGACCCACATCAACGACGACGCGGCCCAGTACTACGACTACGCCCTGTCGAGCGTGATCCTCCACCAGCTCCACGACCACATCTGCCGCGAGATCCTGCACCGGGATCCGCAGACCGCGACCTACTACGGCAACCAGGAGGTCGGCGCCTACCTGCGCACCATCCTGGAGCCCGGCGCCACCCGCGACTGGCGCGAGCTGATGCGCGAGGCCACCGGCGAGGACCTCTCAGCCGCGCGATGCTGGCGTACTTCGCGCCGCTGCAGGCTTGGCTGGAGGAGCAGAACCGGGGCCGGACCGTCGG